>NZ_JBMPPK010000001.1:0-503473 GCF_049339405.1 Undibacterium sp. Tian12W
TCTTGGCATAGCGTTCAAAGCCACCTTCGGCAAATGTTGTCTGTCTCATGGTATTTATGATTCAATGGAAAATAAGCTTATATTACCGTTTCTGAATCATTGCTCGGGGACTTAATCAGAGATTCCTAAGGTAGTTCTAATGTAATAAATGCTTTTCAAAGAATGCGGTAATTTTCTTATCCACCGCAGGCATTTGCCCACGGTCAAAACCGGGCGGATCATTCAGCATGTCGCTAATCAGGCCTGTCAGGTTTGGTGGTAGGGGTGACAGCAATGAACCATGGCCAGCCTCAGGCACGTCCGCAATATGTTCACAAGTCTGGCAGACAGCCAATACCCGACCACTATGAAAACGCGGCACCAGCCAGCGGTCCTGTCCCGCAGTGACCAGGCCCAGTGGAACAGGCGGATTTTTCAACGACGCCATGTCAAAGTCAGCAGCAGCAGGAACACCAGCCACGACTGCAGCCACACGGGGATCATGATGCTCGCGCATGGTGGCATCACTGAAACGGCTACGGATAATCGTCAAAGCCAGCCATTTCTTCAGACCATCAAAGAAACCGCCAGTGAGCCTGGTATTGAGGCCCACGCATGATTGAAAGTCATTGACCAGGTCTTCTTCACAATGTTGTTTAAACCCAGCCGATGACCAGCGCCCGCCTGCCATGCTGAGTGCAGTATGGCCACCTGCCGACATGCCATACATGCCGACCTTGTCCAGCGTCAACAAGGGTGCGAAGCGCGGGTCACGGCCAACGGCATCAATGGCGCGTGATACTTCAGCGGGTCGCAAGGTCCAGCTATCGGGGCCGGGATGACTGTCATCCTTGTAGTTATCGGCATGGTGTTCGGGCATGGCAACGATAAAACCTGCCTCGACCATACTGCGGGCAAGGTCTGCATATACCCAGGGTGAGCCACCTGAACCATGCGAAATGATGATCAGATGGCCATTGCCGCGCACAGGGTCTGCGTGTTCAGCAAAATTGAAATGGAAGCGACCCCGATTAATTGATTGCTCAGGTGCATTACTCGGATAATACAGGGTAATAGTGCCATCGGTGGCGCTTGGGGCTATCGTTGTCAGACCAACCGATGCGCTCGCCATGCCGCTACTAAAAAACAGCAGGCATAGCAGCGCATAGGTGAAACAGTGAAATAGTCGTTTAACAAGAAGTAGATACTTCGCTTTCATCATTCAGGCTCCAATCGGTTGAGTGCCGGAGACCAGGCCCCGGATGAACCGGACTATGCGCAGGAAAGCGAATGATGTCTTGCCGCAGACTGCAAATTACAGATTTCGGCTAGCCGATTTCAGGAATCGGCCATATTTTCTTTGCGGTACTCGGTAGGCGTAAGCCCGGTGGCAGTCTTGAAGGCACGGTTGAATGGCCCTATGGACTGGAAACCAGAAGTCAGCGCAATCGTTAGAACAGGCAAATCGCGCCGCGCCGGGTCAGCCAAAGCAGCGCGTGCTTCGTCCAGGCGAAAGGCGTTGATGTAGGCATTGAAATTGCGGTAGCCAAGCTGCTGGTTGATCAGCTTGCGCAAACGGTATTCAGGGATCTGCATCTTGCCAGCGAGGCTGGCCAGTGTCAGGTCTTCGCTGCGGTAGTGGCGCTCATCCTGCATGAGCTTCTGTAAAGCAATCACCAGCGTGTCTTCACCTGCATCAGGCGCAGTCAAGGGCAAAGGATCATCTTGCAGGACGGTTTGTTCTTTTGATGAAACTGCAGGCAGCGGAAACAAATCCAGATGCCCCAGTTTTAACATCCTGAATGTCACGACGGCGATGATGAGCAGCAACACAAGCACATCTGCCATCGCAGTACCGCCTGCCAGCCTCCCCTGTGGCGAACTCAAACGGGCAAGCAATAATAAAACGGTATAGATACTGCCAGCAATCACGATAAAAGCGCGCAGCCGACGTCGCGCTTCAACCAGATCGGTACGCCAGTTTCTTGCTGCTGCCAATGCGGCCAGAATGGCAAATATCAAAGGTATCGCACGTTGTAAGCCCACCGTCAGTGGTGCAATGATAGAGGCACTACCAGCCACCACGGCACAGTTCAGCGCACTGAGGGCAGCCACTGCAAACCAGGCAAGCAGGTGCATGGGCCGCAATGCATAGTCATCATCGAACAGGGTTTGCACAAATACCCAGAACAGTACGGCGTTCGCAACAGAAATCGCCACCAGTGGCGCTTGCCACAGACCTGGCACCGTGGCTTCAAACCAGGGAGTGGCACTGATCACCTGCACCGCCAGGCCCAGACAAAGTGCGATACCAGCACGCACTACCAGCAGTTGCGGTCGGTCACGGCCCAGAATGGCGGACAGCAGCAACAGCAAAGCCAGCAGCGTGCCGCGCAAAGCTGCATCAAGCAAGACCAAGGGATCAAGAGCCAACATGCCTGTCCATGAAGATGAAAGGCAAAACAATAACAGCAGCCAGACTGCTCAGGCAAGCTGCATCGCTTAGATTAAGGTGTAATCAGCTATCCAGATGAGAAATCAGCAAATTACTGAAACGCGATAACTCCTTGCGCTTGACGTCATCGCCATGCCCTTCTGTTTCAGGTGTATCAACCGACAAACCTACCGCGATAATATCAATCAGCAATAATTGCAGTATGCGTGAAATCATGGACAGAAAAGTTGCGTTGTCCTCAGTATGATTGACCGCCAGACAGACTGTTGCTTTCTTTGCCAGTGGTGACTGATTCGGCGTGATCGCAATAACATCGGCCCCGGCCAGGCGGGCAGCATCAACGGCTTTCAGCAACTCTGGCAGCTTGCCGGAATTCGAGACCACGATAACGACATCGCCAGGGTTCAGCAATTCTGCTGCCATGGAGAATAAATGCGCATCGCCATAGGAGGCGGTAGGAATGCGGAAGCGGAAGAATTTATGCTGGCCATCCAACGCCACGGCACGCGAATTGCCCATGGCATAAAACTCTACCTTGTTTGCCTTGCGCAACAGGGCAATTGCCTGATCAAGCGAGCGCACATCAAGCTGGTCACGGAAATTCAAAATCGCCGACACAGTGTTATCAATCACCTTGGCACTCAGGTCATGCGTGCTGTCGCTCATGCGTACCTGGCTATGGCGCACGGGTATCGTGCCGGTCAGGCTGCTGGCAAACTTGAGTTTGAAGTCAGCAAGACCCAGGAAGCCCAGCGAACGACAAAAGCGGATGACGGTAGGCTGGCTGACATCAGCCAGGCGGGCAATCTCTGCGATTGCCTCATTCAATACCGTACGCGGGTTTTCCAGCACCAGGGTAGCGACGCGGCGTTCTGCCGGTGTCAGTTCTGCCTGTATTTGCTGTATGCGGTCCATCAATGAACTGTCGCCGCTACGGCCACGCAGGTGCTCAGATAAAATCGCCGACACGCCATAAAACGCCGGGTTGGGCGTCGTAATCACAAAAGTAGGTATTTGCGCCAGATAGCTGGTGAAACGCCCTTTGGCTTCAAAGCGTGTGCGGAAGGCGGACGTGGCGAAATAATCACCCATCAGGGGGACTATGCCACCGCCTATATAAATACCGCCAAAAGCGCCGAGGGTTACAGCGAGATTGGCACTGAAACTGCCCAGCATGCCGCAAAAGCATTCCAGGGTTTCCAGGCAAAGTTCATCGGCATCAGCCGCCAGGGCACCGCGCATGATGTCTTGCGCGGGCAGGGCCTGGACTTTCTTGTTATTCCTGTCGGCCAGGGCACGGTAAATCAATTCCATACCAGGGCCAGAAATCAGGCGTTCAGTAGAGACGTGCGGCCATTCTTTCCAGGCGAATTGCAGGATCGCATATTCACGCTCATCCACCGGCGCGAAATTGACGTGACCGCCTTCACTGCCCAGCGTCACAAAACCATCAGATGTCGGGATCAGGCCAGACACACCCAGGCCAGTACCCGGCCCCAGGACTCCGATAACAGATTTAGCAGCCGGTGCGCCGCCGCCAACCTGCATCAGGTCTTTGGCCTGCAAACCCGGCAAGGACATGGCCAGGGCGGTAAAATCATTGACGATGAGCAGAGTGTATAAGCCAAATTCACGGCGCACATCTTCGATGGAAAATGCCCAGTCGCGGTTGGTCATCCTGACCTGGTCACCCTCGATAGGATTGGCCAGTGCAAACGCCGCATGATGTACCTTGCTGGCAGGCACAGTAGAAAGATAGGCGCGCAGCAAGGCCATGATGTCAGCGTATTCATCGCACTTCAAGACCTTGACGGATTCAAACACACCTGGTGAAGACTCAAGTGTGAAGCGCGCATGGGTAGCGCCTATATCTGCCAACAAGCGCGGGCCACTAGAAAAACCTGCCGCGCTACCATGTTCTACAAGTGCGTGTTCTGTCGTCATGCTGTCTTCATATATACGGTTTACTGCCTATTTTCTTACAGAGAATGCAATCACGCAATTTACCACAAACACCTGCAAATTCATGTCCCAAATCTGTACTTGCCATGGCAAGCTGCGTGCATCCACCTGTAAACGGGCATGACAATATCATTTACTTAACTTTATTGATAGCTCTGCCTTACTGTTTTTTAGCCAGTGCACATCAATAAGTAACTGTTTTTTGGCTTCATCCCAGCTAAAAGGCGTTGCCTTGCCTTGCAGGCTTACTGATGCTGGCTTGCTGGCAATATTGTGTATATGCAGTGCAATGTCCTTGTCCACCGCCTCAGCACTCTTGCCGGTTTCTGTTCTCAGACTAATTTTCAACTCCGCAGTATTTGCCTGACTATGGAAATACATGAGGGTGTAAGCCCCCTTCTCATAAGCATTCGCAGTCTCGCCGTCATCGTCATACAACTTGCCTGCCGACTTTTTGACGGTGGCATCATGGTAGTAATGCAGCTCCAGTTTTTTTGCTGAATAGTCACGGGTATTCTGTACCAGCGGGCTCATGGGGACAAAAGCGCCAGCACGCACAAACACCGGTATATGGTCTTGCTCCACGCTTACAGTGTCAGTCGCACCACCCTGATGTTGCTGATCAGTGTAAAAATCAAACCAGGTACTACCTGCCGGGAAATACACGTTGGCTTCTTTTTCCCCTGCCTTCATGACAGGATGCACGAGGAAACTGTCACCCCACAGATAAGTGTCAGCCACAGTTTGCAGTTTCTGGTTCTGTGGTTCCGCATAAAATAGCGGGCGCATGAAAGGCAGGCCTTGCTGGTTATTCTCAAATGCCAGGGTATAGTTATACGGCAGCATGCGGTAACGTAATTCTATCGCTGCCTTTGCCAAAGCTTTGGTCTTAGCTTCACGCAAGACCGGCTCAGAAGCAACTTCTTCCTGCGCATGAGGGCGGAACACAGGCTGAAACACGCCATACTGCAACCAGCGTGCATACAACTCATCATCCAGATTTGCACCGGCAAAGCCACCAAGGTCAGAATGCATATAAGCCATGCCCTGCATGCCCATCTGCAAGGCGATCTCAGGCTGGGAACGCAATCCGCCCCAGGTGCGATTGACATCACCCGACCACGGTATCATGCCCAGCCTTTGTGAACCTGAATAACCAGAGCGCATGAGGATGAAAGGCCGCTGATTGGGGTAGTCTTTCTTGTAGCCATCAGCAATCAGCTTGGCCCATTGATGGCCGTAGATATTATGCAATTCATCGGCACTACCGGTCTTGTGCTGCAAGGCAGATGGATGGACTTCCGGCTCCCCCAGATCTCCCCACCAGCCAGCCACCCCCATGTTTTTTAAATCTTTATAGATGGCCCAGAACCAGTTTTGTGCAGGCGGATTGAAGATATCAATGAGGCCGGTATTTCCAAAATAAAAATCATAGGTGTAGGGCTTGCCCTGCTTGTCGGTGGCCAGAATATTTTTATCAACTACCTCTTGCCATTTTTTTGAAGTCGTCAAAATGAAAGGCTCGGTAATCAGGATAGTCTTGATACCTTGCTGCGCAAAGTCAGCAATCATGCCTTTGGGATTGGGGAAGCTGTCTTTATCAAACTCCAGATTACCCATGGTGCCCTTGATATCTTTACCAAACCAGTAAAGATCAAAGATGATGGCGTCGACAGGAATTTTTTCTGTGCGAAATTTATCGAGTATGCTGCGCGCTTCTGCCTCATTGTGATAACCAAAGCGGCTGGCGAAATTACCAAAAGTCCAGCGCGGTGGCAAAGGCTGGCGCCCGGTCAAACTGGTGTAATTACTGACGATGTCCGCCCAGTTGTCACCAGCGATGACCTGGTAAGTCTTGCGGCCACTAATGGTTTCATACGCGAGCACATTGTTTTTCTTGCTGTCGAGATCAAGCTGACCTATTGCGGCATTATCAAAATGCAGGCCATACATCTTCGATGAAAATACCAGCGGCATGGCAAAGTTCATTTGCTCTGAACGCTCTTCATAGCCATAGTGTGCCTTGTTGTACAAAGGCAGGCGATTGCCGCGACGGTTCATCCCCAGAGCACGGGCGCCGCCACCGTATAGGGCTTCGCTGGCATCCAGGTTGAATTCGAGGACTTCCGCATCTGCGGTTTTGCTATAGCCATTTTTTTCTGATAGCAAGGGCTTGCCCTTATAAGCATAGGCAATTTGCAGCGGTGATTTGGTGATGCTGACACTTATGTCACCCGCGATATACTGAATACTGCTTGCTGTCTCTTTGAAACTGGTCTTGACGCGCGCTGGCAACAAGACGACGGCATGCGAAGCCGGGTTGAATTTTTCAGAAGCAGGGATAAAACTGGTTTCGATTATCTTGTCACTGTAAGGTTTCAAGATGTAGCGACCATCATTGGTCTTGATTTCCAGATGATCAGCCTGCTTGCTGACAGCCACAATAGTGCGGACAGAATTTTGTGCGTGTGCTGTTGTTGCCAGCGACAGGATCGCGACTGCAAAGACATTCAGTTTGACTATGGATGTTTTTCTCATGTGTCTCTAATTATTTTTTTGAGCTTACTAAGGTGCAATCAATGTAGTGCTCAAGCCACTATTGAATTGCACCTTGCCATTGAGGACTGTGGCCGTCTTGCCGGAATAATAGTCGCGCAGTTTTTGTCCATCGGCAAAAACGCCTGCGACGTTGATGGCAGGATTGCTGTTAGCCGGGATATCCAGCGCAATCACTACTTTGTCGCTGATGCCGTTTTTGCCATAAGTGCGCTTAAAAGTATAAGGGGCGTCGGCCAGTTTTTCATGCATACCTGCTCCTATGGCAGGATGGGCACGCCGGAACGAACCCAGGCGACTCCAGTGCTGGCGGACTTCAACAATGCGGTAGCCTTCACGGCTGGCATTCTTTGCCAACTCATCCCAGTTCATGAAAGAACGCAAGGTCGCGTCGCCTTGCGCACCAGCGACATTCAGAGAGCGTGCAGTTTCATCGCCATAATAAATTTGTGCAGCGCCAGGGCTCAACAAAAGTTTATTAGCGGATTCAAATGGCTTTTGGCGTAAGAGATCAAATGGCCCGCCATCATCATGCGAGCTGATGTAATTCAGTACGGAATATCCAGCCAAAGGCCCATGCAAACGCGCGGCATAATCACTGAACAAGGCTTCATAAGTCTTATTGGCATCTGACTTAAAACCAAAATTGATGAGGCTGTCAAAACCGTTCTGGTAAAAATTGACGGTCTGGCCGCCGCCCATGTCAAAGTCCTGGCCGTGAGCGAGTGCATAGTTATACACTTCACCGGTCATAAAGAAAGCCTGATTACCCAGTTTCTTTTTGGGGTTGGCCTGCTTCCAGTCTTCATAAGCTACGCTGGCAAGGCCATGCAATTCTTTCCAGATTTCTGGCTCTGTATGTTTGGCTGTATCAGCACGGAAACCATCGACACCGTATTTCTTTACCCAATCTACATGCCATTTCATGAGGTAGTATCGTGGCGCACGTGGCAAACCTGTGCGCTGAAAAAAATCATCCAGCTCTTTGACTTCTTTGTCATAGCGCCCTTCTGCCTTCCACTTCTCTGCCAGCACTGGCGGCAAGCTGACTGCGGCTTTGCTGTCTGTGCGTATGTCCGGCAAGTTTTTGACCAGGGTGCAACTGACCGTGGTTTCAGTATCTTTATAAGTGCAGGTTGGCGATGTTCTGACCCATTCATCTGGCCAGACCGGGTCTTGCTCCGTCACTGGCCCCAGGTGGTTCATGACCACATCCAGCAAGACACGCATGCCATGCGCATGCGCGGTATCGACAAACTCACGCATATCGGCTTCTGTGCCCAGATTGGCATCGACACGGGTGAAGTCCTTGGCCCAGTAACCATGAAAACCATAAGACTTGCCCGTACCTTCATCCGTACTCGCATGAATTTGCTCGACCGGTGGCGTCAGCCAGATGACATCGACACCGAGGTCTTTGAAATAGCCAGATTTGATCTTTGCCGTAATACCAGCCAGATCGCCACCGGCAAAGCCTCGTTGGGGCGCAGCGTCATTCTTACGCCCATAGGCCAGATCATTTTTATGGTTGGCATTATGAAAGCGATCTGTCAGTAAAAAATAGACAGTGGCGTTTTCCCATAAAAATGGCTGGGCTGAAATGCTTTTCTGTTGAGATGATTGCGCATTGGACGCGGCAAAAATTAGAGTATTTGAACCCGCGACCAGCAGCATTGCCAAGCCCAGTTTTAACGCAGTCACTTGCATAATGAAACTCCGGCTGTCTGCTTAAACGGTAGCAGCATTAGCTGCCGTCTTGTCCATGCCTGGTGCAACTTCGACTGCTTCATCCTTGACCAGCAAAGTCAGCAAGCCCGCTAATATCATGCAAGCCCCACCCAGCATCAAGACCTTGACGGACTGGTTATCAAAGAAATGCTTCAAGATCGCACCGAGCACGACACCGGCAATAATCTGCGGTATCACCACAAAGAAATTAAACAGGCCCATGTAATAACCCATGCGGTTCGCAGGCAAAGCACCTGCCAGAATTGCATATGGCATGGTCAGTACACTGGCCCATGCGATGCCCACACCCACCATAGGCAAGAGCAGCATTTGTTTGGATGAGATCAGGAAGATACTCATGAGGCTGACACCGCCTATCACGAGACACAACATGTGAACAAATTTGCGGCTGGTCATCTTCGCCAGCACAGGCAACAAGAAAGCCGCGATTGCAGAGACACCACCATACACCGCGAACATGATGCCCACCCAGTTACCGCCTTCCTGGAAAGCGGCTGACTGCGCATCGCTGCTATGGAAAACAGTTTGCGCTATCGAGGGCGTGGTGTACACCCACATGGCAAACAAGGCGACCCAGGTAAAGAATTGCACCAACGCCAGTTGCACCATGGTCTTGGGCATTTTGGTGAAGCCACCCAAAATTTCTGATACTGCCTTGCCCAAGCCCTGATTATTCTTGCGTTCCTGTTTGAATTTTTCCAGGTCTGCCGGAGGAATTTCCTTGCTGGTAAACACTGTCCACATGACAGACAAGGCAAAAATCGCGCCGCCGAAATAAAAGGAATAACGCACAGTGTCAGGGATCGCGCCATTCACAGGCACATTGCTGACGCCGAGGTAATCTGTGAATATCGTCGGCAGCAAGGAGGCAATCACACCACCGCAACCGATGAAGAAGGTTTGCATGGCAAAGCCTGCGGTTTGCTGCGACACATCAAGCTTGTCACCGACAAAGGCGCGGAAAGGTTCCATGGAAATATTGATGGCGCTGTCCATCATCCACAACACCGCTATCGCCATCCACAAGACGCTGGAATTAGGCATGAGGAACATGGCAATCGATGCCAGTATCGCACCGATGAAAAAGAAAGGACGACGGCGTCCCCAGAATGGATGCCAGGTATTGTCACTCAGGTAGCCAATGATGGGCTGCACCAGCAAGCCTGTGATGGGTGCAGCCAGCCAGAACAGAGCCAGATCATCGGGATTCGCGCCCAGGGTAGAAAAGATGCGGCTGGTATTGGTATTTTGCAGCGCAAAGCCAAACTGTATGCCAAAGAAACCGAAACTCATATTCCACAACTGCCAGAACGACAGACGTGGTTTGTATGCAGATACTTGCATGGTGTTTTGTCCCCAAATTTATTATGAACTACTGTTGCAGTACGGCTCGCTGGCTAAAAACGACTTCCCAACAAAGTCACCATAGTAAGCACATCTGCATTTTGAAATACTACCACAGCAAAATGTAATCAAACTACATAAATTTTTAAGACCAACTACAAACAATGATTAAGTCTGATAAAAAAGAAAAATCCACGTAAAACCTTACGCTGGAAATAGCAATCTGTAGCAATACTACCCATCATTTCCTGCATTTTTTTAAACTTATTCTGACATAGACACCCACCGCCAAAAGAAAATGCCCGCCACTTTCAAAAAAGCAGCGGGCCTTTCACCTGCAAAAACGGAGATTCAAAAATCTTACTTACTCCTGAAAATCAGCTCCTTCATTTTCTGCAATTTCGGATATACCACAGGTACCGTCAGCATGGTGCTGGCGATAGCCATCAGCAACAAGGCGGTAAAAGTTTCACTGGTGATGATGCTTTTATCAAGCAGGATGTTGACAAAGATAATCATGATCAAAGCCTTGGTCTGCAAGAGCCAGCCTATGATGGAAGCCTCACCTTTTTCCCATTTGAGTATCTTGCCTGCTACCTGTATGCCTATCAGCTTGCCAGTGACAGAGGCGAACAGCAAAACAGCCGCAGCGACGAAGACGGCGACGCCGCCCACCGCCCAGTTGGTACGCAAACCCGTGCTCAGGAAAAACACTGGCATGATGGCCAGCAAGACATGGTGGCGCATGAGGTCCATTTTTTCCTGGTTGAACCAGTGTGCATCCATGACCGCACCCGCCAGGAAAGCACCTACCATATAGTGCAGGCCAGCCCAGTCAGCCGCAAAAGCACAGGCAGCCAGCCAGATCAGGCCCACATACCAACGGTCACGTTCTTCCAGCCAGACCATGAGTTTGCGAAACAACAGGGTAGCAACCGCAAACACCACTAAAAAGCCGACTTGTCGCCCTACCCTGGTCCAGTCCAACAAGATCACCGCCAACACGCCCCAGATCGCAATATCGTCAAGACTGGCATAACGCAGTATGCGCTGGCCTATCGGTTGGCGCAGGATGTCGAGCTTTTCCATCAACAAGATCAGGATGGGCAAGGCAGTGACGGCGCAGGACATGCCCACACCGAGCACGAATTGCCAGCTCATGGCTTTGGGCCCCATCCAGCCATCCATGCTGAGCAGGCCCATACCAGCTACGCAGCCAAACAATAAAGGCATGCCCAATGCCAGGCCAGCAGTGATAGTACTTTCACGGCGGTATTCCCAGGCCTTCTTCAAGTCCAGTTCTATTCCGGCAATCATGACAAAAATCATGACGGCCCACCAGGCGATGCCATTCAGTGACTGTATTACCTGGGGATTGAAGACGAATTTATAGTAGTCGGGATAAATCGCCCCAAGGACACCAGGCCCCAGCAAAATACCAGTGATAATCTGGACTACTACCAGTGGAGCGTAATAGTCAGTTTTACCTACCCGCCAGATCAGGTAAGGCAGCGTGAAAATCACAAACATCGCAATCAGGAAAATCTCGGTAGTGCTCATACCAGTATGCATAATTTATATTTTTTTGAGTTTATTTTTTATGCGCCGCTGCTGGTGGAACCTCACAGTGGCACCTCCCCCACTCAGCACTGGCTCAGCTTCTGGCCTTGCAATGCTGGGCAATATAGGCAGCATGTCCTGGCATGATGGCCACGCATTTCTGCACTACCTCACGCACACTATCGAGATATTCCATGGTGTCCGCTTCGGTCTGCAAATTTACCAGAGGATTGAGGCTTTCAGGAATTAAATTTTGTCCTTCAAAAACCTGCAGCCAACCGACCTCGGCAAACAATTCATTATCAACGCGCAGCAAGCGGCCGCTGGCGCGGAACAAGTCGATTTTATGTTGCAGACTATCCGGCACAGGCATGTCAGCACAGGCTTTCCAGAAAGTGGAATCATCACGCTGATTGAGTTTGTAATGCAAGATCACGAAGTCACGGATGCGCTCATATTCAAAGCGCGATTGACGATTGTATTCTGCGATATCGACAGCATTGAAACTACGGTCAGGGAAGAAGTCAATCAGGCGCGCAATGGCCGATTGTATGAGGTGGATACTGGTTGATTCCAGTGGCTCAAGAAAACCACTGGACAAGCCTATCGCCACTACATTCTTGTTCCAGGTTTTATTGCGCATGCCAGTTTTGAATTTGATGACGCGCGGATCAGCCAGCGGCTTGCCATCAAGATTCGACAACAACACGGAAGCCGCTTCGTCATCACTGACATACTGGCTGCAATACACATGGCCATTGCCTATGCGGTGTTGCAAGGGGATGCGCCATTGCCAGCCAGCGCGGTGCGCAGTGGCGCGGGTATAGGGCAGCAGTTCTGGCTCAGATTCACAAGGCACGGCCTGCGCCCTGTCGCATGGCAACCAGTGCGACCAGTCCTCATAACCTGTCTGCAAGGTCTGCTCTATCAGCAAGCCACGGAAGCCGGAACAATCAATGAATAAATCACCGTCTATGCGTTCACCATTTTCCAGAACGATGGCATCGACAAAACCATCATCTGCGCGCTGGCTGACCGAGACTATCTTGCCTTCAGTACGCACGACACCGCGCGACTCGGCGATTTTTCGCAAGTAACGCGCATATAGGCTGGCATCAAAATGATAGGCATGGGCAATCTGGTTCAGCGGTGAATTCTGCACATCGTAACGGGCCGGCATGAATTTATTTGCCTTGCACATCATGCGGGTAATGGAATACGCCGCCAACTCGTCAGCCTTGCCCAGCTTGCGCATTTTTTGCCAGTACTGGTCAAAGCGCACACTGCCAAAATCCTGGCCGATAGTACCAAAGCCATGCATATAGCGCTCGCCCTGCTTGCCCCAGTTAACAAATTCTATCGCCAGCTTGAAAGTACCTTGCGTCTCGCGCAAGAATTCATTTTCGTCGATACCGACTACCTGGTTAAATCTTTGTATCATCGGTATGGTGGCTTCACCGACACCAACAATACCAATTTCATCCGACTCCACTACCCGTATCCGGTATTGCCCTTGCAGCACGGTCGCTAGCGCCGTTGCTGTCATCCAGCCGGCAGTACCACCACCTACAATCACCACGTTTTTTATAATTGTATTTTGCATGTTGTCTCCACAAAAAAACTAGCCCCCGTGAGCTTGCGCTGACAGGGGCTGCTTGCAGTTCAGCTTAGAACCTGTTTACGATCTTAGAACTTATAGTTCAGGCCAAACAGATAAGTCCTGCCATATACAGTTTTATCTGTGATCTTGTTTGGATCAGTGTCATATTGCTGGAACGGTGCATTGTTCCAGTTATTCGCTTGCGCCAGCAATGATAGACCTTTCAGGTAACCAGTCTGGAATTCATACGAGACCTGAAAATCAACGATAGTTTCACCCTTGATGAAAGTCAATTGCTGATTGTCCTGGAAGTCGCTGATCTGGCCCAGGAAATCAGAACGTTTGCGGCCTGCAACAGCAATCTGGAAGCCATTTTTTTCATAGTACAGACGCAGATTGCTGACACGCTTGGAGAGGCCTGGCAAAGGAATATTTTGCGCACTGATATTTGAAGTGCCGAAACCAAACGCTGGCAAGGTAATCTGGCTTGAGGTATCAGAGTGATTCACCATGACACCAAAACCATCCAGCACTGGAGTGATCATGGAGAATGGAATATTCAGGGCAACTTCAAAGCCATGAATATTACCGCCCTCACCATTTTGTGGTGTCGTCAGCAAACCAACCGTAGAACCTTGATATGGACCACTCAGAGGCAAAGGCGTGCTTGCACTTACAAAAGGCTTAAAGTCGAAAGTACGTGGTGCACGATAGATATAAGTATCAAGCTGCTTATAGAAACCAGCAACGCTAAAATAACCCTTCTTGCCGAAATATTTTTCATACGACAAATCAAAAGCCTTGGCGCTGAAAGGCTTGAGTTCAGCATTACCACCGCTGCCTGTAATGATAGGGAAAGCACCGCCAGTCTTGACGCCAAATTCCTGGCTGGCACGCAAATCATCCATGTTTGCGCGTGACAAAACTTTTGCCAGACCTACACGCAAGAACTGTTCTTTACCCAGATCAAAAGAGACATTCAGACTAGGCAAAAAATCAGAATAAGACTTGCCACCAGTGGCAGTCTTGAATGGGCAAGTATCTACAGTGATACCCGTGCACTTGGCCAGATCAACCTGATTACCAGTCGAGCGCTGGTTAGTGTGGATGAATTGACCACCAAAGTTACCACGGTAATTCAAACCCATTACCTGACCATCGAGATCACCCATTGCGTAGGCGGTCGTTACTTTTTCATTGACGGTCCAGTCTTTTGCGAGCACGGATGCATCAACCCAGCGCGCCAGTTCATAAATCGGGCCCAAAGAACCATCAGGGTCAAAAGAGGCTACTGGCAAACCAACTGTGCCCGCAGTTGCCACTGCACTGCCTGGTACCGCTGCAGAAGCATAGCCACCGCCGCCTTTAACGACCAGACGTCCTTCCTGGCCAGTACGGGCTTTATCGCGCTCAGTATAGTTAAGGCCAAACTGCGCCGCTACCACAGGACCAAAATTCAGGTCACGCTTGGCGCTCAGGCGTATGCTGTTGACCTTGTCATTAATATCTGGCAAAGCAACATAGCCGGCTTGCGGTGTATTTGGACCACCACCCCAGCCATCGACGTCAGTCAGTCTGGAGACATTGCGGTCAGAATAATTCAGGCTGGTGGAATACTTCACGTCTGCAAAATTACCGCCATTAAAACCGGTATAAGAAATCGAACCCAGTGGCGTTACATCACCAGGCTGACCAGCCGTGGTTTCATAACGTTTGATATGTTTGACGGCTTTCGAATAAGATAAATCGGCTACTGCCGTCCACTCATCGAGTTTCATTTCACTGTTCCAGCCTATCGACGTCAGTTTGTCGTCAGCGCTTTCTTTGTGATTGCGAACTACACCTTTATAGTTACTGAAAGTACCTGCAGTCGCAACACCGTTGACGATGGTTGCATTGCTGAGTACGCCGTCTGGATCATAGCCACCGGCTGAACCGGCAATTGCACCTTCCAGACCGGTTTTCTTCAGGCTGCTAGAACCGGCAGAATAAAATACGTCTACAGAAGATTTGAAGTTTTTATTTGGCTTGTATTGCAAAGTCAGAGAAGCGCCGTCGCGGTTACTCTTGCTGACTTCAGTGTCAGATTTAAAACCACCCGGTGCAACTACTTTGGCGCCGTTATAATCTACTGTTGGCGCAAAGCCACCCCATGAATCAAACTTTTGCTGGCCGCCGCCGTCTTCCTTGAACTTGGTCAAGCCCAAAGACACGCCCAGAGTACGGTTGGCAAACTGATCCACATAAGAGAATGATGCGCGGTCGCCTGTGCCCTCTTCGGAGCCTGATTGTACGCCGGTGCGTTGTTTGCGATAGCTGGCTGCCAGTACACGCTTGCCAAAATCTAGTGGCTTGAGTGTATTCAAATCTATCGTCGCTGCCAGCCCCTGACCAACCAGCGCTGCGTCTGGCGTTTTGTAGATCAATACGGAACCCATGAGTTCAGCCGGGAACAAATCAAACTCCGGGCTGCGGGCATTGCCTGTAGAAGCCTGTTCACGGCCATTCAACAGGGAACCATTAAAACTTGGGGACAAGCCGCGCACGCTGACATCTGCCGCCTTGCCTGATGAACGGCTGCGCTGTGCGGTCACACCAGGCAAACGGGCGATCGATTCTGCTACGCTGGCATCAGGCAGTTTGCCGATGTCTTCAGCAGAAATTGCTTCGACAATGGAATTGGAATTTCTCTTGATCGAGATGGCTTCTTCTATACCCTTGCGGATGCCTGTCACGACCACGGTAGTACCAGTTGCTTCTTGTGCAGTAGCGATGTCGGTCATGCCAAAGATCAATACCGCACATCCAGCCGCGACTGGACTCAATTTAAAAGAAAAACGGTGCAGAGCTTCGCCCTGCCGACGCTTTTGCGTAGCTTGTTTCATGTAATGTCCCCTCACACTTTTATTTGACTTGCACTCTTTGAGTCACCAGACAGAAACCCAACATCCCAGCCTGGCAATCAGAACCCAAGGTTCCGAGATGAATTTTGTACTAAAACTAGATTCAATGTCAAACGAAGACTACAAAAAACTACAAACAAAATACGTGCACCATATAAGGCCTCTATAGCAAGTCTAGCCCTGTGCACTGAAATGTGTTGCGTATGCCCCACAAGCGGGCAAGAGAGCAATGTAGTTAGACTACTTTATGTAATTGGACTACTTATAGAATTTTAAAAATTTGGCATGTAAATTCAGCTGCGAGGGCCAGCAAGATCCAAGATTCACGCAAAAACAAGCAAGCCAAAAGCAAGGCCAGAGTGACTCCAAAGCGATGTTCAGATCAGAAGGACGAACATAGGGGAAACTGAATTTATCATGCCAAATCGCGCAGTGATCGTTTAAAAAGGGGCAAGCCATGAACGCCACCGCAATTCGGGGAAATTTTTTACCGCTGTATCGGCCATGCAGGACTCACGGCTTTATACGTAGAGCTCACCCTTGGCGACCAGACAAACTTGCCCATGTACCAGCACGGTTTCATCTTCGGCACTCACATTCACATGCAATTCACTCGGTCTGTGCACATAGGCGCCCTGGGCAAAAATTTGCGTATCACCAGCCTGGGCGCGCTGATGCCTGACCATATAGGCACCGGCAGGGCCGACCGCACTGCCAGTCGCGATATCTTCAACCTTGCCTTCATTGTCCCAGGTACGCCCTTCGCGGCGCTGTACATCCAGCACATAAACAAATTTTGCACCCGCGCTGGCTAGCAGCGCTTCAAACTTTTCATGGCAGATACGCGCTTTGTCGAGGTGTTGTTGTATAGGCACGATCAGATAGGGCAGGCCTGTCGATACCACTTGCAGTGGCAAATCCGCTACCTGGTCATGTGCATGCAGGTTCAGGGCCTTCAAGAAATTTTCAGCGACACTTGTGCTCAAGGGTTCGCCAAAACTGGCTTTGCCCTGATTCATTTCAGCAAAAAAATGGCTATTCTCTTGTTTGCTGCTGGCAAATACACTGCGTTCATTCAGGACAAATTCAAATTCCGCAGTCTTGCTGTCCGGCTGGTAAAGCTGATGCAGGCATGCTGCCGCACCGATGATGGGATGACCGGCAAAGCCCAGTTCTTCTTCCATGGTGAAAATATGGGTGCGCCATCTGTGCTGCCCTTCCAGCTTTTGCAGGAAGATACTCTCGAACTGGCGCATTTCGCGCGTCATTGCCTGCATCATGTAAGCAGACAAGGTTTGCTCAAGCACGAAGACACTGAGGCCGTTGCCTGCCAGTGTTTGTTTGGCAAAGACATCCACCATGGTAAATGGGAAAACTTGTTTTTTCATTTTTTACTCCCTGGTCAGCCCTGGTTCAGAACCATCTCACCAGTATAGGCAAAAAAACTTTGACGCCAGGCAAATTCTCAGCCAGTTTTCTTTTGTTGACGTTGCCAGTATCTGGCGTATAAATGCAGGCCTGTCATCGGCAACAAAAACCAGAACACGCCATTGGCAATCACGCTGGCTTTGGTGAAACCAAATTGGTAGTGATAAGCAGTATCGTCTATATATACCGCTACATACGGGAAACCAGCGAACCAGCCATCACCCGCTATATTGGGATAAGGCAGCAGCATCCAGAAAGTGCCCAGCCACGAGGCCAGACCAAACAACAGTCCAGCCAACAAACAAAGGTAAAAATGTTTTTGCCAGTTTTTTGGACGCACGCCTGAGAACAACAGATACAGGTTGCTGCACAGACTATAAGAACCTGCCAGTACCAGCAAACTGGCAGCCAAAAAGATAGTGATTAACATGATCTGTCAAACCAAAAAAAGAGAAAGCAAATACTGACAAAAAGTCAGCGCATTAAAGGAACATCATACCACCCGGATTTCTGCGATTTCTTGCAGCCGTTGTAAAACGGCGTTGTTTTTGAAGATTTAAGTTTGCCTGGCTTGATAGCCTGCCGATAGCACTCAGGACGGTCTATCTGCAAGTCATGCATTAAATATAATCCTGTCTCTGGATCAGCGAGAATGCGGCATTCCCGCCACACTGCATGTCTTCAGACTTGTTAAGCATTGCTACTTTCAGCAAGCTGCTGCAGAAACCGGTGACAGTCTGCGCTGGCGGATTTATGATGAGTGCATTCAAGCAATGTCTGCTCCGGGAGGAATGATGCAGTTGCCACCACATACAGCCATGCTGAGCGCCCTGCTTTTGTCTTTTTCACTGGCAGCACATGCCGCTGCAGACAATACCGAAGAAGATGACGACCTCAAGGCCGTCTATGGCGATAAACTGACCGTCACTATCGCCACGGGCAGCCAAAAGTCGCTGCGGCTGGCACCCGCCGTTACCAGTGTCATCACCGCCGCCGATATTCGCGCCATGGGTGCGACTGATCTCGATCAGGTCATGGAAACCGTGGCAGGCATGCATGCAGAAAAAATCGGTGCCAACAATTTTTCTGCCTATGTATTGCGGGGCATCATCAATGAACTCAATTCGCAAATCCTGGTATTGCAAAATGGCGTACCAATGACTGTTCTGCTGACTGGGAACAGGTCGCGCCTGTGGGGCAGTTACCCCTTGCAGCATATCTCCCGCATAGAAATCATACGCGGGCCTGGTTCAGCTTTATATGGTGCAGATGCCTACAGTGGCGTCATCAATATCATCACCAAAACCGCTGCAGAAATACAGGGCACGGAATTTGGTATTAATACCGGCTCATTTTCCACCCGCGATGTCTGGATACAGCATGGCGGCAAACTGGGCAGTGTCGATGTCGCCGCTTATTTTCGGATAGGCAAAAGCGCAGGCAGTGCAGAAGTCATCACAGCTGATGCGCAAACCGGCCTGGACCGGGTATTTGGCACACATGCCAGCTTGGCTCCTGGCCCCTTGAATAATGGTCATGATGCAGTGGATGCCCACCTTGACCTGAGTTATGAAAAATGGCGCTGGCGCAGCAATTTCATCCTGCGCGATAACATAGGTACGGGGACGGGTACTTCTTCGGCACTTGACCCTAGCGGTAAATTAAAAAGCCAGCGTCTCACATCAGATTTGTCCTGGAGCGATAATCATATTGGCCAGGACTGGGGGCTGGGTTTCAATATGAGTTATTCGCAGTACCTGCAACGCCTGCCTTCACCCCTGGTTTTGTATCCGCCAGGAGTGACTTTCCCTACTGGTAATTTCCCTGACGGGATCATAGGCGCACCCAATACTTCAGAGCGGCAATTACGTGCTTCTGCCTATGCCGTGTATTCAGGCTGGCCTGACCACCAGCTACGTGTCGGTGTCGGCCACGATGACCTCAACATGTATGACACCTATGAATTCAAAAATTTCCTGATCACTCCGGCAGGCTTGCCGCAACCTGCGGGTGCGGTACAAACTTACACGGGTGCACTGGCATTTCTGGAGCCGCACCGCCGTAAGGTAGATTATGTGTATGCTCAGGATGAATGGCAATTCGCGCCAGACTGGAACCTGACTGCGGGTATCAGGCATGATAATTTTTCTGATGTCGGCAGCACCACCAACCCACGTGTAGCGCTGGTGTGGGAAGCGGCGTATAACCTGACTGCCAAGCTCTTGTATGGCCAGGCTTTCCGTGCGCCGTCTTTTAACGAGCTTTACAGCATCAATAATCCTGCACAACGCGGCAACCCGTCCATACAACCCGAAAGCATCAAGACCCTGGAAGCCGCCCTGATCTGGCAAGCACGCAATGACTTGCAGGCAAAGCTTAATATCTTCCAGTTCAGGATGAAAAACCTGATACGTACCGTGCCCAATGCGATCAAAGGCACAGGCAGCTCCTATGCCAATACCAACAGCCAGGAAGGACATGGCATGGAAACCGAATTGAACTGGCAAGCCAGCCGTCAGTTGCGGGTGAGCGGCAACTACAGCTACCAGGTCAATACTGATCAGGTCACCAATCAGGATGCAGGATACGCGCCACACCACCATGTCTTTGCCCGCGCTGACTGGCAATTTGCGCCAGACTGGTTATTGAGCCCGCAATTCAACTGGGTGGCAGGACGCAAGCGCACCGTTGGCGATCTGCGCCCACCGGTGGCAGATTACAAATTGATTGACATCAGCCTGCGTACCAATACCGGCGCCTGGGAAGTATCTGGCAGTATCCGCAACCTGATGAATGTCGATGCGCGCGAACCCAGTTTTGCGCCAGGCAGTATTACCAATGACATACCGCTGCCAAAACGCAATTTCTTCCTGCAAGTCATGTATAAAATGTGATTGCCAGGCTCCACCCCCAGCATGCAGCATCAGCAGATGATGGGGTTCTCTGCTTTTCATCTGCATGAAATAGCAGCGGAGTGCGGGCTTTGGGTAAAATAACGCCTGAACAAGTACCAGACGACTATCCGGACCGCCTTGCATACTCCTATTAAATACCAGGTTTTTCCCTCACACCCCAGGCTGTCTCCATTAATCATGCATATCATGCTAGTGGAGCTGGATGCCTGCGAAGTATTTTTGCCTGCTACCTTGTGCCCCTCCATCATGCTGTTCGCCCGTGGCGGCGCAACCGTCATCGGGGCAGATCAAAGCGAATTCGTCGCTGAACGCTTTTTTTTGCGTGGCCCCTTCATGGAGCCTGCACGTGTGCGCTACGCTCCTGGAACCATGAGCTTGTCGGTATGTTTCCGTCCTGGCATGCTGCAACAAGCCATGGGCATCAACGTTGCCAGTATTGCCGGTAGTGCCCTGCCTTTTCAGGATCTGGTTTGTCCCGAGCGCACTCAAAACTTCCTGCAAGGGCTGGACAAAGTAGAAGATGGCAAAGCCATCGTGGATTTATTTCAACAGTTTTTGCTTGATGTACTTGATCACAAACCCAGGAGCAGCATAGGCGCGGCATTTCTGGCGGCACACAAGAAGATATTCTTCCCGCTGCTTGAAATATCAGAATATTTTGGCATAGGGCAAAGACAACTGGAGCGCCGGGTACGCGAGAATTTTGGCGTCACCCTGCGTGATGTCAGGCGCATCGTCAGGTTTGGTTTTTCCCTGCCCCACATTATCAGGCCAGATGTCGCCTGGGGAGACCTGACCCAGATTGCTCAGGATACCGGTTACTACGATCAGGCCCACATGCACAGGGAATATGTAGAGCTGGCAGGCATCCCACCGGCGCAGCTCAGGCAAAAAATCAGCGCCCGCGATCCTGCATACTGGATTTATCTGATGCCGGATGACGATTTCAATAAACTTTTTTTATTGATCGATTGACGGGCCGGTACAAATTTGACGCCTTGATACAATTACAGATACGACTGATTATTTAGACTGTTTTTCATGACCAACATGAGAAACATGATGAATATGAGCCCGCAAGAAAACAGCCCAAATAGTCCTCGAAAGCCACTGCAAGTACGTCAATTGAAAATTGATTTATCCCAGGGTTTTTCACGCCACTGGCTGGGAGGCGATGCCTTCCGTACCCATTTATACAATGCCCAGTCCTACAGTTTTCCTTTGGGTGAGCAATACTTCATCGACAGTGTCAAGGCGGCTCTGCCTATGCTCAAGGACGAACAATTAAAAGAGGAAATCAAAGGCTTCATCGGCCAGGAAGCCAGCCACCGTCATATTCACATGCAATATAATCAACAACTTGATGCCCAAGGCTTGAGTTATTTCCTGGAAGGCTATGTGGCCTGGCGCATACGCACGGCAGCCATGCTCAGCATCAAGAGTAACCTTGCCATCACCATGGCCTATGAACATTTCACTGCCATTTTTGCCGATGGTGCTTTGAGTGAACCCTGCTGGATAGGTGATGCGGAAGAACCGCTGAAGAGCCTGTGGACCTGGCACTCGATAGAAGAGACCGAACACAAATCCGTGGCCATTGATACCTATCATGCATTAGGTGGTGGTTATTTCCGGCGCATCGCCTGGTTCCTGTATGTGAGCATGCTGTTCAATGTTGATACTGCTGTGCAGACCATGCATTGCCTGTACAAGGATGGCCAGTTATTCAAGCCAAAGACCTGGTGGCAAGCACTCAAATATTGTCTGCGCCCGCGCGGCCTGTTATGGTTTTCGCTGCCACATGTGCTCGCTTATTTCAAACCTGGTTTTCAACCCTGGGAACGCAAGAACCTGCACCTGACCCAGCAATGGCTGGAAGAGCAAAGCAATACATATCGCGAGATAGGCAAACCCGCACAAACCTGAAAAGCATAAGCACAAATAAAAAGCCCGCTGAATATATATTCAGCGGGCTTTTTATTTCAAGGATGAATCCAGAAGAATAGCTTAGTGCTGCAACAAGGCATTCACTTCTGCCAGATCATCTTCCTTCAAAGTGCCGGCGGCTGATTTCAAACGCAGGCCATTCAGGATAGTGTCATAGCGTGCTTTCGCCAGAGTCTGACGTGTGGTGTACAACTGCTGCTGTGCATTCAATACGTCGATATTGATACGCACGCCAACCTGATAACCAAGCTTATTGGATTCCAGTGCTGACTGGCTGGAAATTTCTGCAGCTTCATAAGCCTTGACCTGCGCCAGACCAGAAGTTACGCCAACAAAAGCCTGGCGTGCCCCCTGCGCTGCTGAGCGACGGGTAGTTTCAAAATCATTGCGCGCTTTTTCTTGCAGGGCAACCGCTTCTTTGACACGGCTATCAACAGAAAAACCTGCGAAGATAGGGATATTCCATTGCACACCGATCTGGGTAGTCTTGTTAACACCAGTCAGATTAGGATTAGTGGCGCCGGCATTGGATGTACGGCCAGTACTGGCGACCAGATCAACGGTAGGATAATGACCGGCACGGTTTCTTTCAACTTCACGCTTGGCAACTTCAATCGCGACTTGTGAAGCCACGACATTGAAATTTTGCTGTTCAGCAGAAGTCACCCATTGATCAATTACTGCCGGTTGTGGTTCATTGAGTTTAACGCCTGTTCTCAATTGTGCCAGCTCACCAGCTTCTTTGGCGATGATTTGTTGCAAGGCAGCGCGCTTGACCTGCAAATCACTTTGACCCGCATATTCCTGCGCAGTCACCAGATCGTAACGGGCTTGCGCTTCGTGCGTATCAGTAATGGTGGACGTGCCAACTTCAAAATTGCGTTTGGCAGAAGCCAGTTGTTCAGAGATGGCGCTTTTTTGTGCACGCAGGGTCTCGAGGGTATCTTGTGCGGCCAGTACATCGAAATATGCCTGGGCTACCCGGATAACCAGATCTTGTTTTGCCTGCTCAAACTGGGCCTGGCTGATCAGCAGTGACAATTTACTTTGTTCATAGACCTGCCAGTTACCCCAGTTGAACAGGGGTTGCGACAATCCAAGTGTCCAGGTATTGGTGACACCAGTAAATGAGCGACTACCACTGACGATGTCATTTTCTGCTTCAGTGCGTGCTTTGCCGTCACTGCCTTTCAGAGCGATACCGGGTAACAGACCTGCGCGGCCTTGCACAGGTTTTTCCTGTGCCGCAGTCAAGCTGGCACGGGCACTTGCGTACTGCGCATCATTTGCCAGAGCATCCTTGTAAATTTGCAGCAAATCAGTTGCATTTGCATTCAAGGTCAAGAAAGCTGAGGCCAGCAGTGTGGCAAGAATAGGATTACGCATGTAAGGCTCCGAAAAAAAGTAAATTAATAAGTGGGCATACCCGTATCGACTTGTTGTGCCCATGCATGCACACCACCAGTCAGATTAATTGTTTGGGTAAAACCCTGACGCTCTAAAAAATTTGCTACCTGCATACTGCGCCCGCCGTGATGGCAGATGCATACAATCACATCGTCCGGTTCCAGTTCTTGAAAACGGGCTGGCACTGTCTGCATAGGCATCAGTTGCACACCGGGGATATGACAAGTCTCATGCTCCCAAGGTTCCCGTACATCGAGTAAAACCGGGGCTTTTCTACTACTATCGTCTAACCATTGCGCCAGCTCTGTTGCAGTAATGTTTTGCATGACATGTCTCCTGTTTTTTTCAGGATTACAGGCTGAAATGCGAAACTGGTTTGGCACCTGCAGCCGGCTCTACCACCGTTTCAAACAAGCTTTTCTTGCTCACTGCAGTTGCAGAAGTGCGCGTGAATAATTGCGCTGTCAATGCCGGCAGTTGCCCTACGAAAGCCAGCAAACGGCCACCCACATTCAATTGCTGTTGCAGATGTTCTGGCAGTTCTTCCAGACCGCCGGCGATGACGATGGCGTCGTAACTACCCGTATTTTTATCGCTGAAAGCATCAGCCAGAACCACATCAACATTGCTGACATGATTGCGGTGCAAATTACTGGTCGCCAATGCATGCAAGACTTTGGATGATTCCAGTACAGTCACGTGGCGGGCAGAGTAAGCCAGCAATGCAGCCAGATAACCTGTGCCTGCGCCGACCAGCAACACATTTTCCTGTTTTTTCAACACCAGCTCTTGCAAAATTCGCGCTTCCAGCTTTGGCGTCATGGCCTTGCTGCCGTCTGGCAAAGGCAACTCAGTATCAAAAAACGCCAGGCTTTTTTGTTCTGCCGGGAAATACTCTTCGCGTTTAACCACAATCAGCATATCCAGTACTTCCTGGCTCAACACATCCCAAGGACGGATTTGTTGTTCTATCATGTTGAAGCGTGCTTTTTCGATATTCATTTCTATACTCGATTGCAAAATTGATGGAAACGGCATTTTATCAAAGCACTTGGGCAGTTTGACGATTACCGCGCCATTTTTGCGTAATCCACAGCCCCAAATCATCCAGATAGGTATAAATCACCGGTACAACCACCAAAGTCAGCAATGACGAAGTGATAATTCCACCTATCACAGCCTGCCCCATGGGTGCGCGCTGCTCGGAACCTTCAGACAAGGCAAATGCCAGTGGCACCATGCCAAATACCATCGCCAGCGTGGTCATCAGGATGGGGCGCAGGCGTACATGGGCGGCTTCCAGCAAAGCTTCCATGCGGTTCATGCCATCTTTTCTTGCCTGATTGGCAAAATCTACCAGCAAAATCGCATTTTTGGTAACTAATCCCATCAACATGATGAAACCGATGATGGAAAACATGTTCAGCGTTGAGCGGAAGAACATCAAAGCCAGGAAAACACCAATCAAAGTCATGGGCAAGGCGGACATGATGGCGATAGGCTGCAAGAAGCTGGCAAATTGTGATGCCAGGATCATGTAGATGAAAATCACCGCCAAAGCCAGCGCCGACAGGGCATAGCCGAAAGATTCAGTCATGTTCTTGGTAGCACCACCCATCTTGTAGCGATAGCCGGGTTGCCATTGCATGCCATCCAGCACTTTTTTGACTTCAGCACTGACTTCACCGGCAGAACGGCCTACCACATTGGCAGACAGCTCCACTTCGCGGTTCAGGTCACGGCGGTTGATCTGGTTGGCGCCTGTCGATGGTTTTATGTCTGCGACCTGGCGCAAGGGCACCATTTTTGGTGAACCGTCTGCATTAGTCTGGGTGCTGCTCAGCATCAGGCGGGACAGGTCCTCAGGATTATTCCTGTCATTCGGTGACAGGCGCACGGTGACATCATAGTTTTCATCATCCGGCGCACGCCAGGTCGTGGCAATTTCACCTGCCAGCAAAGGCCGCAAGGCACCACCTATCTGGGCCACACCTACTCCGAGGTCGGCACCGATATCGCGGCGTGGCTGTACCGAGATGGTCGGCTTTTGTGCCTTGAGGCTGGAATCCAGATCCACCAAACCCGGAATTGCACGTAATTTTGCCTGCACCTGTTCAGATAATTTACCCAGTTCATTCAGATCGCTGCCCTGCAAACTGAAACGCAGATTCTTGTTATCGCCACCGACACCATCCAGCGCACCGATATGCGTGACGGTGATACCGGCAATCTGGCTCAGGCGATTACGCAAAGGCACTGACATCTGACTGGTAGTCCTGGCCCTGTCCTTACGCGGTACCAGGCGGACAAAAGTACTGACATAATTCTTGCCCTGTGCCGAACCGGTATTGACCGTGCTGTAGGTATCCAACACTTCCGGGAATTCCTTGATCACGGCCTCAACCTGATGCACCTTGGTTTCTGTCAGCTCCAGTGATGAGCCTACCGGCGTGTAAAAAGTCACGCCCGTTTCAGAATAGTCAGCCTGCGGTACGAATTCTGAACCTATCAAGCCTGTACCCGGAATTGCCAGGCCGAGGAAAAAAGTCAGTGCTGCAATCAGCAAAGTCTTGATGCGGTGCTTGAGTGACCAGCGCAACATTACCTGATAGCCACGCGAAAACCATTGCACGCCACGTTCAAACTGTTCCAGCACACGGCCTATGCTGTTCGCATACCAGCCCTTGCGAATGGATTTGCCGTTTTCGTCTACCGTAGGATGTCCATGGGCATCCGGGTCTGGCCAGATCGATGACAGCATAGGGTCCAGCGTGAAAGACACAAACATGGAAATCAGTACGGCTGCGGTAACGGTAATACCAAACTGGTGAAAGAAGCGACCGATAATGCCGCCCATGAAACCCACAGGCAAGAACACGGCAACGATGGAGAACGTCGTCGCCAAAACTGCCAGGCCTATCTCTGCCGTACCTTCGAGTGCTGCCGTATGATGATCCTTGAACTTGCCGTTAACCTTCATGCCTGCATGACGCACGATGTTCTCACGCACCACAATCGCATCATCAATCAGCAAACCTACGCACAGCGACAAGGCCATCAGGGTAATCATATTGATGGTGAAGCCAAACATGTCCATGAACAGGAATGTACCTATCAATGCCACTGGCAAGGTCAGTCCGGTGATGACGGTAGAGCGCCATGAATTGAGGAACAGAAAAACGATCAGTATGGTCAGTGCTGCCCCTTCTATCAGAGTGCGGCGCACGTTTTCTACACCCACGCGTATCTGGCGCGAACCGTCCTTGATGACTTGTACTTTGACACCAGGATACTGCGCCTGCAATTGTGGTTCCAGCGCCTTTAAAGCTTCGGTCAGACCATCCGCCACTTCTATGGTGTTTTGTCCCTGTGCCTTCAAAATATCCAGTGCGACCGTGCGCTGGCCGTTATACAGGGCCAAACTCTCTTGCTCTTCCTGACCATCCACCACACTGGCGACTTGCGACAGCATGACTGGCTGGCCACCACGGCGGGCCACGATGATGCGGGCAAAGTCTTGCGGGTTCTTGATGCGCCCTTGTATCTGCACGACTTTTTCATTATCGAGTGCACGGATGGCACCAGTAGGCAATTCCTGGTTTTCATTGCGCAGGGCATTGATGACCTGATCTACACCCAGGCCCAGCGATTCCATTTCACCCGGCTTCAGGTAAATCTTGATCTCACGCTTGACACCACCGACCAGGGTTACCGAGCCTACGCCGCGCACATTTTCCAGGCGCTTCTTCACCAACTGGTCACCGATGGTGGTCAGTTCACGGAAATCACGTTTCTTGATCTTGTCGTCATTCGTCACCGACACCGAGAAAATGGGTTTATCAGAAGGATCGTAACGCGTCACCCTGGGCTCTTTGACTTCCTTGCGAAAGCCAGCCTTGATGAGTGCGACTTTTTCACGCACATCCTGTGCTGCCTGTGCGGGATCAACGGTCAGATCAAATTCCAGGATAACGACAGACGTACCTTCGTAAGAACGTGAAGTCAGCGCGCTGATACCATTTATGGTATTGACGGTTTCTTCAACCTTGCGGGTAATGTCCGACTCTATGGTCTCAGGTGCGGCTCCCGGATAATCGGTCTGGATTACCACTACCGGGAAAGTAATATCGGGAAACTGATCTACCCGCAAACGCTTGTAAGAGAACAAACCCAGCACCACAAAGGCCACCATCATCATGGTCGCCAGCACCGGATTGCCTATGCTGATACGTGTGAACCACATGATTACACCTTGCCTGTCGTGGTTGTCGTCGTTGTCGTGGTTGTCGTGGTAATCAGCTTCACAGCCACACCTGCACGCAAGCGCCCCAGATTGGCTTTGACTATCTTTGTTTGCGGTGCCAGGCCAGACAGCACCTCCACCACAGGCTTGCCCTGGCTTTCACCACGCAAGCCCAGCTTGACCGGCTTTTGTTGCAGGATATTATTTTCTATCGCATACACGAAAGCCTGCTCGCCTTCATACTGTATTGCCGTGTCAGGCACGGTCAGCACTTCAGCTTTTTTATCGACGACCAGTTGCGCTTCGCCAAAAATGCCTGCGCGCAAAATGGTATCGGGATTGGCGACCTGCACATAGGCCATGATAGAGCGTGAGCCCGCTGTCGTAGCGGGGTTGATGCGCACGACCTTGCCATCGACAGCCGTTTGCACACCTTCTATTTTCAGTTGCACGGCCTGACCGATTTTGATGCTGGCAATATCCTGGGTTGGTACCGGTGCTTCCATTTCCAGCATGCGCAAATCGACGACATCCAGCAGTCGGTTATCTGGCGAAATCTTTTCACCGGGTTGCACCATGCGGTTGCTGATCATGCCTGAGATGGGAGCGCGTATGACGGTATCTGCCAGCGCTTTTTGCGCCACATTCAATGCGCCTTTGGCACTGTCTACATTGGCGACGGCAATCGCATACTGGCTGTTGGTATTGTCGTAGGCATTTTTGGAAATGAAACTTTTCTCCAGCAAGGCCTTGTTATTGTCGCGTGCGAGGCGGGCAATTTCAAGCTGCCCTTGCGCAGCAGCCAAAGCACCTTTGGCCTGCTCTTGCCGCGCCAGGTAATCACTGCTGTCCATCTTGATCAGGACCTGGCCTGCCTGCACGGCTTCGCCTTCGCGCACCAGCACTTCGGTAATATCACCAGCCACTTTGGCCTTGACGGAAGCCTGGTTGATGGCGCGCAGAGCGCCGGACAAAGCCAGCAGTTTTCTGACTTCGGCATTAGCCACTTCGACGATGTCGGCGGGCAAGAATTCCAGCACTGCCGGAGATGATTGCGTACCCACGGCAGCAGCACTGGCCGATGCGGGCACGACCTTGCCCTGAGATTTTTTCTTCACCAGTATCACGCCGGCAGCCACTAACAGCACAACGGCAATGATCCAGAAAGTCTTGCGTTTTAACATGCTTGTTTTCCAAAAAGTAATGGTTTCATGGCCTGGGCTAAGATGGTAAATAAACTATCCAGGTCGTAAAAAACCCTGACTTTAAAGCCTGACACAAGGTGAGGGTCAAGCAACGCATGCAACTAAACACGTAAACCACAAGTTAAAACTATTTTTTCAACAACAAGCTATGTAAAGACAACTCTATATAGTGTTCAAGATAGGTATCAAGCTTATCTGGCTCTATATTGCACACCCCTTGAGAATGCTTCCAGATCATCATCATGATCATGGGGGCGATCAGTATCCTGGCATCAATTTCCACATCAACACTGCGTATCTCACCACGCGCCATGCCGCGCTTGAGCATGGTCATGACCAGGTTTTCACCGCGGTTGATGACCTCTTCCTGATAAAACCTGGCCAGCTCAGGGAAATTCCCGGCTTCTGCCATCATCAGTTTGGGCAGGCCAGACAACTTGGTATTGCCTATGCTGCCCCACCAGGTCTTCATAATCAGGCGGAACAACTCTTCACTATTACCTTCAAATTGTTCAATGACGCTTTCTGCTTCACCAATCAGGGGAACAATACTTTCCCTTACCACGGCCTTGAACAGCTCTTCCTTACTGGAAAAATACAGGTACAAAGTGCCCTTGGAGACGCCGGCAGCGCGCGCCACATCGTCCAGACGTGTTGCAGCGAAACCGCGCTCTACGAATAAATCGAGGGCAGCAGCGAGTAATTCTTGCGGGCGGGCATCCTTGCGGCGCTCCCACTTGGGCTTAAAAGGGCATAGCATAATATTAACAACTCAAATTAACTTACTTTTGAGTCAGTAATATAGTCCGCCCCCCGTTCAGCGTCAAGATAAACACTTGTCAGGTCCAAATAAAGTCTTGAACGAAACAATAAATTCTTAAATATCAAGCAATGGTCAAACAATAAAGCCTTAAATAAAGCGTTGAACAGCGCCTTGAACAAAGTCTTAAACAATCACCAGTTCGCGGTTGAAAGTATTCAGAGATGCATATTAAGCAACCGTACATGAGCAAGCTTTGAAATTTTGCTACAACTCAACTTCCTTTTGATCTATAGCTACTTTGCCAAGCTGCTTCGATTATTGCAATCGCCATGCGACAGGATGCAAAATTGAGTAGATCAAACATAAGAATTTTGGAACAGGCTGCAGATATCTAACAGCCACCTCTTAGAAAATACAAAGAAAGTCCGTCAGTTTGCGAGTCAATGATGTAATCAACAATTAACCAGAATTATGTTTGCTACCGAACATACGTCTTGATGAAGCCCGTTTATTCTTGTCAACAATAAAATAGGCATATCGACTGGCTAACTTAAGCACGCGATGTGCTACCGACTCGCCACTTGACAACTAAATGCCACTTAAAGCGCTTATGCCAGCCCACCTCAAAAAAATAATATTCCCTTTTTTCATCATTTCGCCTGCGTTATTTAGCCAGGCACAGGCTAACGAGATGGAACAACAGATGCTGCGTTGTTCCGTGCTCGGCGATGCGAGTGTCCGCCTCAGTTGCTTTGATGCCCTCGCCAAGGCAGCTACTCCGGTGGAGGCTGACAAACCAATCGCCAAGGCAGAAGCCCTGCAAGATCTGAAAGAGACCGTGGCACCTGAAAAGCCACCAGAAGCAGCACCCGAAATGTCGCGCATGGTGCAACGCTGGGAACTTGATGAAGCATCCAAGCGCGGTAAATTCGTGTTTAGGCCTCATCATGATAATTATCTGCTGGTGGGCAATTACAGCAATGCTTCGAACGATGAACCGTTCAAGAAATTCACACCTGCCGGCGTCAAATCCAAGCATGTGGAATTGACTTATCAACTGAGCATGAAAATGAAACTGGCTGAAGAAGTGGGTAACTCGCCTGTTGATCTGTGGGTAGCCTACACCCAGCAAAGTTTTTGGCAGGCGTATAACCGCAGTGCATCCAGTCCTTTCCGCGAGACCAATTACCAGCCAGAAGTCATGGCAATGATCCCTGTCAATAAAAGCCTGGGTGATTTCAATATCCGCTACCTTAATTTTGGCATGGTACATCAGTCGAATGGTCAGACCTCGACTTTATCTCGCAGCTGGAACCGCGTCTATGCCGAGCTGGGTGTTGAGCACGGCAATTTCTCATTCAGCACAAGACTCTGGCGCCGTCTTGATAACGCCAGGTCAGATAATGACAATATCGATATCGTTGATTACATGGGGCATGGCGACATACATGCCACCTATCGCGAAAAAGGCGGGCGCGAATTTTCCCTGACCGCACGCCGCAATTTCAATACCGGCCATGGTGCATTGCAAGCCAGCCTCGCTATGCCTATTACTACCAATCTCAAGGCCTATCTGCAAATGTTCTCGGGATATGGCCAGAGCCTGATTGATTATAATTATTCGCAAAAATCAATCGGTGCGGGATTCATGGTTGATTTCTGACCGCTTTGATTGTGGAATTTTGCCCCTGCAAGGCTGCCCATTATTTACGACCGGGCAGGCACGCTGACATATCTTTTACCTGTTTTACAGGCGCAAAGATATGTCCAGCATACCGTCCTTAGCGCATCCGTCTGGTGGTTTCCCTGGCAATCAGTTCCAGGCCAGGTAAGCTGGTATCGACTTTATTCCCGGCAATCAGGCCCAGCAGGGTCTTGGTCGCGAGCAAACCCATGTCATACAAAGGCTGGTGGATGGTAGTCAGGGGTGGCGTTGTATACAGTGAACTGGGCAAGTCATCGAAACCTATCAGGGAGATATCTTCCGGCACGCGTATCCCCTTGCGGTACAGGCCCAGCCTGACACCGTAGGCAGAAAGATCGTTGGCCGCAAACACGGCGCTGAATTGTTGCTGGGTTTCCAGCAAGCGGTTAATCGCCAGCAAGCCACTAGCCTCATGAAAGTTACCTTCAGCCACCAGGTTTTTTTCAAAGGGGATATTGGCTTCACGCAGGGCATTTTGATAGCCCTCTTGCCGCTCTGCAGCATCGGTATTATTTGCCGGCCCAGTAACAAAGGCGATGCGCCTGTGCCCCAACTCTATCAAATGCCGGGTTGCCAGATAAGCGCCATGGACATTGTCGAGCTTGAAGCCGACCGCAGTCTTGCTATTCAAGCTGCGGCCAGTCGCGACGATGGGTTTATCGAGGGCAAATTCCAGCACTTTTTTATCAGCAATACGGCCAGACAGCAAGATAATGCCATCCACCTTGCGTGCCAGTAAAAGCTTGATGCGGGAAGCCTCTTCGTCAGCATTCCAGTGCCCACTGACGATCACCGAGGCATAGCCAGTACCCTTCAAACCATCATCGACCCCATGCAGGGTTTCATCAAAAAAGGGGCTGGAAATATCCTGCACGACGATGCCTATGGTCATGGATCGACCACTTTTCAGCCCTTGCGCCAGCTGGTTGGGCTCAAATTTCATTTCTGCAATGGCAGTTTCGACTGCCTTGCGCTTGACATCAGAGACCTTGGCCGTGCCGTTCAGGATGCGCGACACCGTGCTGGGCGACACACCCGCCTCACGCGCAACATCCAACAAGGTCACCGGCTCATTTTTACTTTTTGTTCTCTCGACCACGCAATGCCTTCCCAAGCAGGGTAATTATTTATTTTAGATTTATTTTAGTATTAACAACTTATCTTCACAATTCAGTGAAAAGCTTTTCACAATTAGCATAACATGGATTTTTGCGCGTGCGCAGTGGGTCTGCCTTCTATCCATTGTCTCTGTACTCAAACAAACACAATCACGACATTCGCGACATCGTTGCGCCCACTTTGTTGATCGCTTTCAAACCTGCCTTGCCAGCACCGAAGGAAGCGGAGACGCCGCCCTGCACAAGTGCTCAACCAGTTTTCTATGGTCAGGCAAATCAGCCAGGGCGCGTTGCGCCATCTGGGCTATCATCTGAAATTCTTGGGCAGCTTCCTGGTCTTGTGGATAAACGAATTTATTGCTCGCCATATCGGTCTGAAATTCCATCCCATACAAAACAAACTGCCAGCTCGATGGCGGATACATTTCCAGATCTGCAATAAAGTCCATACGGTGTGGCGGGCGGCAGCTCCACATCTTCAGCTTTTCCTGCAGGCTCTCAGGTATAGAGTTAGCATCCCTGTTATCACGCCAGAATGCAGAGTCTGTCCTTTGACTCAGACTGAAATGCATTTTGACAAAATCAACGACGCGTTCATAACGCGCTTTCATATGTTGATTAAACTGGGTCGCCACTGCATCAAACTCGCCATTGAATGGAAACAGATAAGTCAGCAAATAGGCTGCCGTTTCTATCAGGCCTATGCCTGATGATTCCAGCGGCTCAATAAAACCACCGGACAAGCCTATGGCCACACAGTTCTTGATCCACTGGGTTTCGCGATAACCGACATTGAGCTTCAACAACCTCGGCGTCATGCCATCAGCTGCCGGACCGATGTATTGACGCAAAACTTGCTCCGCTCTGGCCTCGTCCGTATGACGAGTGGAAAACACATAACCTATGCCGCGTCTTTCCTGCAATCCTATGTCCCATATCCAGCCTGCTTCCTGCGCGCTGGAGATAGTATATGAAGGTATAGGTGCATCTGGCTTAGCATAGGGCACTTGTAAGGCCAGAGCCCTATCTACAAACAACACATCATTCAAAGACTTGAATGGCGCCCCCAGGGTCTTGCCTATCAGACCTGCGCTGAAGCCTGTGCAGTCTATGAACAAATCTGCCGCCAGCATCTGGCCATCTTGCGTATGCACGGCTGCAATCGCACCTTGTTCATCCAGTTGCACATGCTCTACTGTTCCCAGTATCCGGTTCACTCCAAGTGATTGCCCGTGCTCAGACAATAATGCTGCCAGACGGCCAGCATCGAAATGGTAGGCATAATTCATCGGCCCCAAAAAATCTTTGTCGGCAAATCTCTTAGGCCCGCGTGACGCATCTGCTATGCATTTTTGCATGGTCACGGCATCCGCAAAAGCTGGCTGTTGGCCATTGCGCGCAGCCAGCCCCTTCAACCAGTAAGGTAATAATTCCGGCCCACGCTGACTGGGATGACTGAAGGGATGAAAGTAGTGATCAACACCCGGGCTACCAGCTGGCCTGACCCAATGATCAAAGCGTATGCCCTGCTTGAATGTGCCATGACACTCCCGGATAAAACGTGCCTCATCTATACCTATCGCCGCCAGCGTACCGCGTATCGAAGGAAAGCTGCCCTCACCAACACCAATAATGCCTATGTCTTTTGACTCCACCAGGCGTATCTGTACGCCCTCTCCCTCTTTGGAAGATGACAGGTGTTTGGCCATGAAACATGCAGTCAGCCAGCCGGCTGTTCCACCGCCTACGATCAATACATTTTTTACGGCTTTCATTTGAGCAAGCTCCTCGGTTTAGCTGCGGTCAAGAGTAAATAGCTTCACGGCGCACAGGTATGTTTCACTAGCAGTATCAGTTGCTCTCACACAGGACAATATCAATGGCAGTGACACGCAAACACCTTGAAAACCAACTGGCTGGACGGCAATCAATTCCCGTTTATTGCAAACCAGTCAGGGATGCAGACTACGCATTGCACAGTGGTTTTCACCTCAATCCGGCTTATATTACAACATTTTGAAAACGTTATCATTTTATGTTTGACACAGAATTCAAGTTTTATGTATTATGAAAACGGTTTCAAAACAAAATCAAAGAAACACCAATAAGAAAACGTTTTCAAAAACGTCATGGTTTAATCAGAGCAAAAAAACCAATCCAACCTGTAACAGGAGACATATGAAAATCCGCAATCTTGCGACTAGTAAAGTCGCGACCACACCTATACAACTGGCGATCATTACCCTGATCACCAGCATGGGTGCTGCCCACGCGCAAACACAAGCGCCTGCTCCAGCACCAACCAGCGCCAGCCAAGCCAAGGCAAATAGCGAAAGCACGACTATTTCTGAAGTGATCGTCACCGGTACCAAGCGTGCCACGTCACTGCAAAAAACCCCGGTAGCGATCACCGCCATCAATGCCGCAGCACTTGAAGACGCCCATGTGCAAAACGTGCAGGACGTGGTTAATCTGGTGCCAGGCTTCCAGGCCACCGGCCAGGGTGATCATGGCGTCATCACCATGACCATGCGTGGTATCGGTAACGACAGTGCTAAAACTGAATACGCCGATCCTGAAGTTGCCCTGTTTATCGACGGTATCTATGCGCCCCGCCCTGAAGGCGCAACATCCCTGCTGTTTGACCTGGAAGGCATAGAAGTATTGCGCGGCCCGCAAGGTACTTTATGGGGCCGTAATGCCACAGTTGGCGCAGTCAATATGCAAACCGCCAAACCAAAAATCGGTGAAAGTTCTGGCTCGGTAGAGGGCGGCCTGGGCAGTTACAAACGTTTTGGCACCCGTGGCGCATTCAATATCCCGGTCAGCAATGAAATGGCGCTGCGCTTTGCCTATGCACATGAAAAACATGATGGTTATGTCGATTATCAGGCACCTACCATGCTGTCCCTCGATAGCCAGAAAGCTGCGTTTGCCACTTATCTCAAGAATGGTGGCACAGTAGTTCCCTTCCAGCCTATCAACTATGCATTGTTCGTGCAGGATGGCCCCAAGTATGGTGCACAAGATCAGACTGCTGCCCGTATCAGCATGCTGTGGAAACCTAACGCTGCCACCAAGATCGATCTGTCTTATGAGAAATTCATAGACCGTGGCACTCCATCCATGAACCTGCTGCAAACGCCACGTGCGGGACAAAGCCACTGGTCGGCCCTGATCGATACAGCCCCGTTTTCAGAGCGCGATAGCGACGCCATCCGTGGCCGCATAGAATATGCCATCAACAAGGAAATGCAACTGACTTACATCGGTGGTTATTCCAAGTTCAGTGGCTCGTCCCGTTTTGACCAGGACGGCGGTGCCAATGCGCCAACCAGTTTCACCTCTGGTGGCAGCATGCAGGCAAACAATACTGTTTCATCCAACTATAAAAACTTTAGCCATGAAGTAGAACTGCAATCCGTCGGCACACGTGATGTAGATTGGCAATTGGGTTTGTACTACGGTTCTGAAACCAATGATATCCGTTTCGACATCCCTATCCTGAATGGTACTTACCAGGGCACAGTAGGCTGGCAAGGTTCTTTCATCCAGCCTAAAGAAACAGTGGAAACAGCAGCAGCGTTTGGCCAGGCAACCTGGAACGCCAGCAATGACACGCATATCACTGGCGGCCTGCGTTACACTCAGGACAAACGCACGAATGTCGATGGACGTGGTTACGGTTTTTCTGGCAAGCCTGAGCTTAGCCAGGCGGCCATTACACCGAATGTCAATCCGGCTTTTGCCAATTCCAACTTTGCGCCCTACTCTTTCAATGATGGCAGCTATAGCGGCAACAAGGTAACAGGCTTGCTGCGCATTTCACACGACATTGACAAAGACAATATGGTGTACGGTAGCATCTCCACGGGCTATAAATCTGGTGGTCTGCAAGATGGTGGCAAAACCTACGGTCCAGAAACTTTGACCAACTTTGAACTCGGCAGCAAGAGCACTTTAATGGGCGGCGCAGTCCGGTGGAATAACGCCCTGTACTATGGCAAATTCAAAGACTTCCAGTTCAGTGCACCAGTTACCGCACCGGACGGCACACGCGGCTTGCAAACATCCAATGCCGATGGCGCAACCGTGTATGGCTTTGAGTCTGAACTGGCAGCAAAACTGAGCAAGGACGACAAGTTGCAAGTCACCATTGCCATCGCTAAGGCTACTCTCGGCAACCTGGTAGGCGGCTCAAATGACTATGCCCTGCCGGCCTGCAAAATACCTGGTATCAGCAACTGCCTGGATGTATCTGGCAACACCATGCCACATACGCCCAAGTTCTCTGCCCAGGTCTTGTATCAGCACACCTTCCATTTGAATGAAGGCACACTGACACCACGCATCAGCCTGCATTACGAGACTGAAACCTGGCTCAGCGTTTTCAACTATGGTGATGGCGACAAGCAGGAAGCCTATTCCCGTGCTGATCTGGGCTTGCGCTATCAGTCCACAGGCAAATCCAGCTGGTATGCAGACTTCTTTGTTCGCAATGTTGGTGACAACAAAGTCAAGACCAGCGCCATGAATGCCAATGGCCCATGGCAAGCGCAGTACTTGCCGCCACGCACCTTTGGCGTTAATGTCGGTATTGATTTCTAAAAGTACATAGACTCAAACTGGCAATACATGCCCCGGCCCACGCAAGTGGCCCGGGGTTTTTCTTTGTTCGCCCGGAAAACAGACGTTTTAGCATTGTTTAACACAAGTGCAAATCACAAACATTGCATTACGTAAATTCGTCATTAAAATGAATTTTGGCTCAGCAGCATAAAGCTTCCCCCTTGCCATGTATTTTTTAATAACAGGAGATCAAGATGCGAAGAATATTTATTAAGTCCTTGCTTGCGCTTGCCGGTTTTTCCATGCTGGCAGTGAGCCAGATATCTGCCGCTGCAGACAAAGGGAATGCCGATGAAGCAATGGCCCTGGTGAAAAGAGCCGCTGCTTACCTTAAAGAAAATGGCAAAGACAAGGCCTATGCCGAGTTCAACAATCCCACCGGGCAATTTGTCGTCAAGGATTTATATGTTTTTGTGTACAACACCAATGGTGACGGCATCAACCGCGCTCATGGAGCGAATGCCAAGATGGTGGGTAAGAATTTACTGGAATTGAAAGATGCGGACGGCATGCCCATCGTCAAAAGTTTTCTCGATGTTGCCAACAGCAAAACCGGTCATGGCTGGGTCGATTACAAATGGCCCAATCCGACGACAAAGCAAATGGAGCCGAAATCAACTTATATCGAACGCGTGGGTGATGTCTTGATAGGTTGCGGGATATACAAGTGATATAGCAAAACAACTTTGCAAAGGCACAGTTTGCGCCTTTGCAAAGTTCGTAGTGAGACAGGGCTTCAATCCTGGCGGGAATACGTCGTTATGGCTCAGGCTGCAGCAGGAGTTTGAACTAGCTGTTCCTGCAATTGTGCACGGACAAAATCACGATACCAATACGCACTGTCTTTCAAGGTGCGCTGCTGTGTTGCGTAATCCAGATACACCAGGCCAAAGCGCTTTGCATAACCTGAATTCCACTCAAAATTATCCAGCAAACTCCAGTAAAAATAAGCTTGCACATCAACGCCGGCAGCTATCGCATCATGCATGGCCTGGAAATGCAATTGCAGATACTTGATGCGCTGCTCATCATGCACTTTTCCATCTTCCAGTTTGTCAGCAACTGCCATGCCATTTTCAGTGATGTAAATGGGTGGCAAGGCCGGATATTCAGCGCGCAGTTTCAACAATAAATCTGTCATGCCGGAAGGATAAACTTCCCAGCCCATATCACTAAAACCGAGCTTGCCTTCAGGCTGTTTGGGTGGATTGTCGGTACTGACAAAAGCGCGGAAATAATAATTCACACCAAGAAAATCCAGAGGCTGGCGAATGTTATCCATGTCTTCTGCATGCACATGAAATTTGCTCATGTCCATTCGGTCCAGCGCCTTTTGCGGATAAGTGCCTTTGAAAATCGGGTCCATGAACCATTGCACAGAGCGTGCATATTCCCATTCTGCCTGGGCAATGTCAGCAGTTGAGTCGGTAGCTGGCATGGCTGGCCACTGATTCAGGACTATACCTAGTTTGGCCGGACAATTGATGGCGCGCATGGCTTGCAACGCCAAACCATGCGACAGCAAAAGATGGTGCGACACCTGTATTGATAGTGCGGTATCAGCCACGCCGGGCGCAAACTGGGCATTGCCGTAACCAAGATTAGCAGTACACCAGGGCTCGTTGTGGGTAGCAATGCTGGCAAGGCGATGACCAAAACGGCGCGCAATTTCTGTTGCGTATTCGGCAAAGCGCACGCAGGTATCACGATTGAGCCAGCCACCCAGGTCTTGCAAGCCCTGTGGCAAATCCCAGTGATACAAAGTCAGATGAGCAGCAATGCCATGCTCTTCCAGTTTATCCAGCAAGCGGGAATAAAATTCAAAGCCTTTTTCATTCCAGGCGCCATAACCCAGGGGTTGCACACGCGACCATGACACAGAAAAACGGTAAGCCTTGAGCCCCAGACCAGCAACGATGCCGACATCGTCAGCATAGCGATGGTAATGGTCACAAGCCACGTCGCCGGTGCTGCCGTCAATGATAGTCCCGGGTGTATGGGTAAAGGTATCCCAGATAGAAGGGCCACGGCCATCAGTCGCTGCGGCCCCTTCTATCTGGTAAGCACTGGTGGCAACGCCCCAGGTAAAAGCAGTAGAAAACTCGGGCATCGTTGATGGATTAGTCATGGTCTGTTTTTGGATAGGTTCACATTCTGCATGTGGCAAGCATGCATACTGTTCTTATAAGTTGTCATGCTTCATTGTCCAAGAATCGGCTAGCAACTGTTCTCCCGAAAGCCAGAACCAGAGCCAGAGCCGAAACCCGACATAAATGCAGCATGCATTTATTTGAAATCGTTTTCAAATCATCGTAAAAAGTGATTTTTTAATCACCAATTAAGCTTGAAATAAAAATTGCTGCTCAAACCTCAAACCAATCAACATGAAGATTATTTGAGCAAATTAATGAAAACGTTTTCACAAATGGGAATTTATCACCGGATATGTGGGCTGTCAACGCCAGACTTTCACAAACCGTATATATCACTCTACAAAAATCGCGAGTCACCTCAAAAATGCAAATTTTTTCATACTGCATGTTGCATCTCTCCAATGCCTTTGCTGAAATCAATTTCAGTCACGGCCCCTACTACTCTGCTGGTAATTCAACAGGATTTCAATTCAAATACTTGAACCGCCCTTGCCCGGCTGACGGTGTAAACAAGACTTTCCTCAGAGGTATCAAGCTATCAGGTCGGTAAGAATTTCTGTATCCGTTTATATTTTTTTGCGGATGCAATGCCCCACTTTAAAAATTCGTGCTATTCTGCGCTTGAAAAGGTTTTCATAAATGATGACCGGTTCCAATTAAAACTATTAACGAGACAGCCTGCCAACTCATTTGTCATTCATGACTGGTCATATCCTCCACAAAAGAGGATTCAGTACCGGCAGATATCAAGTGAGCACCATTTCATGCATCGCCCATGACGGGCTATGCATGAATGGAAACCAGCAGGCATGCCGCCTACTTATAAAGAAGCGTGCAGCCCATGATTACTGAGACAGAAGTCAATATCCCGCCAGCAAGCCCGGCCAGGAAATCACCCTTGTTCTGGGTGCCGACCACTTACTTTACGATGGCCCTGGCCTATATGATGCTGACCAATGTCAGCGCCATCATGTTCAAGAACATGGGCATGGACAATGGCAAGGCAGCTGAATATGCGAGTTACCTGATTCTCGCCTATACCATCAAGCCTCTGTTTGCCTCTTTTGTGGAAATGTACAAGACCAAGAAATTCTTTGTCATTTGCACGCAACTGATCATAGCCGTCGGCTTTGTCGGCGTCGCTCTGGTCATGTCCCTGCCGAACTACATGCTGATACTGATGAGCCTGTTCTGGGTCATTTCCTTCCTCGGAGCCACCCAGGATATTGCGGCTGACGGCGTGTATGTCACCTCGCTGAACAGCAAGGCACAATCCCTGTATTGCGGCATCCAGAGCCTGAGCTGGAATATAGGCCCCATCGTGGCGGCTGGTGGCCTGGTTTATTTGAGTGGCAAGTTACATACCGATTTTTTCCATCATGACCCCAAAGTATTTGGTGCGGACTGGATGGATGCCTGGCGCATCATTTTCCTCATCGTCGCGGGTGTCATGGCACTCATGGCAGCCTGGCATTTACGCACCATGCCAGATGGCGCGAAAGCAGAAAACACGCCCACTAACATGGGTGAGGCCCTGTTCATCTTGCGCGATTCTTTCGTCACTTTTTTCCAGAAACGCGATGTCTGGCTGATGATCGCTTTCGCCTTCCTGTTTCGCCTCAGCATAGGCTTCCTGGAAAAAATCGGCCCTTTCTTCATGGTTGATCCCGTTAGCAAGGGTGGCCTGGGTTTATCGAATGAAATGCTGGGTCTGACCTATGGCACGTATGGCCTGATCGCCGTTTTGCTCGGCTCTTTGCTCGGCGGCTGGTTTGTCGCCAAGCGTGGTTTGCAACCAACGCTTTTCATACTCTGCTGTGCAGTGAATATCCCGAATGCCAGTTTTTTGGTCATGAGCATCTTACAGCCAGAAAGCCTGTGGCTGATTACCGCCGGCGTTGCTATCGAAAAATTCTTCTTTGGCTTTGGCTCCGTCGGTTTCATGATCTACCTGATGCAGCAACTCGCACCCGGCAAATACACAACAACCCACTACGCCTTCGGCACCGGCCTCATGGGCCTGTGCATGATGGTCACCGGCGTCATCAGCGGCCATTTACAGCAATTGCTGGGTTATACAAATTATTTCATCTTCGTTATGCTGGCAACGATCCCCTCTTTTGCGGTATGCTGGTTTGCGCCCTTCCATCACAAAGAAGGGCAAACAGAAAACTGAATCAGTAGCACACAATAAAATAAAGGCGGCTCGTCCCAACCGTTCACGCTTTAACGTAACAAGTCCCCCACTTTCAATGCCGCCTCGTGCGGCATTTACTTTTGCGGGTTGCGGATAAAGTGAACAAATTCATTTGTTATAGACTCTTCACCAGTATCAAAGAAATATAAATCAAGGTCGCGTTGGTGTTGCCGTTGATCTTGGTGTTGTAGTTGCTTTTGAAGGTCGCAGTTCCCATGTGTCGATGCCTTTGCTGCATGACAGAAAATGGAAATAGAAAATCCGATGTTTGAGCGTAGCGAGTTTTCGGACTTTCCCATTTTTTGTCATGCAGCAAAGGGAACCCCGCAGGGGCAGCGACGCCTGGGTCGCCTTTTTGGCACAACTTTTTGGCGAAGCAAAAAGGTGTGTAGCTGCCGGTTTACCACCGGCCTCCAATCGCAAATTACGTATACGGATTTTAAAAATCTAATCCATAAACTCCCTCAAGGCTGAAATTAATAGACCTCTCGGTACACTAATAACGCCACTGGATTCCAGCCAAAAGCACGCTGGAATGACGCTATATAGATTGCCGTCATGCACTGATCAATCCACCAACCAAAGCCAGGCCCCCTCCAACTTCATATCAGAGCGTTTGACGAATAACATAAATACAGTAAATCCTTAGTGCCTCAATCAGAATCTACGCCAAACATAAATACGCAAAGCATCGATATAAGCAAACCGCATATACCCCAACAAATTTCCAAACTATGGCTATACTATCCCCATACTTGCCACTTTGACCTCAAATCAGTCTTACCCAAATGCAAGTAAATCATTTTCCAACTATGCTTAGTTGGAAAAATTCCTTAGCCTCAGGAGATGAAATAGCTAGCATAGCTGCCTCATAAACAAATGCTAAACCTGTCGCAACATATCGTATGCACCCAGGAGCACACTAAGATGACAAAACAAACTGATCCCGCAGTACTTGCGTTGATTGGCAATACGCCTATGGTCAAGGTTACCCGCTTTGACACAGGGCCATGTGAATTATTCCTCAAACTGGAATCACAAAACCCTGGCGGCTCCATCAAGGACCGCATAGGCAGGTCGATGATAGAAACAGCAGAACGCGAAGGCCGTCTGCAAGCAGGCGGCACCGTAATCGAAGCAACGGCTGGCAATACCGGCCTGGGCCTGGCACTGGTGGCGCGCGCCAAGGGTTACCGCGTGGTACTGGTCGTACCGGACAAAATGTCCACAGAAAAAATCCTGCACCTGAAAGCCATGGGTGCAGAAGTCCACATCACCCGCTCTGATGTAGGCAAGGGCCACCCTGAGTATTACCAGGACTATGCGGCACGCCTGGCCAAAGAGATACCCGGCTCCTACTTTGCCGACCAGTTCAATAACACAGCCAACCCACTCGCACATGAAACCACGACAGGACCAGAAATCTGGGCGCAGACTGATCACAGAATCGACGCCATCGTCGTTGGCGTAGGTTCGGGCGGCACGCTGACGGGCCTGACACGTTATTTCAACAAGGTCCAGCCAGCACTGGAATTTGTACTTGCTGACCCCAAAGGTTCGATACTGACTGAATATGTAGAGACAGGTAATATCAATGAAGTCAGCGGTTCCTGGGCGGTAGAAGGCATAGGCGAAGACTTTATCCCTGGCATTGCCGACCTCAGTTCGGTCAAGCATGCCTATACCATTGACGATGCTGAAAGCTTTGGCACAGCACGCGAACTGCTGCGCGCTGAAGGCATACTGGCAGGCTCTTCCACCGGCACCCTGCTAGCAGCAGCATTGCGTTATTGCCGCGCCCAGACCACGCCCAAACGCGTAGTCACCTTTGTCTGCGACACCGGCACACGCTATCTGTCCAAGGTGTATAACGATAACTGGATGACAGACCAGGGCTTGCTCAAGCGTAAAAACTATAACGATCTGCGCGATATCATCAGCCGCCGTTACGATGAAGGCGGCGTCATCAGCGTCAATGCCAGCGATACCCTGATGGTAGCGTTCAACCGCATGCGCAGTGCCGATATCTCGCAACTGCCCGTCATACGCGATGGCGCGATTATCGGTATCATTGATGAATCAGACCTGCTGTTGAAAGTATCTGCCGATGCCAGCCTGTTCCGCAGTGCCGTAGAAGACACCATGACCAGCCAGATAGAAACCCTGGCACCGGATGCCAGCATTGCTGCATTACGCGCAACGCTGGACCGCGGCCTGGTTGCCATCATTGCAGCCGACAAACCGGAAAAGCAGTTTTATGGCCTGATTACCCGCTTTGACCTCCTTAACCATATGCGCAGGACACTTTCATGAGCTATCCCGAATACAAGAAGCCTACCCACCCGCAAGCCTTTGGCACGCGTGTCATCCACGCCGGACAGTTCCCTGACCCGGTCACCGGCGCCATCATGCCGCCTATTTATGCGACATCCACCTTCGTGCAGGACAGCCCAGGTGTCCACAAGGGCCTGGACTATGGCCGCTCACACAATCCTACGCGCTGGGCGCTGGAACGTGCCGTAGCTGACCTCGAAGGCGGCGCGCAGGCATTTGCCTTTGCCTCTGGCCTGGCAGCGATAGCCACCGTGCTGGAAATCGTCGACAGCGGTGCCCATATCATCGCCGGTGACGATATGTATGGCGGCAGCTACCGCCTGTTTGAACGTGTACGCAAACGCAGCGCTGGCCTGCAGTTCACTTATGTGGACATGACCAAGCCGGAAGAAGTGCTGGCTGCGATACGCCCTGACACCAAGATGCTGTGGGTAGAAACACCAACCAACCCCATGCTGAAGCTGGCTGATCTGCGCGCGATTGCCAAAATCTGCCGCGAGCACAATATCATCGCCGTGGCTGACAATACTTTTGCCAGCCCAAAGGTACAACGTCCGCTGGAACTGGGTTTCGATATCGTCGTCCATTCCATGACCAAATACCTGAATGGCCACTCGGACATCATCGGCGGTATCGCCATCGTTGGTGGCGAAGCACATCAGGCTGATTGGCGCGAGCGTCTGGGCTTTTTGCAAAACTCCGTTGGCGCAATCGCCAGCCCCTTCGACAGCTTCCTCGCCTTGCGTGGCATCAAGACGCTCAATATCCGCGTCGAACGCCACAATTCAAATGGCCTGGACCTGGCACGCTGGCTGGAAAAACAGCCCAAGATCAAAAAGGTTTATTACCCAGGTCTGGAAAGCCACCCGCAACATGAGCTAGCCAAACAGCAGATGGATGGCTTTGGCGGCATCATTTCCATAGAACTTGACACCGACCTGGCAGGCGCACGCCGCTTCCTCGAACGTTGCGAAGTATTCGCCCTTGCTGAAAGTCTGGGTGGCGTAGAAAGCCTGATAGAACATCCGGCCATCATGACGCATGCAACGATCCCGGCAGAACAAAGAGCCAAACTGGGTATCACAGATTCATTCATACGCCTGTCGGTAGGCATAGAAGATGTGGAAGATTTAAGACAGGATTTGCAATCTGCGCTAGATGCGGTTTGACGTAGTCTGACGTAGTTTGATGTAATGTTGAACTAATGCCCCTGGCCTGGCAAACCAGGGGTAGTAAATTCAAGCAGCAAGCCGCCGCTGCCAAAATGCTTGATCTGCCCAGCGTTGTTCCTGCTGATACCAGACTTGCAGATGATTCACATAGGCTGCCTGTATGGAGCTTAGCTCAGCTATATAGCCAGCTCGCGCATCAGCATCATAATGCGACACCGCCTCCGCTGCTGCCAAGCCAGTATATAAGGCATTGAAAACACCCTGTGAAGACAGCGGATCAAAACTCAGCGCAGCATCACCGATGGCCAGCCAATTGGAACCGGCAAACTGTTCCAGCACTGCAGTATGGGCAGCACAATATCCATGCTGCTGTCCTGGCACAAAACCATATTCATCAAGACAGGCTGACAATTGCGGATTCTGACGCAGGCGCTGCAATAGCCCTTGCTGATGGTTGCAGGCTGCTGCTGGTAAATCAGCATCAGTGTAGAACGCCACAATGCGGCCTTGCCCTGGCAGGGATGAGCTATACCACCAGCCTCCTGCCTCCGCACTGATGTGACTTGAGCCTGCTGTATTGTCAGTGTCTCGGCCCACCAGCCAGCTGCACACCAGTTTATCCGTGGATTTGCGGGCTATGCCCAGTTGCCGCGTTAGTAGAGATTTTCTGCCGCTGGCATCGATCAGCATTCTGGTTTCAACCTGCACGGTCTTGCCCTGCACGGCAATGACAGCATCCCAATATTCCGGATTGCTTTTTGCCGGAGCAAAAGACAGCAGCTTGCTTTGCCTCAGCAAAGCTGCGCCACGTTCTTGCGCGACATCCTGCAGCCAGCAATCAAAACGGTGACGATCAAGATACCAGCCATGTCCATCGAGATTGCGCATGGCATCCTGCTCGGTCGCCAGATCACTGCCCCAGTGACTGATGTTCAGATGCGCAGCCTGATGACCTTGCTGCAAAAATGCTTCATACAAACCCATGTCAGCCAGCAGCTTACCGGCTGCGGCCGGCAGGGATTCACCTACGCGCATAGCTGCTGGCGGTGATGCTTCCAGCATGACTACCTTTTGAAACGGTGCCAGGTTCAGGGCAAAAGCAGAGCCCGCAGGCCCTGCCCCTAAGACCAATGCATCTATCTGCAACGTTCCCACGTCTAACGATGCAAACCACGCGGGAAGCGGCGTACTTTTTCTATCGTCATGATATCGACAGATTCAGCATTCGTCACTTCTGCCGCGCCTACCCTGGCATGCTCCTCATGTGCGACGTGCTGAGCATTTGGCGCTGGCATGTCGGCGATAGGTATATGCTGGTCTTCGACTTCAAATTCAGCGGGGAAGTGCTGATGATCTGCCGGGCCGGGATGCACTTCCACCACACCGAGATGATCAAAATGGCGGATCATATTATTGATCTGGTCGGTATAGCTGGTGCTGCCCAGCGGGTTGATCCAGGAGGCACGGTTGGCGAATGCGGCCAGCCTTTCACCCAGCGGCTTTTTCTCATCTATGACGACGGCATAGTTTTGCTTGGTCAAAACCTGGTTGGGTACGCGCGCTGGCCAGAAGCTCGGCACGTACGGGTCATAAGACTTATCGTAACCAGAGCGGCAGCTTGCCGTATCCGTCTGCCAGGGTACGGCCATCCAGCGTGTGATGCCGCCAGCCTGCTGGCCGTACAAGGGGCCGTTTGGTATGGTGACGCCGTCGCTGGTCAGTATCTCACCCAGGCCAGGTGCAATCCAGCCATCAAGTGCATGAGCAAAGCGGAACGGTGCCATATACATGGTGCTGGCACGCACTGGCCAGGTCATTTCGCAGCCGGGGTGGAAGGCGTCAGCGAGGCAAAAGTCCAGCGCTGCCTGTGTCAGGGTATCGCCCTGCTGCTCCAGCGGCACCTGGTCTATGCGTTCAGCATGTTTGCGATCGGGGTCATAATCTTCTACAAAATTACCCTCGGCCCATTCCATCAGCATGGCCAGTTGGGTGGCTGTCAGCGAGGCATTTTGCCTTGATGTTTGCGCAGCGGGGATAGCCATGGCATCGCCATACAACCACGGCCAAGGCTTTGGTGACCAGGAATCGACTTCATAGTTGCGGAATTGATTGGCAATGGTGCGGCGCAATTCTACATAGGCGGTATTGGTACTCGCCAGGCGCGACAATGCCTGTGCACTCGTGAGGTCCACCATCCCTTTCCAGCCAAAGCCTGCATTGAAGCCAGCATTCACCCATTGCAAGCCATTCAGGCGTTCAAACAGCGGCAGGATGTCGAAAGTAAAGCTGGGCCGTTTAGGCTTGGGCAAAGTACCGGCAGTAATGGCGACATCGCGCATCAAATCCCACATGGTGCGTACTGATTTTCTTTGCGGCGCATAGTTGGGTGGTGCGACCACGACCCAGGACGGCTCTACCATCAATTCCAAACCGTCATAGACAACCTTGGCGTTGATGGGGCCGTCAGAAGTATCATCATGCCAGCCCTCATTATTGGCAAAGGTGATGGCGCGGCTATTATCGTACGAGGCTGATACACCATGCCCACCCAATACAATCAAGCGACCTTGTTCATCGGTAAAAGCTTCGCCAAGATACACAGGCTTGCCCATGAATTTGCCATCATCAAAGCGCTGTGGCTTGGATTTTTTGCCGCTGACTTTTCTTTGTTTGGGTGTGATCGACAACATGGTCCTGTCCGGCACTGCCGCATTGCGCAAGGTGGTTTGCGGCGCAGAGGCGGCTTCAGGGATATCCAGCGCCAGTTGGAAGCCATACCAGGCTGACTTGGTATTGGCCAGTTGCACTTGCCACTCTACTTTTGCATTGTCGGCATTGAGTTCCTTGACGATCTCGCCTTTGGCATTCACGCCATAGACGCGGAACCTGGCTCCCTGGCGTTTGAGTTTTTTATGGGCGTCACGGTAATAGCCCGGTGCCTCTGGTTTTGGATAAGGTACTTCTGGCCCCAAAAACCATTCCTTCTCACTGGTGCCTACACGCGCCACACCTATGGACGGGTAAATCACGGCCTTGACGATGCAAGTGTCCTTGACTAGGGGCTCTGCTTTTGCTTGGCCTACCGCATGAAAGGGGCAGCCCGCAGTTGGGGAGCGCGGCTCGCGCGGGTCTTGCAGGCTCTGGCCATTGGCTTCATGTCTGGCATCGGCACCTGCTGCATAGACGACTTTGCGCGCCTCGGCGATGGAACCTACCGGTGCCTGTGCTGGCGGCACGCGCCAGATATTGAAGGCCAGGCCTTGGCCATATTCAGACTGACCACGCACACTGATATCCTGCTGCGGCAAGATCAAGGTGGCGACATGGATGAAGGGGCTTTCAGATTCCGGCCATTCCACCGTTGCCTCATCCAGCGGCATGGTCTTGGGATTGGTACGCAGTTGTACCATGAAGCGGAACTGGTATTCACGCTTGGCCAAACGGTTGCACATATCGACTGCCAGATAATCGCGCTCATCATTCGGCACATTCTCTGGCGGAGTGACAGGCTCCAGACGGTATTTGACGTATTCTTTTTTCCCGGCCTGGAAAGGCAGAATGGCCCAGTAAGTCGTGGTCAGGGTACTGCCCTCGACCTTTTCCATCTGGTCCAGTATTTTTGCAGTCTTGGGATGTTTTTTCAGGTAGCCGGGGTAATCCTGCGCAACCACACCAGCATAAGTGAACTCCACCATCTCCTTGGCATTATCGACAAAGAAGACCGGGAAGTTTTGCATGATGAAGTCAGCCGTGTCGCCACCATCACCCAGCGCCTTAGGACCGGGCACGCCAAACAGTTTGATACCTATGCCCAAAGTCGAATACAGGTCAGGTGAAGTTGGCGTGGTGTCACTGGAAAACCTGACCCAGGCATCCAGGCTCTCATGCGCAAAAACACCGACCTTGAGTTTGGCCGGTATTTTCTTTTCCATGACCAGCCTGGCGCTGGCAACCCCATGCAATTTGCGGAACACCGCACGCTCCGCCGGACGCTGGCCCAGCCTGATGCGGTTACCTTGCGCAATACCGACAAACAGCTCTGTCAGACGCTCAGGCGCCTGATTGGCCTGGTCAAAACATGGCGGAATGGGGTCTTGATCTTTGCTCATACACTGTCTCCCTTTTTGTACTGAATGCGCAATTGCTAGCTTTAGCTGGTGCGCATTGTTGATGCGGACATTTGCCGGACGCGCACAGCAAGGCTTGTCCAGCAAACATGAATATCAGGAATGCAGGATGATTATTTGATAATATTAAATTTTCGTCAAGTTTAGATGAGCGCGAATGTGCACTTTTGACAAAACTTGACGATGTTGGTTTGGGGCATTAACTCAAAATGCCCCCGAACCAAAGATGGAAGAAAACTATTTCGCCCCGACTTCACCCGTCATCAGACGATTGAAATAGACCGTACCCTGCCCCTTGCGCAAGCCATACAACTGCGCCGGGCGATTGCTGCCCAAGCGCCACTTGCCCGGCAACTCTTCGAGGAAATCACCTTCCCGGATGCGCTTGCGAAACGCGCTCTTGTCCACCAGACGCCCCAGCAAGACCTGGTACACGCGCTGTAATTCAGACAGCGTGAATTCTTCCGGCAATAGATGCGCTGGCAAAGACGTGTATTCCACCTTGTTGCGCAGGCGCTGGACGGCAATATCCAGGATTTGCGCATGATCAAAGGCTAGCTTGGGCAAGCCCTTGTCCGACTCAACCGGGCACCATCGTACCGCATCGGCATTGCCGCCGTGGCTGAGTGTGATGCGGTCAGAAGAAATCAGGGCAAAGTAAGCAAAGGTAGTGGACCAGCCACGCGGATCACGGTTGCGACTGCCAAAGCCTTGCAATTGCTCAAGATAAGGCGCCTCGACCCCGGTTTTTTCCTTGAGTTTGCGCAGGGCGGCACCGTCCAGGTCGATATCATTGTGAACATCAATAAAGCCACCAGGCAAACTCCACTGCCCCTTGCAGGGATGGTCACCACGCTTGACCAGCAAGACTTGCAAAGCCTGTTCCCTGATCGTGAAAATCACCAGATCCACACTCGTCAAAGGCACATCATAGTCATGGATATTGTAATTGAGCAGAAATTCTTTTTCGCTTTGCTTAGCAGTCGCCATGCTTTTCCCCCTGAGTATTCAATACCATCATTGTAAGCGATAGCTAGATTTAGTACAAATCCGTCACTAAGTTCGTAAATATTTAAAACTAACTTAGTTGAAATTTACAACAAAGTATCTTATATTACAGTCAGGACGAAACAAAACCGAGAACGATATGGAACTCAATAACTACGGTGCAGGCGTATTTGGCATCAAAAACTTTATCACTGAAGAAGAATGCGAACGCATGATCTTTACCAGTGAACAAATGGGCTATGAAGAAGCCATGATACAGACTGGCACAGGCATGCGCATGTATAAAGATGTGCGTAATAATGACCGTGTTATCTTTGATGACAAAGTCCTGGCAGCTGCCATATTTGAAAGAGCAAAACTGTTCCTGCCTGCAGAATTGAAGGAATGGACTTTGCTGGGCCTGAATGAACGCTTTCGCTTTTACCGGTATGAAGAAGGTCAATACTTCAAATGGCATAAGGATGGCAATTATGCCCGCAACGAAGATGAGGTCAGCTTTTTGACTCTGCTGATTTATCTGAATGGTGACTACACTGGCGGCAGCACATCCTTTCGCTGGGAAACTATACAGCCAGAAAAAGGCATGGCGCTGGTTTTCCCGCATATGATGTTGCATCAGGGTGCACCTGTCGAAAGCGGCGTCAAATATGTCTTGCGCACGGATGTCATGTACCGCAAGGCAGCAGCTACAGATGCACCTGCAGCATAATGGTGGTCAGTCATATGGAAGTGCATGACCATGGCTCGGGCGTGCATAGCATCAAAGGCTTTTTGACTGAAGAAGAATGCAGGCGCATGATAGCTTGCAGCGAGCAAATGCAGTATGAAAAAGCTGCTATACAGGTCAAAACTGGGATAAGCGGGAAAGATCAGGTACGCAATAATGACCGCATCATTTTCGACGACACCACGCTTGCAGCGTCGATTTTTGAACGCGCCCGTATGGTGTTGCCGGCGCAATTAAAGGAATGGAAGTTGTCAGGTCTGAATGAGCGCTTCCGTTTTTATCGCTATGAAGCTGGCCAGTATTTCAAATGGCATCATGATCTCAATTTCAAAAGATCAGAAACCGAAAGCAACTACTTTACCTTGCTGATTTACCTGAATGCAGGTTATGCAGGCGGCCATACTGCATTCCGCTTTGCCGACATCAAACCTGAACCTGGCATGGCACTGCTTTTCCCTCACTTGATACCGCATCAGGGTACTGCTATTGATGCTGGCATTAAATATGTCTTGCGTACCGACGTCATGTACAAGAAGATGGCAGAATGTCATTAAGAGGATAGGCGCAATAGGTTGCGTCGGATAAAACCTCCGTGGATATCTGCCATTTTTACACCAGGAGTTTGCCAGGCATGGTCGTCAGTCAATTCAAACCAGGTTTTCTAGCCTTGTTACTTGTCTTTACCCACTTATGCGCGCAAGCAGGCAGCGACGACGTGGCAAAAGCAAATACCAGCAGACTGAAACAATTGAAAGTAGCAGAGCTAGCGCTGCAAGAGGCTGCCACCAAGACTTATCGCGACGACAAGGCAAAACGACTGGTGCTTAATTCGAAATATATGTCGCTGGGATTGCATCGCTCCCTGGCTGGCGATCTCGATGGCGCGGTCGCAGCATTCAATCAGATGCCAGTGGACGACATACCTGCCACCAAAGAAGAATTCGATAGCATCAGCAATGCCAAAGCCGAAGACGCTATTGCTGCCGTAGTCCGAGAAGCCAAAAAGACACAAGTAGTCATTTTGAATGAAGCGCATCATGTCCCCATGCACAGGGCTTTTGCGATGAAACTGGCGCGGGAATTAAAAAAGGCAGGTTATAGCTATATGGCCTGCGAAGCCTTCAATTTATATGACGATTTTCCTTTGCAAAAACAATACGTCAGCGAAAGCACGGGTGCCTATACATCAGAAGCTACCTATGCCAATTTCTTGCGCGATGCCATGCACAATCAATGGAAGTTTGTCAGCTACGAGCCAGTTAATGGACCGCGTGAATCAGGCATGGCGAAGAACCTGGTGCAAAAAATCTTCAGGCAAGACCCAAAGGCAAAAGTCTTCATCTATGTAGGTTATAGCCACGCCTATGAATTTCCGGTAGCAGAGACTGATGACGATAAATCCAAAATGGCGGCGCAATTAAAAAGACTGACGGGTATCAATCCACTGACGATAGACCAGACCGCCATGTATGAGCACGTCGATTCAACACGGCAAAGCAAGTTGTATAAAGCTGCTGTTGCCAGGATGGTGCAAGATAAACCCTTTGTTCTCAAATCTGGCGGGCAGCAATATATTAAACTGGGCATCAATAACAAATTCGTCGATATGCAGGTCATTTACCCTGCATATTCCACCAGCCCCGTCAATGGCAGAGCCAGTTGGCTGACTACACTGGCGGGTTTTACACCCAGGGATATTCCAAAAGAATTACTACCGGTCACAGGGCGCCGCCTGATCTATGCCTACCACAAGTCAGAACCGGCAAATGGTATGCCTGCCGATGTAGTGATGGTGCAAACAGGAAAAACACCGCCTAAATTGATGCTGCCACCGGGCGAGTTCCGGTTTGCTTTTGAAGATTAAATGGGCTCAGGATGACAAGCTGCATCAAGATTTTTTCTTATAGTTACGGATTGCCAGGTCCTTTCCCCCTGAGATCAAACTGATACAGACCAAACAAGCCTTGGCGAACTTTCACGGTCAAGGCTTCATCGATATTCTTGCTGCACCAGTATTTTCTGGCATGGTAAGGATATTCAACCACAGGAAGATTCTTGTCTTCAGGCAGCAAATTCAGGCAACTTGCATCACGGTGGTATCTGGCTTCCAGCAAAGGGCCGCCCACCATTTGATTAATGCGAATACCTCCTACATAGCTGGTAACGCCAAACACCAACCCGCTCAGGATCGCCAGGCCAATAACATTACTACGCGGGATGAATTCGTGTTTGCTTGCCTTGAACATTAAGCCCATCAGCACGACCGCACAAGTCGCGCCAAAAACAATATGTGGCAAAAAATAATGAAGGTCAAAGAAGGCATATTCTTCATGTTGCAGCATCGTATCGACGAAACTGTAGGCGATCAAAATTGCAATCCCAAACAATAATTTTTTTGTTGCGGAATGTTTCGTCAAATCGAAATTTGCTTCTACAAGCTGACTATTGGCGGGGTATTTATCCAGGATTTTTAATTCACGAAAAACTGCCAACAAGTCTGGGACTGCGTTCCCACTATTCACATTACTGCCTGTATTTTGCAACTGCCAATCTTTAAGCCTGATATTCAGGAAACTTGCGCCAGATTGGGGGCGTAACTGAATAAGCTGAAAACGCTCAACATAAGTTGCATCTTTGAGTTCTGTCCAAGCTATATCTTTTTCAAGAAAGCCAAGGATAGCCCATTTACTCTTTGGCGGAAGTTTTAAACGCACACCCGCATCATCTATGTACAAACTGGCAGAGCGATAAAAGATTTTTGCAACATCATCAAAGGCGATCAATGGTATAAGAACGAGGACTGCAGCCGGAGGAAATGACACATCTGCCAGAATACGAATGAGCATCTCCGGTTTTAGCAAATTCTGATACAACATCCAAATAAAAAATGCGATAAAAGGAAACAATAACAGTGTGCCAAATAACAAACGCTTGACCCAGATATGTTTATCTTGCTTCTGGACGAATACATATCTAGCAGGCATGGTTGATATATTGTTCTATCGTTGAAGATTTACATTCGAATCAGCTGTTTCTGTACGTAATGGCACAGACACTGGCCTCAGTAGTACGGATTTAAAGAGCAGGCATTTGCTACACAACCAATGGCAGCCAGCATCAGGATTTTTGTTTGTAGTCGCGAATTGCCTTTGTCTGCTCTCGTAAATCAAATTGATAAGAGTTAAACAAACCTTTGCGCACCTTAACGGTCTGGACTTCATCAATGCCCCTGCTGCACCAATAATCCGTGGTCATGTCGGTATATTCAACCACTGGAAGACTTTTATCTTCCGGCAGTAATTTCAGACATTTTTCATCCCGATGGTATTTGGCTTCCAGCAAGGGGCCACCTGCAAGTTGATTAATGCGTACACCTCCAACATAACTGGCGACACCAAATGTTATCGCAGCCATCATCGCCAGCGCAGCGACGATACCCGGGGGAATATAATCCCGCACCCTGGCCTTGAGTAACAAACCAGCCACAATCGCCGCAGCGGACATGGCTGCCAATTCATGTGGGCCGGGCTTGAAAAAAGCATAGCCTTCGTGTTGCAGCATGCTATCCAGGAAGCTGTATATCACCAGACCGCCCATCAGCAGTAGCAATTTTTTTGTTGCAGGGTGTTTCATCAAATCAAAGGTGGCTGCATCAAAACTGTTATCTTTGGAAAAAGATTCAAAGACCTCCAACTCACGAAACAGCCTGATCAAATCAGGCTCAGCATTCCTGGTGTTGAGCGTGGTATCCGGCTTTTGTAACTGCCATTCTTTTACTCTGATACTCACGGGCTGCATTGTCGGTGTTGAGCGCAAATGAATGAGCCCGAAACTTGACAGATAGGTGACACTCTTCACGTCAGCCCAGAGAATTTTTCTTTCAAGGAATTTCATTATTGCCGGACCTTGACCTGGCAGCTGCTCCAGTCGCACACCGGAGCTATCCACAATTAATCTGGCGGTACGAAAAAACTTCTGTATCGCAAAATGGAAGACAAAACCTAAGGGAATGCCCACTAAAGTAATTAGTGATTGTGGAGCGATCTTCTTGTAATCCCCGAGCTTTACCAGGTCCCAATATTTGAGCCAAAAAAGCCCAGCGAGCAGGCTCAATGTGAGCGCGGATAGCAACAGCAATAATATCCAGGAATATTGATTTTTCTTCCAGGTGAACACATAAGTTTCGGGCACAGTTTTCATCATATCCAGAGGCAGGATTCGGCATGCAAAATTAGCTTCAGGCACGCATGATGTCACAGATAGATACTTGCCACAACTTCAATTCATTTTTGATATCGCGAACGCAATAACTGCAGCATCGCCATATTCAATTCCCAGGCATCTGATACGACCTGGTTTGTATAAGGCAGGCTCTGTGTGTAGGGCGATGGCCCAAACTCTGGCGTCAATGTGATCTGCTGTTTGCCTGACGCGCGTTGTTGGCTGATGATAGCGTCCCACCAGGACAAATGCTGCTGCAAGGCCGCTGCATGTTCAGGTGCGCGGAAATCATTGACTTGTGGTCCCTGGCTATGGCCTACGCGGGCATGGATGTGGCGCACATGAGGGAATACTTTTTCCAGTATATGCACCTGGTCTTCGAGCAGGGATTCACAGGCACAACACCAGTGTGAGAGGTCTGCATTGAGTTGCAATTGTGGGCGCTGCTCCAAATAGGGTAAGAGCAACATGGGATGTCCACTGAAGCGGCTGCGGTGGATTTCGTGGACGATGGCGATACCGGTTTCGGCAGCTATCTCGTCAGCCAGGTCCAGCAATTCATTATTTTGCGCCTGACTGTAAAAGTCCTTGCCGGTATGAGTGTTAACGAACAGGGGTTTTGCTGCGCAGGCATTGCGCAACAAATCACCCAGCGCTTGCTTGTGTGCAGAAAAATCGCTGTGAAAAACCGTCTCCCATTGCTGGGAGATGAGCTTTAGGCCTGCGTAGTCAATCGCACTGGTCCACGCATCGCGTTCGGCCACATCCATGGGCAAGGACATTTCTATGCCATCAAAACCGGCTTCCAGCACCTTGGCAATGAAAGCTTCACGGCTCAAGTGAGCACTGCCCCAGTGCGGGGCGAAAATCAATACTTCAGAATTCATCATGAGCTACTCAAACAAAACCACGCACCGGGAAACTGGCGTCGCGCTGTATCCAGTTTTGTGGTGAATAATTGGTCGTGCCATCGGTCACATGCAGGGTATAGGCATGGCGTGAAACTGCTGAGCGATTAGGCGCGCTGTAATGTGGCAACAGACCGTGGAAGCACACCAGGCTGCCTGCCTTGACTTCCAGCGGGATGGCCGTGCTGTCATCTGGCCAGGGCATGCTGTCGAGCTTTTCTACCCGCACCTGATCGCCTTCACGCACGAAGCGTTCGCGCATGGGTGTGCGGTGACCGCCCGGTTCTGCCCACATGCAGCCATTTTCCAGTGTCGCATCTTCGAGTGCAAACCAGAAGGTGGTCACGCTAACCGGATCAGTTTCAAAATACGTTGCATCCTGATGCCAGCGCACTTCACCACCTATGCTAGGCTGCTTGAAGATATACATGGACTGGTAAATCTGTGGCAGTTGCAGACCTAATTGCTCAGCTACTTTTGCCAAAGCAGTACCGCGCGAAAATGCGCTGAAGACAGGATCAAGATCATGTATCGCATGACCTATCTTGTTGATGGACACTGACTTGGCCTGACGCAGATTACCTTGCTCATCGAAGGCTTCTTCTTCAAAAAAACAACTGATGTTATTGGCAGAATTGAGGAAGTAATGATCGACCTTCTTTTCCTGCTCCTTGGTCGTGAAGATGGATTTGGAAGAAGCAGGATCAAATTCATCAACGATTTTGGCTGCACGCTCACGCAGGGCAGAGATTTCATTGGCATTCTTGAAATTGGGGACGACGACGTAGCCATCTTGCTGAAATTGCTGGATTTGTTGTGCGTTGAGCATGCTGACTCCTGGCTGTGAATGCGGGGAAACAAAAGACAATCACCTATCTTGACGCCTTTGCTTGATCTGCATCAAGTGTAGCGAGTTTCATTTGTTGCGCACAATACCCACAATGATTGACAGATTGTATTCAATCTATAGACAATGGCTTTCATGGACCAACTAAAAGCAATGGAAATCTTTGTCGAAGTAGCAAGGCAGCGCAGTTTTAGCGCCGCCGGACGCCACTTGGGCATTAGCCGTGCCATGGTCAGCAAGCACATCATGCAACTCGAAGCTGAACTGGGCGCACGGCTGCTACACAGATCGACCCGTGAAGTCAGCCTGACCGAGTTGGGGCAGGCCTACCTGGAACCTTGCAGCGCCAGTGTAGAGCATGCACGCCAGGCAAGGCTGGTGGTCAGCCAGGCGGGCAATGAACTGGCTGGTGGCATACGCATACAGGCACCGAATAGCTTTGGCAGCGATTGGCTGGCCGATGCACTGGCTCGTTTTACCTTGCTGCATCCCATGCTGCAGCCGACCCTGCATGTCGATGACAATCTGCTGGACCCGTTCAAACATGGCTTTGACCTCAGCATACGGGTTGGTGGCATACCCGACAGCCCCGGCTTGCATGCACGCAGACTGGCCCCCTGTCGCGGTCTGTTGTGCGCCAGCCCGGCTTATCTGGCAGAGCATGGCATGCCAGCGCACCCTACAGAATTGAACCGGCACCGCTGCCTGCACTTCAGCCATCTTACTCAGGGCAATACCTGGCATTTTGAACGGGATGGTGAAACCCTGGCGGTCGATATCACACCCGGTTTTGCCTCAAACAATGGCAAGGTCTTGCACCAGGCCGCCCTGCGCGGGCTGGGGATAGTGTATGACACGACTTTTCTTGCATGGCGTGATTTGATCGAAGGTAATCTGGTCACAGTTTTGCCAGGGTGGGCCTTGCCTTTGAATGACTTCACCGCGCTTTATCCCGCTACCCGCAAAGTCAGCCCCAAGGTGCGGGCGTTGATTGATTTTCTGGTGGAAGAGTATCAACCTGTGCCGGAATGGGATAAGGCCTTACTCGCTGCCGGGCTCTTGTAAAATAGAGTATTAATCAATACAGACAGGCCATATGGATTCAGGTTATTGGAAGCTCGTGCACTGGAAAAAAATACCAGTTTACGCACATTGGACTATCCTGCTTTGGTTTCCCTGGGTTTTGATACAGGGAATGAAGCTGGTCTGGCTACTCCCTGGCTTCCTGGCATTCGTCACGATACTGCTCTTCCATGAATTTGGTCACGCGATTGCGGCAAGATATACAGACACTAAAGTTTATGCGATCAGACTATTTCTGATGCATGGTGAATGCACGCATGAGACGCCGTATTATGAATCGGAAGATATTTTAATTGCCTGGGGCGGCGTGCTCGGGCAGTTGTTGCTCCTGATATTGGCTGTTGTAGCGCAATATCTGCTGTTCTATTTTTCACCCATGTGGATGTTTCAATTGTCCCCGGTGTTCGATGTGCTGACCAAAACCAATCTGATCATCATCGCCTTCAATTTAATCCCGGTGAAGCCTTTGGATGGTGTCATCGCATGGCGGATCATCCCTTTCGTTTTACTGAAAATCCGTACGAGGAAAGTGGGTACCTTGTCCAGATTTGCCAAACGTCAGCAACCATCTGAAAATAAAACTGAAAAGCAAACAGAAGAGCAAAATGCAGACAAGATAGCCAAAGATTTATTTGACCGGCTTAAAAAGTAAGCCGTATTTCATCTACATTTCTGAAACCAGCCTGCCCAGGGTCTTGATACCCTGTTCCATCTCGCGTCCCCATGGCCGCCCTATATTCATGCGCAGATAATTGGCGTATTTGCCCGAACCGGAGAACAGGCTGCCTGGCGTAAACGCTATGCCCTTTGCTACTGCCTGACGCAGCAAAGCCAGGCTGTCTACATGCTCAGGCAATTCCAGCCATAACCACCAGCCACCTGCAGGGCTGATGACTTGGGTGCCCAAGGGAAAATAACGCGCTATGGCAACAGTTGCCAGTGGGATATTGGCCGCCAGGCGCTCCCGCAACTTGCGCAAGTGGGATGGCAAGGCACCTGACTGTATAAACTCAGCCAGTACCGCCTGCTCAAACAAGGGCGTGATCAGGGATGCACTGAGCTTTAATGAATTGATCCTGGCCTGATAACGTCCGCCAGCTATCCAGCCTATGCGAAATGCCGGGGCCAGGCTTTTGCTGCAAGAGCCGCAATAGATGACCCTGCCCTGCTTGTCCCAGGCTTTGATGGCTTGTGGTCTTTCCTGCTGATGCGAAAGGTCGCCGAAGACATCGTCTTCTATCAAGGCAAGGTCATATTGCTCAACCAAGCGCAGAAGGCGCTTCTTGTTTTTATCCGGCATAGCGCAACCCAGGGGATTCTGGAAATTCGGCATGGCGACGATGGCACGTACCGTGCTCTGATGTTCAAGCGCATATTCCAGCGCTTCCAGGCTGATGCCCTGGCCTGGCACGCAGGGAATTTCTATGGCCTTGATGCCGAGGTTCTCAAGCATTTGCAACAAGCCAAAATAGACTGGCGACTCAACAATGACAGCATCGCCGGGTTGGGCGACAGCGCGCAGTGCCACGCTCAGTGCTTCTGTGCTGCCATTGGTGATGAGCAAATCGCTGGTCTGCAAATCCATGCCTGCATTTTTTAGCCAGTGTATGAGGCTGGTTTTCAGTGCTGGCAAACCTGTACCGCCGGGATACACACCTATCAGCATGGGGTCTTGCCGCAGCAGGCGCTGGGCGATTTTGGCCAGGGCTTCACAGGGATACCATTCTGGCGCGGCGCTGGCGAGATGCAGCCCCAGATGCAGGGGCTGTGCCGTCAGTGAATACAGTTCAGTCATCCTGTGCTGCAGGGACATCAGTTTGTCGTACTCAACTGCCGGTGCTGCCTGGCTGTTTTTTTTCAGCGTCACTATGCTTGTCGTTTGCCTGGTTTTCCAGTCAGCGACATAGATGCCTGACTTATTGCGTGCCTCTACCAGACCCTGGCTTTCAAGGTAACGGTAACAGCGTATCGCAGTAGAAACACTGACTTGCTGCGTCTCTGCAATCAGACGCACCGATGGCAGACGATCACCTACCTGATAGCGGCTGGCCCGGATATCTGCACTGATGGCGTCTGCCAGCTGTCTGTAACTGTGCTGCATAACAGATACCTTGAATGTGAATCTGTGTAGCATAAGACAGATCAGCACTGTAAGTAAATGCCAGCCTGCACTGAACTAGACTAGGTGCATGAATACACCACACTCTACCCCTCTCCTTGCCCCGGCAAATGCCATCAAGCCGGGTTTTGCCGCTACGGCGGCAGATTTTTTTCCTGCGGTGCTGGCTGGCCTGATTGCCGTCCTGATCTCCTATGCTGGCCCCATGTTGCTGATCTTGCAGGCAGCGCAAAGCGCAAAACTCACGACAGCGCAGACCAGCTCGTGGATATGGGCTATCTCGATAGGATCTGGTCTGGTGGGAGTGTGGATGAGCTGGCGGCACAAGATACCAGTGATTTGTGCCTGGAATACGCCGGGTGCAGCCTTGCTGGTAACGGGTCTGGCAACGGTGCCTTATCATCAGGCCATAGGTGCCTACCTGGTTGCGGCAGCAGCGATATGGCTGATAGGCATTACCGGTATCTTTGAAAAGCTCATGGCAAAAATACCCAAAAGCCTGTGTGCGGCCATGCTGGCGGGTATCCTGTTTCGTTTTGGCGTCGATGTATTTGCCAATGCCCGCAGCGAGGTTGCTGGCGCGCCCTGGCTGGTGACTGCCATGTTCGTGGCTTACCTGATATTCAAACGCCGCAGTGCACGCTATGCCATCGTCCTGACCTTGCTGAGTGGCGTGATGCTCTGGAGTGCTCTTGGCTGGGGTGACAGCAACCAGGGTCAGGCTATTACTGCGCAACTGGGTTTGACGATGCCAGTCTGGACTGCGCCCGAATTTTCTTTGAGCGCCATCATCAGTCTGGGCTTGCCATTGGCGCTGCTATGCCTGACTGGCCAGCAAGTACCGGGCGTGGCGGTCATGCGTGCAGCAGGTTATGAACAAACACCGACCAGCAAGCTGGTCAGCGCTACCGGTTTTGTCAGCATCTTGCTGGCACCTTTTGGTTCACATGGCGTCAACCTGGCGGCGATCACTGCAGCAATTTGCACCGGCCCAGAAGCCCATCAGCAAGCAGAGAAACGCTGGGTCGCCGGTGTTGCCTGCGGTGGATTTTATTTGTTGATAGGCAGCTTTGCCGGTTCCCTGACTGCCCTGTTCCTGCATTTACCACATGCGCTGGTGACCACGGTAGCCGGTCTGGCCTTGCTGGGTGCAATTCAGAATGGTCTGGTGAATGCGATGCAGGAAACGACAGAACGTGAAGCTGCGCTGATCACCTTTATCGTTACTGCATCGAATATCAGCTTGCTGGGCCTGGGTTCTGCCTGCTGGGGCATCGTTCTTGGCGTGATCAGCTATTACCTGCTGCGGGTAAAAGCCAAATGACACTTGTCAGTTTTATTCGCTGAACTTGCTGACAAAGGTCGCAACACCGTCCCAGTCGGCAGGCAATGGATTTTGCCGGTAGTGGGCGATACGCTCCAGAAAGACCTGGGCAGCCAGGTCTTCTGCACGCACTTCCAGATATGATCGGAAAGATTTTTCGGCAAGATCCCATTGCTGCGCGCGGAAATCATCGAGTGCCTGATGCCAGAGTTCCAGCAAGGCAGACTGGGCATCGTCTATGCTCGTTGCAATGGCAATAGGTTCAAAGATCGAAATAGGCCGGGTCTTGCCTTTGACCGTGACCCTGTCGAGTTCCCGGTAAGCGAATTCTGCTGCGGCAGTTTTTGTCGCTTCACCAACCACGACGCCGACACCATACACCTTGGTAATACCTTCCAGGCGTGAAGACAGGTTCACCGCATCACCCATGACGGTATAGGCCAGCCGGATCTTGGAACCCATGTCGCCTACGCGCACTTCGCCTGTGTTCAAGCCTACCCCTATCTTCAAGGCAGGCCAGCCACGTTTGACAAAGTCTATACTCAGGCCTTGCGCGATGGATTGCATTTTCAGCGCACTGGCAACGGCCAGCCTGGCATGATCTTCCAGGCGCACGGGTGCGCCCCAGAAAGCCATGACGCAGTCACCGATGTATTTATCGAGCGTGCCACGATTACCGCGTATTTCTTCTGACATCGCGGTCAGGTAGATGTTGATATATTCTCGCAAGTCTGCTGCACTCAGGCTTTCGGAAATAGTCGTAAAGCCGCGCACATCAGAGAACATGACAGTCAGCTCACGAATTTCACCTTCCATGGTGTAGCTGTCAGGTTCTTCTGCCATGACCGCAACCAGTTCCGGCGCTACATATTCACCAAAGCGCCTGACCACGCCACGCAACTTCCTCGACTCAACCAGATAGCCCCAGGTGATATTAAACACGAACAGGGCAGCGATCAATAACAGCACTGTTGCCAGTGGCTGGACGAGATTGAATGACTGATACATCCAGTAGTTGAAGGCAATCACCAGTACCAGCATTGCCGTGGTGCAGAGCACGGCTGCCAGCGCCTTGAAACGCGACAGTGCAAAACTGAGCAATAAACCGATAAGGCATACCTGTATGACTTCAAAGCCACGCGTGCTGTCAGAGCGCTGCTTAACATCGCCATCCAGTATTGAGGCAATCACATTCGCATGCATTTCCACACCTGGGTAATCCAGTCCAAGCGGCGCTGTACGCAAGTCCTTGAGGCCCGCTGCCGTTGTCCCTATCAAGATGATTTTCTCTTTGAGCTTATCAACTGCCAGACGCTTTTTGAGCACATCCGAAGCTGATACATAGGCAAACCCGCCACCATTTGGCCCACCCTTGCTTTTATAGTGGATCAGCGCAGTTAACAATGGCTCTACAGGGATGCGCTTGTTAGGAGTGGAGTTAAGCTTGATCGCTTCTATCGAACCATAATTATTCAAAAAGCTTTGAGAATTGATACCATCAGCTTGCAGAAATACTGGTTTGACTTTACTGGCATTCAGGGCTATACGTGCTGTTGCCAGTGACAGTGCTTCATAGTAGCCAGCACCATGTTTTGCCAGCAAGGGAATGCCCCGTATCACCCCATCGGCATCTGGCGAGGGATTAAAAAATCCACCGGCAATCGCGGCTTTTTGCAGCTCTGGCAAATTGGCGGTGTACTTGGTGTAGATGGCAGACTCAAAACTGCGTTCGCCGAGGTCGGCATCGACAAAGGCCGGCGTTGGCAGCAAGCCTTTTGAACTATCGTTGGGGGTATTGGAAAACACATAACCCAAAACCACAGGGCGCCCCGCTAGAGTCCTGGCGAGTTTGTCGTCAAAATCGAGTTCTTTTCTGAGTGCGGGCATTTTCGCTACAAAGCCAGCATTTTCCTTTAACTCTTTTTGCGCCAGGCCTTCGAGCACCTGTATACCGGTGCTGCTGTCCGGTTCTGAAAATACGATATCCAGCCCTACTGCCTTGACATGGTAATCGTCTGTCAGTCTTTCTATCAGATCAGCGACAACGCCCCTGTTCCAGGGCCACTGTCCTACCTCCTGCAAACTCTTTTCATCGATATTGACGATGACAATGTCGGGATTGAAGGTCGTAGGTTCCCACCTCATGCGCAGGTCATAGATAAAGTAATCGACTTTTTCTATGAGGGTGGTCGGCAAATTACCATTTGCCTGCAAGGCAGCCATGATGATCAGCAGCACGCAGATGCCCCAGCGTGTCAGTTTGTTGATGTGCTTCTGCAAGCTTTCCTCCACAAACTCAGTTTCAGGTAGTGCTTATGCCGGGAAATCTTCCTGCTACCCGATGCCTTTTAACATGGACAACGGGAAGTCTGGCTATGTCACTCAAATACGGTAACCAGGTACCTTGCTCAAATCAACATCATCAATCTGGCTCTTGTCCATGAAGCGTTCAGCATAAGTCAGGTAGACTTTTTTCTTGACGAAGATATTGAACAAGTCTGGATCAATATGGCCATTCAGGGCAAAGCTGCCGAGGATGTGCAGTGACTCTGTCAGGGTCTTGCCATCTTTATAGGGACGGTCTTTGGCGGTCAATGCTTCAAAGATATCAGCTATTGCCATGATCTTGGCCTGTACTGACATTTGTTCACCACGCAAGCCACGCGGGTAACCTTTGCCATCCATACGCTCATGGTGGCCACCGGCATATTCAGGCACATTCTGCAAATGCTTGGGCCAGGGCAAGGCTTCCAGCATCTTGATGGTGGTGGTAATGTGGTTGTTGATGATGGCGCGCTCTTGCGCATTGAGGGTACCTGCACGCACGGACAGGTTTTCAACTTCATCCGCATTCAGGAAGGGCTGTTGCGCACCGTTGGCATCGGCAAATTGCCATGCTGCGATATCGGTCACACGCTGCAAGTCTTCGGGGCTGGTTCTCTCTGAGCCGATATTCAATTTGCGTAAAAAATTCCTGGCGTCATCGATTTTGGCCAGCTCAGCCTGCAAGCCCTGCTCCAGCTCAGCGATCAGGCCTTCATTATTGACACTGGCCTGGTACAAGGCACATTTACTTTTCAACACCTTGATTTCTGCATCGCGTTTCAAGACTTCAAAACGGGTATCCAGTAATTGTATGCGGTCAAATATGGTTTCCAGTTTGGTGGATTTTTCTACTACATGCACAGGGGTGGAAATCTTGCCGCAGTCATGCAGGATGCCCGCCATCCACAATTCCTTGCGGTCTTTATCCGTCATCGAAAAATGTGACAGAGGCCCTTCGCGCGTTTCATGCACGGCATTGGCCAGCAACATGGTCAGCTCGGGTACATGCTGGCAATGCCTGCCTGTATGAGGAGATTTTTCATCAATACCGATATTGATAAGATGTACCAGCGAGACGAACAGGTTTTCCAGTTGCGAGATCAATTGCTGATTGGTCAGTGCAATAGCCGCCTGCGAAGCCAGAGCTTCGATAAAGCGCTGGTCTGTTTCGGTAAATGGGCAAGGTTCGCGTGTTTCGGGATTGGTGGCATTGATGAGTTGCAGCACGCCGATCAATTCACCCTCATGATCATGCATGGGCACAGTCAGCAGGGATTTGGTCTTGTAGTTGAATTGCTGGTCAAAATTGCGGGTGCCAGAAAAATTGAAGACGCCAACGGTATAAACGTCCTGGATATTGACCGACAGTTTGTAGTTGGCAGCATAGGCTGCCACGGCATTCAGGTTCCTGCTGCCATTAGCATCAATCAGGGGGATGTCGGGTATATCTACCGTATGCCCTTTTACGCCACCCTGATACATGTTCAGGGTGTCATTGAGGGAAATATTAAAGCACAGGCTTTGCTTGTCTTTACTGGTACGGTATAGGGTGCCACCGTCGGCATAGGTAATACTCTTGGCCGAGCGCAGTATGTTTTCCAGCAATAATGGTGTGTCGTGATTATTGCTCAGCTCCAGGCTTAATTCCGTCAGTTTTTCCAGCCGTTGTGCAATTTCGCTACTGCTCAGTGCAGTCATAATCACGTTCTCCAGATCGTCTAGCATTTTTTCCAAATCGTCATCGCTGATCCTGCTACTTCATCGTGTCCACTATCCACTATAAACAGTGCGCGCCTGCATATCACTTTTCAATTTCACATCAAAAACTGAATTGCTCACCCATTTTCAAGGCTTTAAAATTCCTTTCCTTATTTTGCCCTAGTTCTGCCATGATTTGTGCTTCTTGCCCCGGTTTCAGGTGATAGATATGAAAGTCGATTTCGGTAGAAACAGCGGCAATATCATTGATGAGCGCTGCCGGGCAAAAATGTTTTGAAACCAGCGCCAGTTCCACTTCTGCATTCGGGAAAGAACAGTCAACGATCACCATGCTCAGCGCCTTTTGTCCCGTCAGGTTTTCCCACAATGCTGGCGTACTTGCCATATCACCTGTAAACAAAAAACCTTTACCCTCAGCGCGCACCCAATAAGCCACCGAACCCGGCACATGATCGACCACATGCGAAGTAATCAATCTGTCTCCCAGCGTCAGCGTGCTGCCAGGCAGCATTTCCTGATATTGCATGGATGGTTTGTCTGTATCTGGCAAAGTGCTGAAATCTGGCCAGATGATCCAGTTGAATATATGGGTTTTCAGGGCGTGCAAGACCTCTGCCGTCGCATGCACCGTGACTGGCTTGTCTCTTTTACCAAATACGGCATCCATAAGCCAGGTCAGGCCAGCCACATGATCGAGATGACTATGGCTGATAAACACATGGTCTATCGCCACCAACTGCTCTACACTGAGCCGTGACAAGCCTGTACCGGCATCCAGCAAGATATCATCGTCAATTAATAAGCTGGTTGTGTAGGGCTCACTGCCACCGATGCCACCTGCACAGCCAAGAATTTGTAAGTTCATAAATACAAAAATAGTGTGCCTCTGTCTATCCAGGGGCTTTGTTATCTCAAGGTCAACGCCGTATCTATCCCGACCTCTGAGCAAGCTTAACACTTTCTTTGAAGACAAGAATACCTTCTGCATCATTCCTTCCCTGAAGATAGGCTAATTTGTCGCTTTACGCTATAAAGAGTTGACTTTGTGGTCAGACATTCGACTTCCGTGATACATTTTTGTAAAAATTGACTTAAGAGAATAATAATTTGCAGTATCTTGCAATGCGCATCATATTAAAGCTGATTTAAAGCTGATAATTAGCTTCTGGCTTTACGTCGTGCTTCATGCTGCAGAACGTGTAACAAAGGAAAACGAATGGTTGTAACTGCTCAAGCCGCAAATGCTTCCAAGGAAGGTCTGGATCACAGGCTACAATTCTTTAAACGCCTGCAAGCCCTGACCAACAAGATACATGGGGCAGATGCTTTGGACCAGATCATGCTGGATGTCTCGCCTGACATCTGCAATCTGTTTGAATGTGACCGCCTGACCATTTATGTCGTGGCGCAGGACAAGGTCACCCTGATTTCCAAAATCAAGACTGGCCTGAATTCTTTCAAGGACTTGCGCCTGTCCATTTCTGACCAGAGTATCGCCGGCCACGTTGCACTGACCAAGACCATGATCAGCCTGCGCGACGTGTATGATGAAAATGAATTGCGCTCGCACTCCCCTACCCTGAAGTTCCAGAGCGCGGTCGATCAACGCACCGGTTACCGTACCAAGCAAATGCTGGTGGCCCCCATCGTCGAAGCACAAAGCCACGAATTACTGGGTGTGGTGCAATTCATTAATCACAAACTGGGCGATGCTTTCAATGCCATTGCCGCCGAGGGTGTGCAGGCCTTGTGTGAAACCCTGGCTGTGGCGTTCACCCAAAAAAGCAAGGTACTGCCAACCAATACACCGCGCACCAAGTTTGATTTTTTGGTGTCGGAAGCGGTTTTGTCTGCGCAAGAGATGGAACTTGCTGTCAGGGCAGCGAGGCGCAGCCTGCTGGACCTGGAAGAGGTATTGGCTGAAGATTTTAAAATCCCTATAGCCAGCCTGGGGCAGGCACTATCCAAATACTTCCGCGTCGCTTATGAACCGTACAAGGCTGAGCGCATCATCCCTGTCGATCTGGTCAAAAAACTCAAGCGCCAGTATGTGGAACAAAATTCCTGGCTGCCCATCATGGAAGACCAGAACGGCCTGACCGTGCTGGCGATAGATCCCGAACATACCAATACCACCCATGTCGTCAACCATGTGTTTGCGACTTCCAAGATCAATTATCGTGTCACGACCAGAAAAGAATTCCTGCAAACCATAGACCAGTTCTTTGGTAGCGTGTCTGATGGCAGCTCCGTCGATGAGCTGCTGTCCGGCCTTGATGATGATGACGAAGAAAACGGTGGACAGGCTGCTGTTGAAGTATCTGCCGCAGTAGAGAATGAGCTCGTCAAACTGATCAACAAGATCATCATCGACGCTTATCAGCAAGGCGCTTCAGACATCCATATAGAACCACGGCCAGGCAAGGAAAAAACCCTGATACGCTTTCGCAAGGATGGTTCGCTGTCACCGTATATTGAAATACCGGCCAGCTACCGCAGTGCCCTGCTGGCACGTATCAAGATCATGTGTGACCTGGATATCTCTGAACGCCGCAAGCCGCAGGATGGCAAGATCAAGTTCAAGAAATATGGCCCGTACGACATAGAATTACGCGTCGCCACCATCCCGTCTTCTGGCGGTATGGAAGACGTGGTCATGCGTATCCTGGCTGCCGGCGAGCCTATCCCTATCGATAAGCTGGGGGTATTGCCTTACAACCTTGAACGTCTGAAGAATGTCGTCAGCAAACCCTATGGCCTGTTCTTTGTTTGCGGACCTACAGGCTCAGGCAAGACGACCACCCTGCACTCAGTACTGAGCCATCTGAATACGCCAGAAACCAAGATCTGGACCGCCGAAGATCCGGTGGAAATCACCCAGAAAGGTTTGCGCCAGGTACAGGTCAACCGCAAGGCGGGCATGGACTTTGCGACCGTCATGCGGGCTTTTTTGCGGGCTGATCCTGACATCATCATGGTCGGCGAGATGCGCGACAAGGAAACCGTTTCCATCGGGCTGGAAGCTTCACTAACGGGCCATCTGGTATTCGCTACCCTGCACACCAATAGCGCGCCTGAATCCATCGTCCGTTTGCTGGACATGGGTATGGACCCATTCAATTTTGCCGATGCCTTGCTAGGTATATTGGCGCAGCGCCTGACCAAGCGCCTGTGTGGCAAGTGCAAGGAAGTCTATCACCCAGCCAAAGAAGAAATGATGGAGCTGCTGGACGAGTATTGCCAGGAATTGCTAAATACCGAGAACTTCGTCAAAAACCCCATAGAAGCCAAGAAAAAGGTGTTTACCACCTGGCAGAGCCAGTATGCCGATAAGGCCGGTAAATTCACTTTATACAAGGCGGTGGGATGTGAGCATTGCTCAAAAGGTTATAAAGGCAGGCTAGGTTTGCATGAACTGATGGTGGCAAATGACATGGTCAAAAAACTCATACAAGACCATGCCCGCGTCTCTGAATTGCTGACTGCTGCATTGGCAGATGGCATGCTGACCCTGAAAATGGATGGTATAGAAAAAGTTCTTTCCGGATTAACGGACATGAAGCAGGTCCGCATAGTCTGCATAAAATAGTTTTTTGCAAAATCAGCTAAAATCCTGCTTATCTTCTGCACTGTTTTGAGCCGATATGCTCAGGCAGGATTTTTTCGAAAGCAAACATGAAATATCTGCACACCATGGTGCGCGTCACCGATCTTGAGGCTTCCCTGCGTTTTTACCGTGATGCACTGGGGCTGGAACTGGTACATCAGAAAGAATATCCCAAAGGCCGCTTCACCCTGGTGTATCTGGCAGCACCTGGCGACCATGATGCCCAGGTAGAACTGACCTATAACTGGGACCCGGAAGAATATACCGGCGGCCGCAATTTTGGCCACCTGGCTTATCGTGTAGAGAACATCTATGAACTTTGCCAGCGCCTCGCTGATCACGGTGTCACCATCAACCGTCCGCCTCGTGATGGCCATATGGCCTTTGTGCGCTCGCCTGACAATATCTCAATAGAATTGCTGCAACAGGGCGAACCACTGGCGCCGGCTGAACCCTGGGCTTCGATGCCAAATACAGGCAGTTGGTAATCAGGCTAGCCATAAAAAACGCAGACCCTGGTCTGCGTTTTTTATTTCAATTCTGGTGATCAGCGCGGCGCGCTTCCTTATTCATGGCACGTATCAATATAACCATGCTGACGACGATGACGACCGAGACAACGCCAAAAATTCCTGTCCACATAGACGCATCCTGAATTGATTTAAGAACTTACTTTATATCAAGCAAGATTCTTTGCGTCAACTTTGCCAACATGCTTTCGAGAAATTTTAACTATTTCTTTCAATCGCTTCACATCATCAAACGTGACCGTGCCTGCGGAAGTAAGCAATCAGGCCACTGGTAGAAGTATCCAATTGAGCGTCGTATTCCTGATTACCCAAAATCGCTGGCAACAGGCGATTAGCGAGTTGCTTGCCCAGCTCCACGCCCCATTGATCAAAGGAATTGATGCCCCAGATCACGCCCTGGACAAAAACCTTATGTTCATAAAGGGCCAGCAACATGCCGAGCTGGAAAGGATCAAGGCTGGGCATGAGTATGGTGGTCGATGGCTGGTTACCGGCAAATACCTTATGTGGCAGCAACCTCGCTATATTGGCATCGCTGAGGCCAGCCTGTGACAACTCTTCACGCGCCTGCGCCTCAGTCTTGCCAAAGGCCAGGGCAGCGCTCTGCGCCAAACAGTTGGCGAGCAAAGGGGCCTGGTGTCCTGGCAAAGGATAATCACTGGATGCCGCCACCACAAAATCACAGGGTATCAACCAGCCACCCTGGTGCAACAGCTGGAAGAAGGCATGTTGACCATTCACGCCTATCTCGCCCCAGACGATGGGGTTGGCACGGCAAGACAGGGCCTCACCATCACGGCCTACCGCCTTGCCATTCGACTCCATCTCCAGTTGCTGCAAAAAGGCTGGCAAATGGCGTATTGATTCGTTATATGGCAGGATAGCCGTGGTCTCGGCACCCAGGAAGTTGGTATTCCAGATCGAGATCAGGGCCAGCAAGACTGGCAGATTCTTTTCCAGTGGCGAATTACAGAAATGCTTGTCCATGGTCTCGGCCCCGGCCAGCATACGCTCAAAACCATTCATACCTATCGCCAGTGCAACAGACAGGCCGACAGCTGACCACAAAGAGTAGCGACCGCCCACCCAATCCCAGATTTCCAGGATATTTGTATCTGGTATGCCAAATTCATGTGCCTTACCGGGGCTGGAAGTAACCGCAATGAAGTGCTTGCTGACGGCCCACTCTTCCATAGCGGCGGCCATCAGCCAGGTACGTGCAGTCTGGGCATTGATGCTGGTTTCTTGTGTAGTGAAGGTTTTGGAGGCAACAATGAACAGGGTCGTGCGCGGGTCCAGCTTTTCCAGCAAGGGTGCGAGGTGGGCACTATCGAGATTTGATACATAGTAAAACGTCAGGCCAGGATGCTGGAAAGCTGACAAGGCGCGTGTCGCCAGCTTCGGTCCCAGGTCAGAACCGCCTATACCTATATTGACGATAGTCTGTATCGCATCACCCTTGAAGCCGCGCCACAAGCCGCTGCGTACCCGCTCAACGATGTCGCGCATTTGCTTGCGCACTGCCCTGACCTTGGGCATGACATCGTCAGCCTCATTCGGGAAGGGTGTGAAATCCGTATGCCGCAAGGCAGTGTGCAAGACCGCGCGGTCTTCACTGATATTGATTTTTTCACCGGCAAACATGCGGTCACGCCAGCTTTCCACCTTGGACAGGCGCGCCAGGGCCATCAGGCTATCCAAAGTTGCCTGATCTATGCGCTGCTTGGAATAATCCACCAGCAAGCCATCAAGCTCAACCGAAAAATGCCTGAACCTGTCACTGTCGGCGGCAAACAATTCACGCAAGTGCTGTTGTTCCAGCCTTTGTTGGTGTGCCAGCAGGGCTTGCCATTCCGGTGTGTGAGTTATATTCATGTTTTGTCAGTCTCTCAAGTAATTCGTCATCCTCATACATCAGATTATAGGCCAGACAATTATGCATGCTGCAAGCTTATTATTGCTAAAATTAGCACTCATTTAAATTTTTGCAGACAAAATCCAAAACTGGATTTATCGTAAACAAAAATTAATGCAATGTGAATTTGCAGAGGAAACGGATGAACATGTTAGACAGACAAGACATAGGCATCTTTATCGTGGATGACAATGACATCAGTCGATCCATGCTTCGCCATATCCTCAATAGCGAGGCGTTCAATGTCATTGGTGAGGCGTCCAGCGGCGTGGCCGCGCTGGACTGGCTGGAGAAAACCATACCTGAAGTAGTATGTCTGGACGTCATGATGCCGGACATCAGCGGCCTGGAAATTCTCGAACATATCAAGAAAATCTCGCCCGACACCGTCGTGCTGATGGTCACTGGCAGTAATAATAAAGAGACGGTGGTCAAGGCGATCAAGGCAGGGGCAAATGGCTTTATTGTGAAACCATTCAATCCCGCAACGCTGCTACAGTCCATGCATTATTCAGTCGGCAAATCCCAAAAGCAATTGAAAATCCTGATAGACCGCAGAAAAGCCTGGCGTAAAAGCGGGCTGCTGTAAGTCTCAACCCGCTACAACTCAAGCAGGATCAGCCTGTCGTGCACTCAGCAAATTGGCCATGGCAACATAGGCTTCCAGCGCGATGGTTTCCGGGCGCAGTTGCGGATCAACACCGCAAGCAATCAAATCTGCTTCTGACAATAAACCGGCAACGCAGTTGCGCACCACCTTGCGTCTTTGTGAAAATGCCTTGGTAACGACTTCTTCCAGTTTTTTGATATCACAAGGCAAAGCGCCTGGCTTGGGTATCATGCGTACGATGGCAGACTCTACCCGTGGTGGCGGGTCAAATGCCTCTGGCGGCACGATGAACATCAATTCCATGTGGTAGCGTACCTGCAGCATGACCGACAGGCGGCCATAAGTCTTGCTGCCTGGTTCAGCAACCATGCGCTCAACCACTTCTTTTTGCAGCATGAAATGCTGGTCTTCTACCAGCGGTGCTATCTCGGCCAGGTGAAACAGCAAGGGGCTGGAGATGTTGTAAGGCAGGTTGCCCACTACGCGCAGCTTATGACCTTCAGGCACAGGGATGGAGGCAAAATCAAATTGCAGGGCATCGCCCTCGTGGATGATGAGTTTTTCTGGCGAAAAATTCTTCTTCAGGCGAGCCACCAGATCGCGGTCCAGCTCAACCACATGCAATTGCGTCAAGCCATCAAGCAACTGGCGTGTCATGGCAGCCAAGCCAGGGCCTATCTCGACCATGGTTTGTCCAGGACGCGGGTTGATGACGCGCGTGATATTGCTCAAGACCAGTTCATCGGTCAGGAAATTCTGGCCAAAACGTTTGCGAGGGATATGTTTCATAGTGTTCTTGCTTATTTTTTGCTTACTTTTTTGCTTATTTACTTGTCTTGCTTGTTGACCATGCTGGCCGCAACACGTATCGCCACCAGCATACTGCTGACATCGGCATGCCCAGTGCCCTTGGCCGCCAGATCAAGGGCGGTGCCGTGATCAACCGAAGTACGTATCAACGGCAGGCCCAGAGTGATATTCACACCTAGCCCAAAACTCGCATGCTTGAGTACTGGCAAACCCTGGTCATGGTACATCGCCAGTATGCAATCAGCCTGCTCCAGGTATTTTTGCTGGAACAGGGTATCCGCTGGATAAGGGCCGCTGACCTGCATGCCAGCTGCTTGCGCTTTTTTGATGACGGGCGTGATGACTTCAATTTCTTCCATACCCAGGTAACCGTTTTCACCCGCATGCGGGTTCAGGCCAGCCACCAGGATGCGTGGATTTTCTATGCCAAATTTGCTACGCAAGTCGGCATGGATAATTTCCAGGGTCTTCCACAGGTCATCAAACTGTATGGCATCAGCAACTTTACGAAGTGGTAAATGCGTGGTCGCCAGCGCCACCCGCAGGGCTTGCGGCAGATGATCATTGGCTTCACTGGCCAGCATCATGACAACGCGGCCAGTATAGGTTTTCTCAGCGAAATATTCGGTATGACCGCTAAAAGCAACACCGGCATCATTGATCGTGCTTTTTTGCAAAGGGGCGGTGACTACAGCTTCACACCATTTGCGTTGCACGCTTTCGATAGACACATCCAGAGTATGCAAGACAGCACGGCCATTGCGCGGGTCCAGCTGGCCGGCAATCACAAACGCACTCAGAGGACAATCGATAATGGTCAGGCGCTCATTGCCAGAAGCAGGCAAGCCCTGATGCCGCAAGGCTTGCAGGGATACACCCATCATGCTGATGGCGGGATCAAGCTCGGCTGCCAGCATGGACAGATAGGCAGCGTCACCTATCAATACTGACCTGACTTCATGCCTTAACTGCCAGGCAGCCCGTATCGCAATTTCAGGCCCTATGCCAGCCGGTTCGCCTACGGTTACCGCGATGACCGGCAAACTGGGCTGTGGCATTATTTTTCTTCCAGGCGGAAATCAACATAGGCACGGTCACGGATTTCACGCAGCCAGTCTTGCAGCGCTTCATCTGACTTGCGCTCGCGCACAGCCTGGCGGGCGGCGATACGTTGCCTGTCTTTTGATAACTCATCTGCCTTGCGCTCTGTCACCTGGATCAGGTGCACACCAAATTGCGTGGTCACAGGTTCACTGATCTCATTAATCGCCAGTTTATCCATGGCTTGCTCAAACTCGGGCAAAGTAGAACCAGGGTACAGCCAGCCCAGGTCGCCGCCCTTGGAGGCAGAACCATCTGCAGAGTGGGTCTTGGCCAGGTCTTCAAAAGTGGCTTCCTTGGCTTCTATCTTGCGCTTGAATTCCTGCAATTTCTTGCGTGCCTCATCCGCAGTCACGATCTGGCTGACCTTGATGAGAATGTGGCGCACATGGCTTTGCTGCTCGGCAGCGGCAGCCTTGGTGTCATTCATGGCACGCTTGCCATTAACTTTGACGATATGAAAACCATTCGGGCTGCGCACGATATCAGAGAATTCGCCAACTTTGACCTTGCTGATGGCATCGACAAACAATTGCGGCAAACGGTCTTGCTCGCGCCAGCCTATGTCGCCGCCTTTCAAGGCTTCTGAGCTGTCTGAGTAAGTGACGGCGGTCTTGCCAAAATCTGCGCCTTCACGCAATTTTTTCAAGACTTCGTCAGCGCGGGCGCGACGTGCGGCGATTTGTTCGGCAGAGGCTTTTTCAGGGATGCTGATCAGGATGTGAGCCAGATTCAATTCCTGCTTGGCGGCCGCCTTGTTGTTGGCTTCTGCTGCCAGGTAGTTATCGATCTCGGTTTCAGACACTTGTATCTTGCTATCTACTTCACGCTCACGTATGCGCTGCATGAGGATATCGTCGCGAATCTGTTCACGGAACTTCGCATAAGGTGTGCCTTCGCGCTCGATCTGGTTACGGAACTCAGGCAAAGTCATCTTGTTTTGCTCAGCCAGACGCAACATGGTGCGGTCAAGCATGACATCATCTACACGCATGCCGTTTTCTTTGGCAAGCTGCATTTGTGCGCGGTCAGTGATCATGCGTTCCAGCAATTGCTTTTGCAGAACGGCACGGTCTGGCAATGGAGTGCCCTGCTTTTTGAGCTGCATTTCTATTTCCAGCATGCGGGCATCCAGTTCCTGCCGGGTAATCACTTCATCATTGACCACAACAACGATGCTGTTGACCTTTTGCGCCTTGCTGTTTTGCGTCTTGGGAACCGCAATAGGGCTGAGTTTGACTTGCGACCAGGCTGTCGAGCTGATGAGCAGGCCAGCAGACACTGCCAGTACTGTGAATAAGTTACTTTGTTTCATTTGCAATAAAGGTCGCATATCGGTCCAAAATCCTGTTAAGCCATTCCCGTGAGAGCATCAAAGCGGGCAAAAGTTGCAATATACACGTTCGCTCCGGTTTCATAAACTGCCGAGCAGAGCATATACAGCATGTATATTATTAATACAGCAAATTATTTATCTACAGCAACAAACTAGCGCTCACTGCCAGACTGGTAGCCTGAAATATTCTTTTTCAAGGCATCAATCGGGTTGGCACCAAAACCCAGCCTGGCCAGGCCATTCAACTCCAGTTGTATGGAAAAGCCAGAGGTGTTGTTAACACTATTAGTGGCAAACCTTTGTGCCAGGAAGCGCAATGACCAGCAGTCAGCCTTGTATTCAAAGCCCAGCAAGCCATCCACCATCTTCTTGTCCATCATGGAGTAATTGCTCCTGCCTACCATGTACCAGCGGTCTGCCACTGGCCATTGGGCTGAGACATCAACCTGTTCCAGACTGTTACGCTGATAACGGTATTCGAGGTTCAGTACTTTTTTCGGTGAAGGCTGCCAGTGCACGCCGTAGTTGGCACGTACTGACTGCCTGTCGGTCTGGCTCAGTTGCAAGGCCATTTCACCGCTCAGCGTCGATGACAGTTTGCCAGTTGCCGCCAACAGCAAATCTGAACGACTGGGGCTGACAGTATTATCAAGCGTGACTTTTTGCGTATTGAAATAGAAACGCTGACCTATCGCCAGTTTCAGGCTTTCATCCCCATTACCTTCGATGAAACGTGAAATCAGGGCGGCAGTAATCTGGTTGGAGTCACCTATCCTGTCCTGGCCGGTAAAACGGTTTTCACTAAAAATCTGGGCGAAATTAAAGTCGGCAACCGCACTGTCAAAGTTAGGCATGCGCGACTGATCGCGGTAAGGCGTATTGACATAGAACAGGCGCGGTTCCAGCGTCTGTGTCAGTGCCTTGCCAAACATCTCAGTCTTGCGCTCAAACACCAGGCCACTATCTACCGAGAACGTTGGTACCACGCGATGGAAATCAGATTCCTTGCCTGGCTCAGGGTTCACCAGATGGTAGTTGGTCGCATGGAAAGAGATTTTCGGGATGACAAAACCACCAGCCTGCACCAGGGGCAGAGAAACTTGCGGATTGAACACCGCCCTGTCACCACGCACCATGGTTGGGTGCCAGAAGCGCGTCAATATGCTGTCCATGGACCAGTCCAGCCCTGCGACATCATGCTGCTCGGCATGCAATTGCAATTGCGGCAGCCTGTCATACGGGCGCGCTATCGGCGCTGCCAGATCTTGCAAAACCTGGTAATTCGAGGTCCTGAGTGACAGATTCCAGAAAGAACCGTAATACGTCAAATTGGCTTCGCGCAACAGCAGGCGTTGCGCTGTCTTGGTAATCGTACGAGAAAAGTCAGTAGGATAATCATCATCCGAGGCTGAATTGATATTCCAGGACAATTCCAGTTGCGGCAGTAATTTTTGCTGATGTATCGATGCCACCGCATAACGGTTAGTACCCGTTACGCGGTCATTGAGCAAACCTTCGACACTGGTTTCACCGGCATAAGTTTCACCCAGATAACGCCCCTCCACCCCGAGCTGCAGGCCGCGCCTGGCAATCATTTTGGGGTAGAGCGTCAAATCACGGTTAGGTGCAATATTAAAATAATAAGGCAACGTAACTTCAGGGCCACCCTTGGATGACGCCCCCAGTATCGGCGGCAGCAAACCAGAGTGACGTGCACCTGACAAAGGGAAGGTCAATGAGGGTGTTGCCAGGATGGGCACACCCTTGAAATACAACACCGACTTGCCAGCCACACCTTTGTCGAGGCCGGTATCAAGACTTAAGGTATCTGATTGCAGATACCAGTCAGGGTCCAGACCTTCGCAAGTACTGTAGGTGCCGCGCGTGATCAGGGAACGTTCTTCATCCTGAAAATCAATGCGCGCAGCATGCCCCTGGGCATTATTGCGCAAGAGTTTATAGATGGGATTGGCGACATAGCCGGAGCTGGCATCAAGTTGCATGCGCAAGGCGTCACCGGTATAGCAATCGCCGTAGCGCACCATGCGTATCTTGCCACTGGCTTCGACTTCGTCTTCCAGATTGCGGTACATCGCCTCATCTGCATTGATACGGGTGCCGCCTTTGACGACTTCGACATCATGTTCAAACTTGATATAGCGCTCTGGCATCCCGGAGAAATTACCGGCACGGACAGTCACGGGGGCGTTTTTGTCATCCTGCTTTTGCTTTTCGCTCAGCTTTTCCAATTGCTTCTGGCTGGGCAAAGACTCTTTGGACGACTTGTCGTCGGTCTGAGTTTGCAGTGGTGACTGTATAGGGGTTGCCAGCTGAGTTGGAGCCTGAACTTCATCCGGCTTGGATGTGATGACGTTCTGAGCCATCGCCTGAGAAAAGTAGGCGGGCACCAAAACCGACACCAGAATTGCCGGGATAGTAGGAAACAACAGCGGTGAGTGAGATAATACGGGTTTCCTGCGCATGAATTCAGTGGTCAATAAGCGTTTTGCCAACAATGCTGGACGATGTCATACAGACAATATGCCAGAAATCAGTCGCCTATTATAGGTTAAATGCTGGCAAAACCACTTGAAGTATGCAGACAAACTAACTTCCATTACTATTTATACATGTCTTCTACAGCAATCCCAGGGAATTCTGCAGCATCTGCAGCGATCTCCCCCGAAAAAGAACAACGCAAGCAAGCATTGCAAACCTGGCTTGCCAGCGTAAATGGACATGCGATGAAGCTGGCCAGCATGCGTGCAGCATCTGCCGATGCCAGCTTCCGTCAATATTACAGAATTGACACTGAAGATGGTAATAGCCTGATCGCTGTCGATGCACCGCCTGCAACCGAGAATACCGCAGCCTTTATCAAGATGGCGAATCTCTTGAAAAGTATCAACCTGACTGTGCCTGAAGTACTGGCACACGATCTGGAGCAGGGCTTCATGCTGGTGACCGATATGGGCATGCATACCTATGGCCAGATCTTGAACAGCGATAATGCCCACAAGCTGTATCTGGATGCAATAGACAGCCTGATCCTGTTTCAGGCGCAGAGCCAGGCCGATGTCTTGCCAGAATATGACCGCCCCTTCCTGCTGCGTGAATTAAATATTTTCAAGGAATGGTATGTAGGCAAGCATCTGGGTGTCACCCTGACTGATGCGCAAACTGCGACGCTGGACAAGGTATTTGATCATTTGCTGGCCAGTGCACTGGCGCAGCCACAAGTGTATGTGCACCGCGACTATCACTCCCGCAACCTGATGTGGATGGACAAGGGTAATCCCGGCATCATCGATTTCCAGGATGCCGTATATGGCCCCATCACTTACGATCTGGTGTCGCTGTTACGCGACGCCTATGTACAGTGGGATGAAGAAATCGTGCTCGACTGGGCCATACGTTACTGGGAAAAAGCCAGACGCGCTGGTTTGCCGGTAGCACCGGACATCGACAGCTTCTACCGCGATTTTGAATGGATGGGCTTGCAGCGTCATTTGAAAATCCTCGGCATCTTCGCCCGCCTGTCGCACCGTGATGGCAAGCACCATTACATCGCTGATATTCCAACTGTCATGGAATATGTGCGCAAGACTTCGCATCGCTACAAGGAACTGATCCCGCTGTTGCGCCTGCTGGATGAACTGGAAGACAATGCGCCGCAAGTTGGCTACACCTTCTAAGGCGGAGCAATAAAAATCATGAAAGCCATGTTACTTGCCGCCGGGCGCGGCGAACGTATGCGTCCATTAACCGATGCCTGCCCCAAGCCTTTGTTGAAGGTGCGCGGCAGGCCGCTGATAGTCTGGCATATCCTGAACCTGGTCAAAGCCGGCATCACCGAAATGGTCATCAATCATGCACACCTCGGCCATATGATAGAAGATGCCCTCGGTGACGGTTCGCGCTTTGGTGCAAAGATACAATACTCAGCCGAAGAACAGCCGCTGGAAACTGCAGGTGGCATTGCCAAGGCTTTGCACTTGCTGGGTGACGATCCCTTTATCGTGGTGTCTGGCGATATCTATATCCCCCACTTCAATTTTGCTGAATGCCTGAATACCCTGGAAGAAAATGACCCCTGGGGTAATCCACATCCGGCGGACAAACGCGATATCGCCTGGCTGTATATGGTGAAAAACCCCAGCTTCCATCCAACGGGTGATTTTGCCCTGACACTGATGGGCTTGTCGAATGAAGGTACGCCACGCCACACATTTGGCAATATCGGCGTGTATCGCCCAGAAATGTTTGCCTCGATATGTCCAGGTGACCACGCCAAGCTAGGCCCCCTGCTGCGTGAATACATAGATGCAGGCCGTATAGGCGGTGAACTGTACCGCGGTGAATGGCATAATCTGGGCACACCAGATCAACTGGAAGCGCTGAACGCGCCATTGAATTTCAAAGGATAAGCATGAGCATCAACACCACCAATTATTCTGCATATGCTGCACGTCGCCAACAACTGATGTCGCAAATGCAGGCACAAGGTGGTGGTGTGGCAGTGATACCAACTGCACGTGAATGGATACGCAATAGCGATAATCACTTCCCTTTCCGCCACGACAGTCATTTTTATTATTTGTCCGGTTTCACTGAACCGGAAGCGCTCGTCGTGCTGGTCGCTACTGCCGACAAACAGCAATCGATTTTGTTTTGCCGCGAAAAAAATCCAGAGCGTGAAATCTGGGATGGTTTTCGATTTGGGCCAGAGGCAGCGGCTAAGGAATTTGCTTTCGATGCAGCTTACCCCATCACTAGCCTGGCAAAAAAACTGCCAGAATTGCTCAGTGATGCTCGCGCTGTGTTTTACAGTGCAGCACAAGAACCGCATATTGACAGTCAGGTACAGCAAAGCCTGCAAGCCGTGCGCGACAAGGGCCGTAGCGGCATCAAGGCCCCGTCCATTACGGTGGATGTGCGCGAACTCGTCGATGAAATGCGCCTGTTCAAGGATGTATCAGAAATCGCCCTGATGCAGCGTGCTGCCAGCATTTCTGCCGCTGCCCATGCGCGTGCCATGCGCAGCACCAAACCCGGCAAATTTGAATATGAACTGGAAGCGGAGCTGCTATATGAATTCCGCCGCAATGGCGCGCAGGCACCGGCCTATGGTTCCATCGTCGCCACGGGCGCGAATGCCTGCATCCTGCATTACCAAAGCAATCAAGAACAAATCAAAGATGGTGATCTGGTATTGATCGATGCAGGTTGTGAATTCGATAGCTATGCATCCGACATCACCCGCACTTTTCCAGCGAACGGCAAGTTCAGTCCAGCACAAAAACGTCTGTATGAAATCGTGCTGGCGTCACAGCAGGCAGCGCTGGAATGTGCGCGCCCAGGTTCTGTATACATGGACGGCCACAACGCAGCAGTACGCGTACTGACCCAGGGCATGCTGGATACGGGCTTGCTGGATAAAAACAAGGTCGGCAGTCTTGATGATGCGATAGCCAGCGCCGCCTTCCGCCAGTTTTACATGCATGGCACAGGTCACTGGCTGGGCCTGGATGTACATGATGTTGGTGACTACAGAGCTGCCGGAAAAACCGGGGATACAAGGGCTTACCGCCAGTTACAACCCGGCATGGTCATCACCATAGAACCCGGTATTTATGTACGCCCTGCCGAAGGCGTGCCGCAGGAATACTGGAACATAGGCATACGCATAGAAGATGATGTCCTGATCACGCCAGGTGGTCATATCAACCTCAGCCGCGACACACCAAAAACCGTAGCAGAGATAGAAGCAGAAATGGCGAAAGCTTAAGGTTCACAAATGACTCATACCATCAATGATGTTGATATTGCGATTTGTGGCGCTGGCCCTGTCGGTCAGGCACTGGCTTTATTGCTGCAACAGCAGGGTTATGCGGCTGAGCGCATTGCGCTATACGACGCCAAAACCGCTGAGCAGGCAGAACAGGATGCGCGCTCTATCGCTATTTCGTATGGCAGCAGACAAATCCTGCAAGCCGCTGGTGCATGGCCGGTCAAAGCCACAGCGATACAGGAAATTCATGTTTCACGCCGCGGCCATTTTGGCCGCAGCCTCATGCGGGCGGCTGACTATGCAGTACCAGACCTGGGTTATGTAGCCCGCTATGGCGACATCATACGGCCACTGCAAGCAGCGATCAACAATAAGGGCATACGCATACAGCGGCCAGTAAGTGTCAGCAATATCGAAGAAGCTGCAGACCATGTGCGCCTGACACTAAGCCATGCAGACACTGGAGAAACCAGCCATGTCAGCGCCAGCATCGTCATACAGGCAGAAGGCGGCACTTTTGGTGATCAGGAGCAGCGCAGCCAGCGCCATGATTACCAGCAAACAGCCATCATCGCCCACGTGAATACAGATGCCCAGATAGCAGGGCGCGCCTTTGAACGCTTCACCGAGCAAGGCCCGCTGGCCTTGTTGCCGCAAGAAGATGGCTATGCCCTCGTCTGGTGTGTACGACCTGAGCAGGCTGAGCATTTGCTGTCACTGGATGAGCAGGGTTTCAAACAAGCCCTGCAAGCCGCTTTTGGCCATCGCCTTGGCAACTTCATCAAGACCTCAGCACGCTTGTCTTACCCGCTGGGCCTGAACGCCCAGGCGCATGCCACGGCCCGCACAGTTGCCATTGGAAATGCCGCACAAACTCTGCACCCGGTTGCCGGACAAGGCTTGAACCTGGGCTTGCGTGACAGCGTGGTATTGGCACGATCACTGACACGCCATTTGCATGACACGGCCAGCAGCGATCCCGCAGCGGCCTTGCAAGCCTATCTGGCAGAACGCCAGGCCGACAGGAAGCTGACCATACGCATCACCGACAGCATGGCCCGTGTATTTGCCAACAGCCCTGATGGTTCATTCAGCCAGACCTTGCTTGGCCTGGGCCTGGGTGCGCTGGATATGGTGAAGCCAGCAAAACGCATGCTGGCAGAACAGATGATGTTTGGCTGGCGCTGAATCCATACGACTAATCGTACAAGGTCCCTATGGCCAGCGGCTTGCTGGTCGCGATGATTTGCCCTGACGCTGGCCAATCAGAAAACTTGTAGAGCGCCACTCTATACTTGCCCATGGAGTCGTCTTCAAATGGTGTAGTCTCGCTCACAGGCAAATCACGCGGTAGCTGTACAGCATCCCTGAAGCTGATGACAATCTTGCTATCATTTTTGTTGTCATTGAGTGCATAGATGAACTTGATGCCAGTACACTTCTTGCCTATCAAGCGTATGCGATAACCCGATTCGCGCTGGGCACTAATCAACTGTTCGCAGGCACTGCGCAGTTCTGCAACATCGTAAATACCATCTTCACGCTCCTTGATGGAATAACGCCCGCTGAAATAAAACTGCCCTTGCGGACGATTCAGGCGCAAGACTGCATCTTCATCATAAGCCTGTTTCAACATGGGCAAGCTGACACGTCCCATGGTATCGACAGCGATATCTAGCCTGGTTTTTTCTCCACTCAGTTGCAGCCGTAAGCCAGCCAGCGATGCATCCCTGGCATTTGCCGAGGGACGCAATTGCATATGCGCCTGTATCAAGGGTCGGTCACGGATATAAGTCGCAAAGAAATTATAGGCTTTGTAGGCATGGCGATAACTGCCCCACTCTGCATTACTTATATTGCGTAGTGCGGCAATTTCCACTTGCTGAACTTCTTCAGCAATGATCTGACCGGGGATTGCGGCAAGGAGTAACAACAGGTAGTACTTCATCAAAGAGCAGGCAGAGCAGCACTGAGGCCAAAGCATGCATTCTAGTGCATCTCCATTCAATTAAGCCCGGCTAGCAAGGGAATTTTCAAACCATGACTTCTGGCACTCCCCATGAGATAACGCTTAGCGTAAAATTGCGCCGCTCACCAACATCCCCTGGCAAGCTAATTCAGTCGCTGTTGATCACAAGGCCCTCATTGAAGAAAGTCATACTCAGGTTTGCTCGCCATCACGCCGTCATTGCGGGGGTAGCGTTAAGCCTTTTCATTGCCGGTCTGGAAAGCCTGCTATTGTGGCTACGCGGTGCACAGGCTGACGACATGCACAGCCTGCTTGGGCAAGCCGTAATATGGATAGCCACGCAATTTAGCCCAGCCCCCAGTCTGACCAGGGCGGGATCAGACAGAAGTGAGCTGATTCATTCTTTATTTTTCTACAGCTATACGCTATTCAGCCTGGCATTCGCGGTATTGCTATGGCTGCGCACCCGCCATGTCCATCTCCTTGCAGCAGATAAGCCCGCCAGGGCCGCAGATACGATATTGCTGTCATTGCAGCTGGCTATAGGGCTGGGTGTCAATTCCGCTTTTTTATATATAGTCGCCGCTGAACTTGCTTTTCTCTATCCGCTCAGGAAAAGCTTGCCGTGGTTGCTGACACAAATTTTTCTGCATGCAGGCATTGACATTTGGTCTGCCGCTGCGGTCATAGGCACAGACTCAAACATGCGTATCTTCCTGCTATATCAGGGTGGTGAACTGGTCTTGCAAATCATGGTGTTTGCGGCATGCCATGTCAGCGTACTGGAGCGGCGCGGCCGTTTGCAACTGGCCAAAGCCAATGCAGAATTGCTGGCAACGCAATCCTTGCTGACGGAAACCGTGCGCGTCTCTGAACGTATGCGCATTGCGCGAGACTTGCACGACATCGTCGGCCATCACCTGACAGCCCTGAACCTGCATCTGAACCTGGCCTTGCGACAAACAGATGAAGCGAGGCTGGAGTCCCTGAACCTGTCTTCAGAACTGGCGGGGAGTTTACTGGCCGAGGTCAGGGATATCGTTAGCAAGGAAAGGCGCGAACAAGATATTGATTTGCGCAATGCACTGGAGAGCTTGTGCGCCGGTATTCCTCAACCAAAGATACAACTGAGTTTTACCGGAGCACTCAAGCTGCACACACCTGCCGGCGCCCATACCTTGTTTTGCTGCATACAAGAAGCCATCAGCAATACCATGCGTCATTCGGCGGCCACTGACATGCGCATAGACCTGACGTCGAATGAAAGTGGGAAAGCCATACAAGTCCTGGTACATGACAATGGCCAGGGCTGCCAGCAATTAAAAGAAGGCAATGGCTTGCAAGGCATGCGCGAAAGAATTGCAGAACTTGGCGGCAGTCTGCTCGCCACGAATCATCCCGAAGCTGGCTTCATGCTGAAGATCAATATACCCAATGAAAGGACGCTGGCATGATCAAAGTGATCCTGGTCGATGACCAGATGCTGGTGCGTAGTGGCATACGCGGCTTGCTGAATCTGACCGACGATATCCGTGTCGTTGCTGAAGCTGCCAATGGCGAGGAAGCGATTGCCGTCATCCGGCAAACCCAGGCTGATGTGCTCTTGCTCGATGTACGCATGCCTGTATGTACCGGCATAGAATTACTGCAAACCCATAGTAACTTGCCTCCGACCATACTGCTGACGACTTTCGATGACGATGATGTACTGTTTGCTGGCATGCGCGCAGGTGCCAGGGGATTTTTACTCAAGGATATTTCCCCGGAAAGACTGGCCGAAGGCATACGTCGTGTCGCGACGGGAGCCACCTTGTTTCGCCCTGCATTGACAGAGCGTAATCGCGCATCATACGAAACCCCAGGCACTACCAAAGCCAGTGAAGACAAACGCCTACGTGACAGCCTGACAGAACGTGAAATCGAAACCCTGGCTCTGATGGCGGCAGGATTGAATAATCATGAAATTGCAACGGCAATGGGTCTGGGAGAGGGAACCATCAAAAACCATGTGTCCAGTATCTTGTCCAAATTAGCTGTACGCGACCGTATGCGCGCCGCCTTGCGCGGTATAGAACTGGGCTGCATTTGATATGAGCAAGAAAAAAGCCTTGCTGCTATTTTGCTGCATTTCATGTCACATGGTGCAAGCGCAAACCCCTGACATGATGCCTGAAGGCTCTACCGACATAAACCTGGGCATGGCGGCACTCATCGCACCCAGCCATGAAGGAAGTGACAAGCAAAAATTTTATCTGCTGCCCTTTGCTTCGGTGGTGTGGAGTAATGGCGTTTTTCTCGCGCCTGGAGAAATTGGCCTGCGCCTGCCCTCACCACAACATCTGCAATACGGTCCCTTGCTGAGTTATGAATTGCAGACAAATCGCGCTGACCGAAATGCATCTTCATCACTGGTATTTACACCGGGTGCTTACTTTAATTATCGTCTCGACCATCGCTTAGGTTTTCGCTCACGCCTGGACTATGGCGCTGGTACACAACATCAGGGCATACGCCTGCATCTGGCAAACTGGTTCAGCATGCCTCTGGCACGGCATCAGAGCCTGTCAGCAGAAGTAGGCCTGACTCTGGCGAATAAGCACTATATGCAATCATATTTTGGCATCAATCCTGAACAAGCCCAGTACACTGGCTTGCCTGCATACAACGCCACAGCAGGCATCAAGAACACCTCTTTGCAAGTGGGCTGGAATGTGGAGTTGAGTCCGAAATATGATTTCTCCACACGTATCGGTATCAATCGATTATGGGGTAGTGCCGCCAGCAGCCCACTGACAACGAAGACGAATACTGTCAGCTTGTTGACCTCACTGACTTATCACTATTGAGCTGTGGATGCTTGTTTCTTCGTGCTTGTTTCTTTGTGCTTATTTCTTCGTGACTACTTCGTTGCAAGACCTGGTTGTGCTTGCAACGAAATTCTGGCGTAATTTTTAGCGATTAAAACCGGTATTGGATACCAGCCGACAATCCATTCATATTGAATTTCATGTTTTTTTCCTTCGCGATGCCAAAACTTTCCAGTTCCAGTGTCAGGGCAAGATTTTTGGTGAGCTGATAAGCAGTTCCTACCGCGGCATACAAACCCGCCTTGTCAGTGGATGCACTCAGTGCACGCAACTCGCCCGCACCAGTAAAGTGAGTATTCATGTGGGTAACACCCAGCTTGCCAAACAGGGACAAATCCTCGGCCAGGGACATGCTGCCCTTGGCTGCAACATACCAGGCATTGGCACGGGTGGTCACTGTAGAACCTGATCCAGGCACCGGATCTATCGTGGCGCTGCCAAAATTCTTATAACCCAGCTCGACTCCCAGATTCTGGTTAGCCTCATAGCCAACAAAAATCTTCAGGGGCATGGCCTTGTCTTTGCTGCTGAAATCATTTTGCGTGCCAGCGTCATTAAAATTAAGACTGCTGGAGTAGCTTCTGCCGACGGCGGCACCGACATAAACATCCTGAGCATGACTGGCATTGCTCAAGGTAGCTGCAAAAATCAGGGATAAGCAGAAAATGCGTTTCATTGTTGAATCCTCTAAGATAAAAGAAAGATTTTTGCCGCGCTGGCGAAAATCTTTCTCGCCAGATTGCAAAAACCAGGCTAGCTTAGGGGATGGGCTCTGTTATCAACAGTGCCAGAAGTCATGGTTGGACTGATTGCAGTGAAATTTGAAATATTGACTTACCGGGATTTTTTGTATGCGAAGAGATATGGGGGAAAAGACGTAAAACATGAAATACGTCATGTAGGAGCGGCTTCAGCCGCGAACGTCTTGCACGACCGAAAATAACCGATACGGCAAAACTATCGCGGCTGAAGCCGCTCTTACGAAAATGACTTTATTGACTTACAAAAATTAGCTGTCGATTAGTTTCTAATTTCCAGAGCGCGATTCAAGCTCAATGCGGCTACCGAACATGCCGCGCCTGACAACAGGTAGAGACTGACATATTCCAGCCCAAAATGGGATGACAGCCCCAGCGCCACCAGTGGAGCGAAACCTGCACCCACCAGCCATGCCAGGTCAGATGTCAGGGCTGCGCCGGTATAGCGGTATTTGGGAGAAAAATTAGAGGTCACAGCACCTGATGCCTGCCCATACGACAATCCCAGTACGCCAAAGCCCAGCAAAATAAAAATATCCTGGCCAAGCTCACCACCATCCATCAGGGCGGGGACGAAGCCACTCAGCACTGCTATCATCAATGCCAGCGCAAATAACATTTTGCGGCGGCCAATACGGTCGGCAATCAGGCCAGAAATAACGATACCCAGTATCATCAATACTGCACCTACCATCTGAATTTCCAAAAACTCGCTCAGCGACCGTTTGGAGTAAATCGTGATCCACGACAAGGGGAACACGGTAACAAGATGAAACAATGCGTAGCTGGCCAAAGCTGCCAGTGCCCCGATGAGCAGGTTACGGCCTTGTGAGCGGGTCATTTCGATGATATTGGTAGGCTCGAGTTCGCGCTCGTCCAGCAAATGCTTGTATTCATTGGTTGAGACCAGGCGCAAGCGGGCAAACAGGGCTACCACATTGATTGCGAATGCGACATAGAACGGATAACGCCAGCCCCATTCCAAAAAGTCTTCAGTCGATAAATTGGCAAGCATGTAGGCAAACAGGCCTGCTGCAATCATGAAGCCGACTGGCGCGCCCAGTTGCCCCAGCATGGCATACCAGCCGCGCTTGTTTTCAGGCGCGTTCAGGGCCAGCAAAGAAGGCAAACCATCCCATGAGCCGCCCAGTGCAAAGCCCTGGCCTATGCGTAACAAGGACAGCAAGACGATGGAAGTTGCCCCCAGATGCGAATAAGTTGGCAGAAATGCAATGCCGGCAGTAGATACGCCGAGCAGGAACAAGGCAATAGTGAGCTTGGCTTCACGTCCCAGCCTCTTCTGGATTTCCATAAAAGCTACGGTGCCAAATGGACGTGCCAAAAATGCAAATGCAAAGATCACGAAGGCATACAATGTACCTTCCAGTCTTTGTTCAAATGGAAAGAAAACCTGGGGGAAAACCAGCACTGAGGCCAGTGCATAGACAAAGAAATCAAAATACTCAGAGGCTCGCCCGATAACGACGCCTATGGCGATTTCGCCGGGCGCGATTGAGGAATGGTCAGATTTGGTGTTTCTGGTATTTCTGACATTCCCGCTTTCAGTAGCTGCCATAGCGCTGGAGGGCAGTTCATTTTCATTGGTGCTGATGCTTGCCATGATGGTCCCTCAAATTGTCTCAAAAATTATAGTCTGGCTCCTGTGCGATCTTCGTTTCTGATGCTTATTTGAAAACTAGGACAAAACGTCCAATCGCCAAGGCCTTTTTGTAGAGTTACATTAGCACAAATTTCTATAATCATTGACCTATCTCAATATGATTCCCTTATTTGCACGACGCGGATTTGCTGTTTTTTCTGCAATTTTGTTGGCGGGTTGCAACACGGTAGTAATGAATCCGTCAGGCGATATCGCCGCTCAACAAAGCCATTTGATATGGGTATCTACGCTGTTGATGCTGCTGATCATTGTACCAGTTATCTTTCTAACCATTTTATTTGCCTGGCGTTACAGAAAAAATAACACTTCAGCAAAGTATGAGCCAGACTGGGACCATTCCACCCAGCTTGAGCTCGTGATCTGGGGGGCACCGCTGCTGATCATCATCGCCCTGGGCCTGATCACCTGGATCAGCACGCATACGCTGGATCCTTATCGCAAGCTGTCACGCCTCGATGAAAACCGCCCTATTCCTGCTGACACAAAAGTCCTCAACGTTGAAGTTGTGGCGCTGGACTGGAAATGGCTGTTCATTTACCCGGACCTTGGCATTGCCACAGTCAATGAGCTGGCAGCGCCAGTAGATGTGCCAGTGCGCTTCAAGATTACCGCATCGAATGTCATGAATTCTTTCTTCATCCCTGCACTGGCTGGCCAGATCTATGCAATGCCGGGCATGCAGACGACGCTTAATGCAGTGATCAACAAGCCGGGTGAATTTGATGGCTTTTCCGCCAATTACAGTGGCGCAGGTTTCTCTGACATGCGCTTCAAATTCCACGGCATGAGCGCGCAGAATTTTGAACAATGGGTGCAAGCGACCAGAGCCAAAACGCAAACGCTGGACCGTGCGACTTATCTGAAACTGGAAAAACCGAGTGAGCGTGAGCCGGTGCGTCATTACGCGAGTGTCGATGCAAGTTTGTTTCACGCCATCCTGAACCGTTGCGTCAGTGCTGGAGAAGTGTGCATGGACAAAATGATGATGAGTGATGCAAAGGCAAATGCCAGAGCCTATGCTGCATCTGAAGCAAAAATGGAGTTCAGCAATTTGTTCACGCAAAGCCTGGAAAAAGATAACGCCGCACGCACAGCACGCTTGCTGGCTTATCTGGACGCTGACATTTGCAAAGCATCTCCCATAGCGTCCCCTGCAGTGTCCTCCATTATCACCGGAAATAAATGATGCAAGACCAACTCAATTTGACGAAGCTCATCTTCGGCCGTCTTTCATGGGACGTGATTCCCTTTCATGAACCCATCCTGCTGGCGACCTTTATCGCCGTCGGCCTTGGAGGCATAGGCCTTCTTGGCGCACTGACGTATTTCCGCGTATGGGGCACTTTGTGGCGCGACTGGTTTACCAGTATCGACCATAAAAAGATAGGCATCATGTATGTGATTTTTGCCATTGTCATGCTGCTGCGCGGCTTTGCTGACGCCCTCATGATGCGCTTGCAACAGGCAATCGCCTTTGGTGATACAGCAGGTTTCCTGCCACCGCATCACTACGACCAGATCTTTACCGCGCATGGCGTGATCATGATTTTCTTCGTGGCCATGCCTTTGGTCACCGGTTTGATGAACTATGTGGTACCACTGCAAATCGGTGCACGCGACGTTGCCTTCCCTTTCCTGAATAATTTCAGTTTCTGGATGACAGCATTCGGTGGTGGCCTGGTCATGGTATCGCTGTTTGTTGGTGAATTTGCCCGCACCGGCTGGCTCGCTTACCCGCCGCTGTCCGGCATCATGTCCAGCCCGGACGTGGGTGTTGATTACTATATCTGGTCACTGCAGATTGCCGGTGTCGGCACCCTGCTGTCGGGTATCAACCTGATCGCCACCATCATCAAGATGCGCGCGCCTGGCATGACGATGATGAAGATGCCGGTGTTTACCTGGACTGCACTGTGCACCAACATTTTGATCGTTGCTGCCTTCCCTGTACTGACTGCGGTATTGGGCATGTTGTCACTCGACCGCATGTTTGGCACCAATTTCTTCACCAATGATCTGGGTGGCAACTCCATGATGTATGTGAACCTGATCTGGATCTGGGGTCACCCTGAGGTTTATATCCTGGTCTTGCCTGCATTTGGTGTGTTCTCTGAAATCGTCTCTACCTTCTGTAGCAAGCGTTTGTTTGGTTATACCTCGATGGTGTATGCGACCGTGGTGATCACCATCCTGTCCTACCTGGTGTGGCTGCATCACTTCTTCACGATGGGGTCAGGCGCGAGTGTCAATTCCTTCTTCGGTATCACGACCATGATTATCTCTATCCCTACCGGGGCGAAGATATTCAACTGGTTGTTTACGATGTACCGTGGCCGTATCCGTTTTGAATTGCCTATGCTGTGGACCATGGGTTTCATGATCACTTTCGTTATTGGTGGCATGACCGGTGTCTTGCTGGCGGTACCGCCTGCTGACTTTGTCCTGCACAACAGTCTGTTCCTGATTGCCCACTTCCACAACGTGATTATCGGTGGTGTATTGTTTGGCATGTTTGCGGGTATCAACTACTGGTTCCCCAAGGCTTTTGGTTATAAGCTCGATGATTTCTGGGGCAAATGCTGCTTCTGGTTCTGGACTATCGGTTTCTATTTCGCTTTCATGCCTTTGTATGTACTGGGCCTGATGGGTGTAACCCGTCGCCTGAGCCATTTTGAAGATCCATCCCTGCAGATCTGGTTCCAGATCGCTGCTTTCGGTGCCGTCCTGATTGCTCTGGGTATTGCTTCCTTCATCATACAGTTATATGTCAGCTTCAAGAATCGTGCATCGCTGCGTGACTTCACTGGTGACCCATGGGGTGGCCGTACGCTGGAATGGTCTACCTCTTCTCCACCTGCAGACTACAACTTTGCGTTTACACCTAAAGTGTATGACAACGATGCCTGGGCTGATATGAAGAGCAAGCAATACCAAAGGCCTACAGATGGTTTCGTACCTATCCATATGCCTAAAAATACTGGGGCCGGCTTCATCATCGCCTTGCTGAGCGCAGCCTGTGGCTTCGCCCTGATCTGGCAGATGTGGTTGCCAGCGGTGCTGGGCTTTGTCGCCATGATGGCTGCCATCATCGTTCACACCTTTAATTACAAGCGTGATTACTACATCCCTGTTGCTGATGTTATCCGCACAGAAGAAGAACGCAGCCGTCTCGCAGGTGCCGCCCATGTCTAATACTGCAACTATCCCTAACGAGGGCACGAACTTGAATACCAGTGCAACTTCGCAGACTCGCACTTTTGCCAGCAGCGATTTCTATGTCAAGGAACACCACCCGGAAAACGGCACCCTGCTCGGCTTCTGGCTTTACCTGATGAGCGATTGCCTGATCTTCGCCTGTCTGTTTGCTACCTATGCGGTATTGGGCCGCAACTATGCAGGCGGTCCTACCGGTGCAGAATTGTTTGACTTGCCGCTGGTTGCCGTCAATACCTCACTGCTGCTGCTATCGTCGATCACGTATGGCTTTGCCATGCTGGAAATGCAGCGCAAGCGTGTGAAAGCCACCTTGATCTGGCTGGCTATTACCGGTTTGCTGGGTGCAGGTTTTATCAGTCTGGAACTGTATGAGTTTGCCCACCTGATACACGAAGGTGCGGGCCCACAACGCAGTGGCTTTCTGACCTCCTTCTTTGCACTGGTAGGCACGCACGGCCTGCACGTGACTTTTGGCATTATCTGGCTGATTACCCTGATGTTCCAGATAGGCCGCCATGGCCTGACGCCAGAAAATGGCAGGAGGCTGATGTGCCTGTCAATGTTCTGGCATTTCCTGGATGTTATCTGGATTGGTGTATTTACCTTTGTTTATTTGATGGGAGTCTTGCCATGAGCGCACACCAAGAACATACGGCGCATGATCATCATGATGATCACCATGGACATACCCACGCCAACCATGGCAGCCTGAAGGAATACGCCACCGGGTTTATCCTGGCGGTGATTTTGACTGCGATCCCCTTCTGGCTGGTCATGGGCAAAGTCATGAACAAGTCCAGCACCACAGGCATAGTCCTGCTGGTATTTGCGGCGATACAAATCGTCGTGCACATGGTGTATTTCCTGCACATGAATAGCAAATCAGAGGGTGGCTGGACCATGCTGGCCCTGCTGTTCACCGGCATGCTGGTATTTATCATGATGAGCGGATCGCTATGGGTCATGTATCACCTGAATCACAATATGATGCCCGGCATGATGCATGAAGCAGAAACAAAGCCGGAATCGATAAAAGGCGAGCTTATGCCCATGTCAAAACCAGAAGCACAATCAATACCTGCAGCGGCATCCAGTCCAGCAGCGGACAACGCGAAGCCTATGCCGTCCATGCAATGAATGAGCCTGAACCAGGAATGACAGGTAAAGGGGCTGATCTGGCATCCCAGTCAGATCAGCCCAGGCATCTTGCCCGGCACTCCAGTTTATTCAGAATAAGCTTCACGGCCTGCATGGCAGTTATTTTTGCAGGCTTCATTTCACTTGCTACATGGCAGGTACTACGCCTTCAATGGAAGCTTGATTTGATAGAGCGGGTTGAGCAGCGTGTACATGCAGAACCAGTCCCCATTCCCGGTTTTTCACTATGGCCACACATCAACGCCAGTGCGGATGAGTACCGCCATGTGCAAGTCAGTGGCGTTTTCCTGTATGAGAAAACCATACTGGCGCAAGCCACGACAGAATTGGGCGGCGGCTTTTGGGTCATGACGCCGCTGGCGACTGCAGATGGCGCTACGATACTGATCAACCGTGGTTTTATCCCGGAAAAAATGGCTGCGTCTTACCGGGCGTCGTCAGAAAAAGATCGCCCCTCCACATCTGACGCCAGCATCATGCAGGTCACCGGTCTGTTGCGCATGACAGAGCCGGCTGGAGGTTTTTTAAGGAAAAATGATCCCACTGGCAATCGCTGGTATTCACGCGATGTGAACGCCATTGCTGTTGCAACTGGCTTGACCAGGCCTGCCCCTTTCTTTATCGACGCCGATGCAAGCCCGGCCAGCAACAAGCCCGGCGCCCAGCAAAAGGAAGTGTCCGCCAACGCCCCTGTCGCCGGCTTGACCGTGATTCATTTTCACAACAACCATTTAATTTATGCCGTAGTCTGGTTCTCGCTGGCAGCCATGACGGCAGCAGCCTGGGCATATGTCATGCGGGTCATGCGGGATAAAAAAAATACCACCGCCGTCAAGGCAGGGAATACCGCATAAACCAGGCTGGAGTTGCAAATTTAATATAGAGCCCATGATCTGTTAGCATGCACTAAAAAGCACAATAACGGGACATGGCAAGCATGATAAGAAAAATACTTCCTCATAGCATCGGGCAAGGCATAGTGGCAAAAACCGCAACAAAAACCCCAGAAAACCAGTCTGCCATTGCGATAGAGTACGAAAACTCGGCAGGTCACAAGAACATGTTGCAGCTTATACAGCTGCGCTGGCTTGCCGTGTTCGGTCAGTTATCAACCATATTGATCGTCATGTTTGGCTTTGGCATACAGTTGCCTCTGGTCAAAATGCTGGCCGTGCTGATCTGTCTGATCAGTTTTAATATTGCCAGCCACTTGCGCTGGCATGAACGTGTGTATGTAACCAATGGCGAACTGGTTTTTGCCTTACTGATTGACGTATTCAGCCTGACGGCACAGCTATATTTTGGCGGGGGCACCTCAAACCCCTTTGCTTTTCTGTATCTGCTGCAAGTGATTTTAAGTGCGGTCTTGCTGGAAGCCTGGTCCACCTGGATCATCGTCGTCATCACCAGTGCCTGCCTGGCCGGACTATCGCTGTTTTCTGAGCCCTTGCCTTTGCCATCCAGTGAAACTGGCGGCTTATCGCGCTTGTACATCGCTGGCTTCATTATTTGCTTCATGCTCAATGCTGCCCTGCTGGTTTTCTTTATCACCCGCATAGGCCGCAACCTGCATGCGCGGGATGTTCAACTGGCCGACCTGCACCAGCGTGCTGTGGAAGAAGACCACATCGTGCGCATGGGCCTGCTGGCCTCTGGCGCAGCACATGAACTGGGGACACCGCTGGCAACGCTGTCTGTCATCCTCGGTGACTGGCGACGCATGCCAGAGTTCAAGAAAAACCCTGAGTTGCTCGAAGAAATCAGCGAAATGGAGACGCAGCTGCAGCGCTGTAAAAGCATCGTCAGCGGCATCCTGCTATCTGCCGGGGAAGCACGCGGTGAATCGGCCCTCAAAACCACGATCAATACTTTTTTGAATGATCTGACCAAGGAATTTATCTCGACCCGCCCTATCGTCTCATTTGGTTTTGACAATCAGATTCAGGAAGATATTCCCATCGTCTTTGATACTGCCTTGAAGCAGATGGTCTGTAATGTGCTCGATAATGCACTGGAAGCTTCGCCTGACTGGCTGAGCATGGAAGCCAGGCGTGAGGGTGATGCACTGATATTTACGGTTGTCGATCGAGGGCCTGGTTTCGACCCGGCCATCCTGTCACGCATAGGAGAGCCGTATCAATCGACCAAGGGCCGTCCAGGCAGCGGGCTGGGGTTATTTTTCGTCGTCAATGTGGCGCGCAAACTGGGTGGTCATTTCACCGCATCCAACCGCGAAGATGGCGGTGCCATCGTACAATTGAGTCTGCCGCTTTCGTCGATCATGCTTTAGGAACCTCAGATTAAGCAGATTTGTTCCGGTAAGAAAATCAATAAAAACTTTACAATGTCACAAGAGCTGGAATAGTTTGGATGGCCGCTCTGCTCCACCTCAACGAAATACAGCGTTAACTTCAGGAATTGTTTCACTATGCCAGAAAGTCGTCTGTTACTCATTATCGAAGACGATACTGCTTTTGCCCGCACACTGGGCCGCTCGTTTGAGCGGCGCGGCTATACCGTGCTGCACGCAAGCAGCAAGGAAGATGCTGAAAAACTATTATCAAACCATAGCCCTGCTTACGCCGTGGTTGACCTGAAGCTCAATGGCCATTCATCGGGCCTGGCCTGCGTACAGCTTTTGCATCAGCACAATCCCGATATGCTGATCGTCGTGCTGACAGGTTTTGCCAGCATTGCGACTGCCGTGGAGGCAGTCAAACTGGGCGCATGCCAATACTTGTCCAAACCGTCCAACACCGATGATATCGAAGCAGCCTTTGGACATATCGCTGGCACGGCAGAGGTAGAAATTACCAATCGCTCTACGTCCATCAAGAATCTGGAGTGGGAAAGAATTCACGAAGTACTGGCTGAGACTGACTTTAATATTTCTGAAACAGCACGCAGGCTGGGCATGCACAGACGTACGCTGGCGCGTAAGCTTGAAAAACAAAGAATCAAGTAAATTACTGATCTGTTATTTTTGAGCAAACACAGTAAATACCTGCCTCACCGTGTTTACTCTATAATCCGCCCTTCAACTGAAAGGAAACACCATGAAAATGCGCATCAAAAGACGCCATCTGAATTTTGGACGCTTGTACAATCACCAACTGGCTGCTGTGCTTGAAGCTGCATTTGAAGAATTCAAAAGCAATTTCAGCGAGCAAGGCGCATCCATCACCGAGTCTATAGACTCTTTGCAAGACCTGGGCGCCAGCTACCGTCATTTCAAGAAATTTGCCCTGCGTTTTGCCAAGGCACATTAATCTTTGCAGTCTCTGCAGGAGCGGCTTTGGTCGCGAACAGCCCGCGCAATAAGGCCAGTTCGCGGCTTTAGCTGCTCCTGCACTATCCCCCTTCTTTGCCTGTTACGCAAAAATCTGTATCCCTGCCGCTGTACGTTTTAACCGTACAATTTCTTCTCCTGGCACACACAGAGTTCTCTCCATGAAACTGTATCCCTTATTCCTGCTGATGGCAGCAGCCACCGTATTGAGCCCCGGCCCTGGCGTGGTCATGACGCTGACGAATGCCTTGCGCTATGGCATGCGTGGCACTTTTGGCGGCATCCTGGGCATCGCTTTTGGTGCGCTGATTGTCGCTGCAATTTCTGCGACCAGCGTGGGTGTCGTGCTGGCTGCATCGGCTACCGCATTTACCGTACTCAAGCTATTGGGTGCGGCTTATCTAATTTTCCTGGGTATCAAGCTCTGGCGCGCTCCGGCTTTCCGTTTCACGGAAGGTAATGCCCATGAAGCCAGCTTCAAGAAGCGTTTCATGGAAGGCCTGTCTTTGCAGATGACCAACCCCAAGGCGATATTCTTTTTCCTGTCGGTATTCCCGCAATTCATAGACCCGGCCATGAGCTATGGCCTGCAGTTTGCCGTACTGGTCATGACTTATAGTGGCCTGATCGTCATCATCCATAGCAGCTATGCAATTTTTGCCGGACGCGCCAAGACCTGGCTGACATCAGAAAAAGGCGGTTCCTATATGAATAAAATAGGTGCTGCCACCTTCGTATTTTTTGGTTGTGCCCTGGCGGGTGCGAAACGCACGGTATAAGTAAGCCCCCCTCAAGAGCACGGCGTTCTTCCCAAGCGTCACAAGATTGCTGTGCACTGCACAAGCACAAGTACCGCGCTGCAAAGCAGCAACGGATTCATCCATTCTTGACATTTGATAACAAGTACGGACAAAGAATTCTGCTAGGATAAATGCGTGTTCAGGGTATTCCGGCAAGCTTCATTCCCCCGCATCATTCACCGTCCGAGGTGTGCATGTCAACCAGACGCATAGGAATGTCTGACATCGTCATAGGCCAGGCCTTGCCATGGGATGTGTATGGTAATGATGGCAGCCTGCTGCTGCGCAAGGGCTTTGTTGTCACCCATGCCGGGCAAGTATCAGCTTTAATAGAACGCGGCCTGTTTGCCGATACCGGCAAATCCGAGGGTGGCATGCGCGATGGCAAAGCGGCAGAGAAAGCCAGTGAAGCCCCTTCTGTTGTGCGCACCATCAACGCAGTGCGCACAGAATTGCGCAGGCTGGTTTATAACCTCAATACCGAAGCCGATGTACAAACCCAGCTTATCTCCCTGACCAAAAAAATGGGCGCAGCCGTCTTCATGGCACCTGATGTAGCGCTGGGTTGTATTTTGCTGAATCAGGATGATAACTATGGACCCAGGCATTCTGTCGATACTGCCGTGGTATCACTGCTGATTGCCCGTACGCTCAAAAAATCTGCTGATGAAATGCTCTTGCTGGCAGCCGCTGCGCTGACCATGAATGTGGCTATGCTGAGGCAGCAGGAAAAGCTGCAAGAAAAAAGCGAAACCCTGAATGCGTCAGAACAGGAATTGATTTCCCAACATCCAGAAGCCGGGGTCGCCATGCTGCGTGCTGCAGGGGTGAATAATGAAGACTGGCTGTCCTGGGTCTTGCATCATCATGAGAGTGAGGATGGCACAGGTTACCCTGCTGGCAAAACCGGTGCAGATATCCCGCAAAACGCCAAGATTATTTCACTCGCTGACCGCTACTGCGCCCGCGTCTGTGCACGCAGCTATCGCAAGTCCATGCTGCCAAATGCAGCATTGCGCGACATCCTGGTGGAAGGCAAATCCAAGATAGACCCTATGCTGGTCACTGTGTTCATCAAGGAGCTGGGTACCTACCCGATAGGTACTTTCGTCAGGCTGGAGAGTGGTGAAACTGCCTTGGTGACGGGTAAAGGCGAGACCACGACAACACCTTATGTGCATGCATTGCTGGGGCCGCGTGGCACGCCACTGTCGATACCATTGCGCCGTGATACGGCAAAACCCCTGATGGCAATACGCGAAGTCTTGCACCGTGACCAGGTGTCAGTCAAATTTACCATGCGTCATTTATGGGGCGATATTGCCCGCTTATGAATATCCCCATCATGCTCGTACCAGACAAATAACGATTGCTTCATTCACCGGAATTTAAGTTGCCAATATCATGAATAATGACCTCCCTGAGTCAGAAAAAATCAATGAAGAAGAAAGCTTTGAAGAGCTGAATCAAGCAGACTATCGCAGCCTGGTATATCTGTATTTTTCAGATGCTGATGCAGGCCAGCAATTGGCCGCTACGCTGGAACTGTATCATCATGAAGTCATCTGCTTTGATGAAGCCAATGAATTACAATCCGCCATCATGGTCAGGATGCCGCAGGCCTTGGTCGTAGATGTGGATAGCCCTGCCGGAATGGCGACCCGCAAGAAAATTGCCAACCGTGTCATCAGCAACTTCCCCATCATTTATATTTCAGAGATGGACGATTTTACCCAACGCCTCGCGGCTGTCAGGGAAGGTGCAGCGGGCTACTTTCTTAAGCCTCTCGACGTGGAGGCATTAAGCGCCAAGATAGATGAAAAAATCGCCAGGAATGAAGTGCTGGCTTATCGCATACTCGTGGTAGATGACGATGAATTGCTGGCCAGTTATTACGATGCCATACTCAGCAGCGCTGGCATGCATGTGAAAGCCATCAATGATCCCAGTGAAATTCTGGAGTCACTGAAAAAATTCAAGCCTGAACTGGTGCTGACGGACTTGAACATGCCCGTCTGCAATGGCCTGGAAATGGCGCAGATCATCCGGCAAAACAATCGCTACATTGACATCCCCATCGTCTTTCTATCGACAGAAATACAAAAGGAAATGACCGCCATAGAAACCGGGGCAGACGATTTTCTCGGTAAACCCATAGACCCGGAAAAACTGATTTCAACTATCGCCAGCAGGGCAGAACGTTATCGCAATCTGCGCAAGCAAAGATAAACAAGTTCAAATTCATCAATCTATCGGCAGCCCGCTGACAGGTTTGATTTCTTCCATACAGATCATCGACCGCAGCGAGGCGACACCAGGCACCTGCATCAGGGTATCAGTCAGGAATTGTGACAGGCTTTTCAAATCGCTGGCCACTACTTTAAGGATGTAATCAAAGTCACCGGAAATGGTGTGGCATTCTATGATTTCAGGAAAAGCCTTCAACTGCCGCTCTACTTCACGCACATTGCGAAACTGTTCACGGTCCAGCGACAGGCTCACAAATGCCATGACACCGAGCCCCAATGCCTCAGGCGCAACCTGCGCTACATAGGCGCGTATCACGCCTTTTTCTTCCAGTGTCCTGACCCTGCGCAGGGTTTGTGGTGCCGACAGATGTATCCGTTCTGCCAGGCTTAAATTGCTCATGCGTCCATCTTGTTGCAAATGTCGCAAGATACTGCGGTCATACACATCCATATTCATCCCCCGGCTGTACCCTGATTTTCAGGATATTTTGTCATTTTCATTAAATGAGAAATTAAAACACACTAATTATTAATATATGAAACTTAATTTCTATTTACATGAAATTTACATCTTATTTAGCAATCTATTTCTTTTCCCGGCTGGCTACAATGGTAAACAGAATACATAGCACAACAGGTGCGCAAGAGCCTGATGCGAAATGGGTCTGGTGGATTTTCAAAAACCTCACTCTTCTTTGAAGGAGTGAATGGAAGTCTCGCAACATCAGGAAAACCAGGGTGATTTCGCAATAGCCTCTGAAATGTGTTCCCGCAAGTCCCTACATATAAATACTGTAAATACGGTAAACACGGAGAACATCATGGTGACCTTCATCGGCACAAAAGAATTACAAAACCACTTGAAGAAGACCAGACTGGAAGATGCCATTGCGCGTCTGGCTGGCATGATCAAGGAGGATTATTTGCGCTGGCAGTCATTCGACAAATCGGCACGTGTGGCGAATCATTCAGACGTGGGCGTTATAGAGCTGATGCCTATCTCTGACGGTAGCCAATACTCATTCAAATACGTCAATGGCCACCCAAAAAACACCCAGGCTGGTTTACTGACGGTTACTGCATTTGGCGTGCTGGCAGATGTAAATACTGGTTACCCTCGCCTGCTGTCAGAACTGACGCTGACAACCGCGATACGCACTGCCGCCACCTCTGCTCTGGCAGCGACTTACATGGCCAGGCCAGACAGCCGCGTCATGGCCCTGATAGGCAATGGTGCGCAAAGTGAGTTCCAGGCAGTGGCTTTTCATGCCATGCTGGGCATCAAAGAGTTGCGTGTCTATGACATAGACCCTGCAGCAACCGACAAATTAATTCATAATTTGCGTATGTATCCCGAATTACGTGTCATACGTGCCAGTTCCACTGCCGAGGCAGTCAAGGGCGCGGACATCGTAACCACGGTGACAGCAGACAAAACCAATGCCATCATACTGACGCCGGACATGATAGAACCCGGCATGCACATCAATGGCGTAGGTGGCGATTGCCCAGGCAAGACAGAATTGCATGCAGATATTTTGAATAATGCCCATGTGGTGGTGGAATATGAACCGCAATCCCGCATAGAAGGTGAATTGCAGCAAATGCCGGCAGACTTCAAAGTGACTGAGCTGTGGACTATCCTGGCAGGTAATGCCACAGGCCGCAGCCATGCTGAGCAAGTCACAGTATTTGATTCTGTCGGTTTTGCGCTGGAAGATTTTTCTGCCATGCGTTATCTTGAAAAATATGTCATGCAAGCCAATTCACCGGTGCTGGATCTGATCCCTGAAATGATGAACCCGAAAGACCTGTTTGGTATGGGAATGGCAGCAACAAGCAGCAATGTTGCCAGCCCTGCCCGTAGCAATACAGATTGTGCAGTACCAATAAACGCCTGAAGTCTATCCTGACAGGGCATTACACTAGAAACGAATGAAAACCATTTCCTTAATTGGAGCGCCTACCGATGTAGGCGCAAGCGTCAGAGGCGCGGGCATGGGGCCCGACGCATTACGTGTGGCGGGCCTGAACGAGGCTTTGACGGCACGCGGCTTGAAAGTTATCGACCATGGCAATTTGCATGGTCCGGCCAATCCCTGGGAACAACCAGTAAATGGCCTGCGCCACCTGAAAGAGGCGATAGACTGGAACCAGGCCGTGTATGACGCCGTCGATAAGGCCTTGCAGGATGGCCACATGCCCATGATGCTCGGTGGTGATCATTGTCTCGCGATAGGTTCCATCAGCGCGGTGGCAGCTCACTGCCGCCGCGTTGGCAAGAAACTGCGCGTCCTGTGGTTTGATGCGCATGCCGACAGCAATCTGTCGACCATCAGCCCTACTGGCAATATCCATGGCATGCCTGTCGCCTGCCTCATGGGTCATGGTCCAAAGGAATTGATCAACTATAGCGGCCAGACGCCAGCCATACAACCGACTGACATACGCCTGATAGGCATACGCAGCGTCGATGATGGTGAGCGCAAGTTCATTCATGAAATGGGCATGCAGGTTTTCGACATGCGTTACATCGATGAATATGGCATGCGCAATGTCATGTCTTCCGTGCTGGCGAATCTGGACAGCAATACCCATCTGCATGTGAGCTTTGACCTGGACTGCCTAGACCCCGGCATCGCCCCTGGCGTAGGTACGGCAGTGCTAGGCGGCCCCAGCTACCGTGAAGCACAGCTGTGCATGGAAATGATTGCCGACACTGGCTTAATGGCATCGCTGGATGTAGTAGAACTGAACCCTGCCCTCGATGTACGCAACCAGACTGCGGTGCTGGCAGTTGATTTGATCGAAAGCCTGTTTGGCAAATCGACGCTGGTCAGGATGTAATACCAGAAAGAATATGCATCATTAGTGTACGTGCTGATGATGCATATCCGGATAATGCGGATGTTTGTGCCTTATTGGATGGTGATGGTGCTTATGTACATGCGGTTCGGTGCCATCCCAGCCAGTATCATGTTCATGCTGGTGGTGCAGGTCATGCGTATGCTCATGCGTATGCTGCAAAGCTTCGTGATCATGTTCGTGTTCATGGTTTTCGCTCAGATGCAGCCAAATACCCGCCCCCATCAAAACAGCTGCCAGCCAGAACATGCTGCCGGGCTGTTCGCTCAACAAGAGTAAAGACATGGCTGTGCCGACAAAGGGTGCCGACGAAAAATACGCCCCGGTGCGTGCCGCCCCCAAATGCCGCAGCGCCAATACAAACATCACCAGGCTAAGACCATAACCAGAAAACCCGATCATGCCAACCGACAACAAGGTATAACCGTGCGGCAGTTTGTATCCGTATAACAAGGCAATGCTGAGATTGACAGTACCGGCAACCAAACCCTTGAGACCGGCAATTTGCAAGGCATCGCTGGCCGCCACCTTGCGGGTCAGATTATTATCAATCGCCCAGCACAGGCAAGCTGCCATGATTGCTATAGCACCCCAGGGCACACCCAATACTGGCACTTGTTCCCAGGATAAAAGTACACCTGCCACCACGATCAATAACATGCCCAGAAAGATGCGCCGGTCAAAATTTTCTTTGAAAACAAACCAGGCCAGCATTGCTGTCAACACGCCTTCCATATTCAGCAATAGCGACGTCGTGGAAGCTGGCGTCAGCGTCAAGCCCACCATCAGTAATACTGGTCCTGCTATACCGCCGGTAAGAATGGCAGCAGCAAGCCAGGGCAAATCTGGCCGGGTGAGTGGCAAAAATTGATCCTGCCTGTGATGAAAAATGGCGGCGCGTAAAATAAAAATCAACAGCAAACCCAGGCCACTACCCAGATACAAGATACCCGCCAGCATGACCGGGGCAATATCCGTCACCATAGTTTTGGCGAATGGCGTGCTGATGCCAAACAGGGCAGCTGCCAGCAATGCGTAAACAACACCTTTGTGTATCAAATGGCTTTTCATACAATTTTTTTAATCTGGCAAATATCAAAATCGCTATCAATGACAACCACTACCGTGGCTACCCAGATTACGCACAGGATGTTCTTCCGCCGTTCCCAGATTCTGCAAGATACCGCAATCTTTAATTGCCTGTGCACTGGTGCATAATTGGCGCAAGGATTTTAACTGCAACTCCAGTCCTTTCAACTCCCTGATGCGATGAGCAACATGCTCTATATGCTTGTCTAGCAAGGCATTTACTTCTGAACAATTATCTTCGGGCGCATCGCGGAACTGCAATAGCTGGCGTATTTCATCCAGCGTCATATCCAGAGAGCGGCAATGCCGTATGAATTGCAGGCGCTCTGCATGCATTTCGCCATACAGGCGAAAATTGCCCTGTGAACGGCTGGCCTGCGGCAACAAGCCCTCTTTTTCATAGTAGCGTATGGTTTCTACCAGGCAACCGGAGCGTTTTGCCAATTCACCAATTTTCAATTCCATTTGTGTGCCTCCATCATTTAAATCTAGTGCTTGACTCTATACCTGCTACAGGGTGTCTAATGCTCACTATACCTCTTTTCCGGAGTCAGCATGGCGCATCAACATCAACACGATCATTCAGGGCACGGCCATGGACATAGCCATGGACACACTCATGAACATGGTGATGAACACAAACATGAACCAGCGCCCAAGCATGCGCATAGCTGTTGCGACCACGGAGAAGTCAAGGCGGTGCAGCTCAACGACAAGCCCATAGCAACGCCTGCCGGTACATCGACCGTGGTGTATTCCATAGAAAACATGGATTGCCCGACAGAAGAAGGCTTGATACGCAATAAGCTGAGCCCCATGCCCGGCATAGCCCAGCTTGATTTCAATCTCATGCAGCGCAAACTGACGGTCAGCCATACGCTGGAAGACCAGGCAAAGATACAGGCCATGCTGACATCTATCGGCATGCAGGCCGTGCTGTTAAGCGAAGATGGCAAAAACAATGAAGATGCAGCCGCAATACCGCCAGCAAACCCTGCACAAAAATGGTGGTTGCTGGGAGCCGCGGGTGTAGCTGCGGTACTCGCCGAAACCTATGCCTACGTCAGCGGCACAGAAAAAGCCTGGCCCGTCATGCTCTTGTCTGCCCTGGCGATACTGCTGAGCGGCACCAGCACCTATAAAAAAGGCTGGATAGCACTGAAGAACCTGAACCTCAACATCAATGCCCTGATGACAATCGCCGTCACTGGTGCGCTGATCATAGGGCAATGGCCAGAGGCGGCCATGGTCATGGTCTTGTTCAGCCTGTCGGAAGCCATAGAAGCGATGTCGCTGGACCGCGCCCGCAATGCCATACTCGGCCTGATGGCAATGACGCCAGAAACTGCCAGCGTCTTGCAGGCAGATGGTAGCTGGCAGGATGTTGCGGCCAAAACTATCGCCATAGGCGCTACGGTAAGGGTTGCTCCGGGTGAACGCATCCCACTGGATGGTGAACTCAGCAAGGGCCAATCCTCAGTCAACCAGGCACCTATCACGGGCGAGAGCATACCGGTTGCCAAGACAGTTGGTGACAAGCTGTTTGCTGGCACCATCAATGAAACCGGCTCTTTTGAATACCGCGTGACTGCTGCGCAAACTGACTCCACTCTGTCGCGCATTATCCATGCTGTTGAAGAAGCGCAAGGCAGCCGCGCACCGACACAACGCTTTGTCGATAGCTTTGCCAAGGTATATACACCCATCGTGTTTGTACTGGCACTCGGCGTCATGCTCATCCCTCCTCTGCTGCTGGGCCTGCCCTGGATGGTGTGGGTGTACAAGGCGCTGGTCTTGCTGGTGATTGCCTGCCCATGTGCTCTGGTGGTCTCTACCCCGGTCACTGTAGTCAGCGGGCTGGCGGCAGCGGCCAGGGCGGGCATACTTATCAAGGGTGGCGTGTATCTGGAAGAAGGTCGTAAGCTGAAGTCATTGGCGCTGGATAAAACCGGCACCATCACTCAGGGCAAACCTGTTGTCACTGATGTCAAACTGCTTGACGGTAACCAGGCCACGGCATTGCAACTGGCCGCCAGCCTGGCAGGCCGCTCTGATCATCCGGTATCAGGCGCGGTGACTGCCTATTCGACAACTCAAGGCAGTAGCGCATTGGAAGTCACTAACTTTGAGGCGATTGCAGGCCGTGGTGTCAAAGGCCAGATAGCGGGCAAATGGTATTACCTCGGCAATCATCGTTTGATAGAAGAACTCAAGATTTGCAGCCCCTCTACTGAAGCATCACTGTTCGCGCTGGAAGCCGAAGGCAAAACAGCCGTCATCATTGCTGACGAAGAAAAGGCCTTGGCAGTGATAGCCGTGGCAGACACTGTGCGTGAAAGCAGCCGCCAGGCAATTGCAGAATTACATGCGCTGGGCATACGCACTGTCATGCTGACTGGCGATAATGAAATGACGGCAAAAGCCATCGCAAAAAATGTGGGCATTGATGATGCACGTGGCAATCTGCTGCCGGAAGACAAACTGGCCGCCATCAATGATGAGTTGGCCAGTCACGGCACGGTAGGCATGGTTGGCGATGGCATCAATGATGCGCCCGCACTGGCCAAATCCAGCATAGGTTTTGCCATGGGTGCAGCAGGTACGGATACGGCGCTGGAAACTGCAGACGTTGCCCTGATGGATGATGACTTGCGCAAGATCCCGCAATTCATCCGCTTGAGTCAGCGCACTGCGGCGATACTGAAACAAAATATCGCGCTAGCACTGGGTATCAAGCTGGCCTTTCTGGTGATGGCAGTCATGGGCGTGGCGACTTTGTGGATGGCGGTATTTGCTGATATGGGTGCGAGCCTGCTGGTCATCTTCAATGGTTTGCGATTAGTCCGTCGTCTAAAATAATGACAATGCGCTTTAGGGTTTATAATTCGCACCATGCTTAAAAAGTTCATCCTCATGATCATCGTCGCTTTCACTCTCCAGCTAAGCTGGTCGGTGGCGAGTGCGTATTGCATGCATGAGACGGACAAGACTTCGCAACACTTTGGTCATCACCCGCATGAGCATGATGCCAAAGATGGTGAAAACCATGCTGATAAGTCAGCAGACAAGTCAGCCGCAAAAAAAGCAAACTCCCACCCGGATTGTGCATCTTGCGCGCATAGCCCGCTGGGTGCTTATTCGTCCAAGCTGCCGCTGACAGAATCGACGCTGATCACTTATCAACTCACTGCAGCATCGCTGCAGACTCCCGCGCCTTTTCTGGCGCAACCTGAACGTCCCAAATGGATGGCTTTCGCCTAAGTCCGGCGAGGCATCTGTCTATATTTATTTCTTTGCTTTTGTGTTTCGTCACGTATTTTCTTGCGTGCCGTATAAGGCATTTCCAAAGCTAGAAACTTGACAGCTACTTGCTGGATTCTTCCTTTTCGTTTCTTCAGGAGAATGCCATGCAAAAATTATTCTTGCCACTCGCTGTAGTGGCTGTACTACTGTGCCCCATGCCGTTTCCGGCATCAGCACAGGCACAAAACTCATTGCCCTCGACCAGCGCAGGCCTAATGACCCTGCCTGCAGCATTAGCACAGGCGCTTGCCAACAACCCCGACATCGCTGCTGCCAGGCGTGAAGTGCAAGCCAGTGAAGGCGCATTGCGCCAGGCAGGTGTCATGCCCAATCCGGAACTGTCTGTCCTCATGGAAGATGCCAGGCAAGACAGTCGCAGCACCACCATACAAATCAATCAGCCTCTGGAACTGGGCGGCAAACGCGGCGCACGCATCAGCGTCGGAGAGCGTAGTCGCAGCGCTGCCTTGAATGAACTGGCGATCAAATCAGCCGAGATCAGGGCAGCAGTCACCACGCAGTTTTTTGCCGTGCTGATCGCACAGGAGCGCCAGCGTTTGGCAACAGTGTCGCTGGAACTGGCACAGCGTGCCAGCCATGCTGCCGGCCGTCAGGTCAGTCTCGGCAAAATCCCGCCACTGGAAGCCACCCGGGCAGGCACTGCCGAATCTGGGGTGCGTGTGGAACTTGCACAAGCCAATAGCGACTTGCTGATAGCCAGGCAAAGTCTGGCAACAGCCATGGGCAGCAAGCTGGCTGCCGAGCTGCAACTGCAGGCTGAATTCCATACCCTGCCCGCCTTGCCCGACTTGCAAAAACTGACGCAAGCTCTGGCACGCTCACCATTGATGCAACGCGCCCAATTGGAAGTCGACAAGCGACTGGCCATATCAGCGCTGGAAAAAAGCAGGCAAGTACCGGACCTGACTTTAAGCATAGGCAACAAGCGTGAACAGCAAACTGGCCGTAACCAGGCCATCGTCGGCATCAGCATCCCGCTGAACCTGTTTGACCGTAACCAGGGCAATTTGCAGGAAGCCCTGAGCCGCGCAGACAAGGCCAGGGATGAATTGACAGCCACTGAAAACCGCCTGCATGGTGAAGTGCTGCAAGCCCATCAGCGCCTGAGCCTGGCCAGGGACGAAGCCGAGATGTTGAAGAAAGACATGCTGCCCGGAGCGCAGCAGGCATATGAGCTCGCCATCAAGGGCTTTGAATACGGCAAATTCAATTTCATGGATGTGCTGGATGCCCAGCGTTCATTACTGCAAGCCAGGGCGAAATACTTGCGCAGCCTGTCAGAAGCCCAGCGTGCTGCGGCGGATATCGAGGCTTACATAGGGGACAGTGAATTCAGCCTGTTCACCGCCATCTCTACATTTTAGGATTTTGTATGAAACTGAATATCAATATAAAAACTGCCGCGCCAGTCATCATCGTCATCCTCATAGGCGCAATATTGGCTGCACTGATACTGAGCACAGGAAAATCGAAAAAGAATGATGAACATGGCAGCCATGCAGAACAGGCTGAACATGCCGACAAAGAACATCATGACGAAGCCAGTGAAGCCGAGGCTGCCGCCAAAGGCCCGCATGGCGGCAAGCTGTTCAGCAAGGATGGCTATGCGCTGGAAGTAACTATCTTCGAGCAAAACACGGCACCGGAATTTCGCCTGTATGCCTACCAGGATGGCAAGCCGTTGCCACCTGTCACCAATAACGTCAGCATCAATCTGGAGCGTCTGGGTGGAGCAGTACAAAACTTTAAGTTCAGCACAGAGAAAAATTATCTGAAAAGCGATGCCATTGTCGAAGAACCGCATTCCTTCAAAGCCAGTATCACAGCGCAGCATGCGGGCAAGAGCTATCAGTTCAATTATGAACAGATAGAGGGCCGCGTCAGCATGAATGCCTTGAAGCGCAAGCAAAATGGCGTGGAGACAGAAATAGCAGGCGCAGTGAAACTGCAAAGCAATCTGAATTTACTGGGTGAAGTACGATTGAACGAAGACCGCATGCTGCAAATCGTGCCGCGCCTCGCAGGTGTGGTGGAAAGCGTGGCAGTGAATGCCGGTGACAAGGTCAGCAAGGGTCAGCTACTGGCAGTGATATCCAGCCAGGCCCTGGTCGATTTGCGCACCGAAGTGCTGGCAACACAAAAACGCCATGCACTGGCACGCAGTAATTTTGAGCGCGAGAAAAAACTCTGGGAAGAAAAAATCTCAGCCGAACAGGATTATCTGCATGCCCGCAATGCCATGCAGGAAGCCGACATCACCCTGCAAAATGCGCAGCAAAAACTGGCGTCCCTGGGTGCAGGTATGGCTACAAAGGGTAATCTGAACCACTATGAAATCCGTTCACCTATCGCAGGCACAGTGACCGAAAAGCATATCAGCATAGGCCAGTCACTCAAGGATGATGCTGCCATCTTTACGGTAGCGGACCTCAGCAGTGTCTGGGTAGAAATCGCGATACCTGCCAAGGATCTCAACAATGTCAGGACAGGCCAGAGCGCCAAAGTCAGCGCCAACGCTTTTGACGCAACGGCAGAAGGCAAGCTCAGCTACGTAGGTGCCGTCATGGGCGAACAAACCCGCACGGCCAAAGCACGCTTGCTGCTGCCCAATACCAAAGGTGCATGGTATCCAGGCCTGACCGTGAATGTGGCCCTGTTGTCGGCCGAAGTGGAAGTACCGGTTGCGATAGTCAATGAAGCCATACAAATCATTGATGAACAAGCCACGGTGTTTGCCAGCTATGGCGATCAACTGGAAGCCAGGCCGGTGGAACTGGGCCGCAGTGATGGCAAGTACACAGAAATACGCAAGGGCTTGCAGGCAGGGACAGCCTATGTCGCGAAGAACAGTTTCCTGATCAAGGCTGAGTTGGGCAAAGCTGCCGCCAGTCATGAACACTGAGAGCATGAGGAAAATACATCATGTTTGAAAAAATCATACAATTTTCGATAGCGCAGCGCTGGCTGGTCATCATGGCAACGCTGGCGCTGGCAGCACTGGGCATTTTCAGTTACCAGCGCCTGCCGATTGATGCCGTACCGGACATCACCAATGTCCAGGTACAGGTCAATACCACGGCCCCTGGCTACTCACCACTGGAGGCTGAGCAACGCATCAGCTTTCCCATAGAAACCGTGATGGCAGGCCTGCCTAACCTGCAACAGACGCGTTCACTGTCACGCTATGGTTTGTCGCAAGTGACTATCATATTCAAGGATGGCACCGATATTTACTTTGCCCGCCAACTCGTCAATGAACGCATACAGGAAGCCAAGGGCAAGCTGCCAGCAGGCATAGAACCCGGCATGGGGCCTATCTCCACCGGCCTGGGCGAGATCGTCATGTGGACAGTCGAGAGCAAGGAAGGTGCACTCAAGGCTGACGGCCAGCCCTACACGGCCACCGACCTGCGTGAAATACAGGACTGGATAGTCAAACCACAACTGCGCAATGTTGCAGGCGTGACTGAGATCAATACCATAGGTGGTTATGCCAAGGAATTCCTGGTTGCACCATCGCCAGAAAAACTGGTGGCACATGGCCTGAGCTGGCAAGATGTCGTCACCGCACTGGAAAAAAATAACGGCAATGTCGGCGCTGGCTACATAGAAAGACGTGGCGAACAATACCTCGTCAGAGCACCGGGGCAACTGGCGTCCATGGATGACATACGCAATGTCGTCGTAAATACCCAAAAAAATATTCCTGTGCGTATCAGCGATATCGCCGAAGTCAGCATAGGCCGTGAATTGCGTACTGGTGCTGCGACAGAAAATGGCCGTGAAGTCGTGCTCGGAACGGTGTTCATGCTAATCGGTGAAAACAGCCGCAAGGTATCGCAGGATGTGGCAAAAAAACTGGCTGAAATTAACCGCAGCCTGCCGCCCGGCATTGTTGCCAGCACGGTATATGACCGCACCGTGCTGGTCGATAAGGCCATCAATACGGTAAAGAAAAACCTGCTGGAAGGTGCAGTACTGGTGATTGCCATCCTCTTTTTGTTTTTGGGGAATATACGTGCAGCCATCATCACCGCCATGGTGATACCGCTGGCGATGCTGTTCACGTTTACCGGCATGGTCGGCAATAAGGTCAGTGCCAATCTCATGAGCCTGGGTGCGCTGGATTTTGGCATCATCATCGATGGTGCAGTGGTCATCGTCGAGAATTGCGTGCGCAGGCTGGCTCATGCACAAGCGGCTGCCGGACGCACGCTGAACCGCAGTGAACGCCTGCAGGAAGTTTTCGCTGCTGCCAGAGAAGCCCGCCGCCCCTTGCTGTTTGGCCAGTTGATCATCATGGTGGTTTACCTGCCTATCTTTGCGCTGACCGGCGTCGAAGGCAAGATGTTCCACCCCATGGCATTTACCGTGGTTGCTGCCTTGATTGCAGCAATGGTCTTGTCGATGACTTTCATCCCTGCGGCTGTTGCCCTGTTCATCGGTGAACACGTTAGCGAAAAAGAAAACCGTTTGATGCTGTGGGCCAAACAACTCTATCAACCCATGCTGGACTTTGCCCTGCAAAGCAAGGCGCTGGTCTTGAGCATCGTTGTGGTGGTACTAGCCTTGAGTGGCTTGCTGGCCAGCCGCATGGGCAGTGAATTTGTCCCCAGCCTGAATGAAGGCGATATCGCCCTGCATGCCATGCGTATACCCGGCACCAGCCTGAGCCAGGCTTTGCAAATGCAGATAGAACTGGAGCATGTGATACGCACTTTCCCTGAAGTCGATAAAGTCTTTGGCAAGCTGGGTACGGCAGAAATAGCGACAGACCCCATGCCGCCAAATGTGGCTGACACCTTCATCATGCTCAAGCCACAAGCGCAATGGCCAGACCCCAAGCGCAGCAAGGATGATCTGGTAGCGGCCATACAGGAAGCAGTCGAAAAAGTGCCAGGTAATAATTATGAATTTACCCAGCCCATACAAATGCGCTTCAATGAACTGATCTCAGGTGTGCGCAGCGACGTCGCGATCAAGGTGTTTGGTGACGACATGGATATCATGAACCGCACCGGCGAGCAGATTGCCAGAGTGCTGGAAAAAATCCCCGGTGCTGCCGATGTCAAGCTAGAGCAAACCACCGGCCTGCCGATGTTGAGCATCAACATCAACCGTGAAAAAGCGGCCAGGCTGGGCTTGAATATCAGCGATGTGCAGGACGTGATTTCCTCAGCGATAGGTGGCAAGGAATCTGGCACCCTGTTCCAGGGTGACCGCCGTTTCGATATCGTCGTGCGTTTGCCAGAAAATGTGCGCAGCGATATCGACGCCATCAAGCGTCTGCCTATACGTTTGCCGAATGTATCAAATGCACAAAATGGAGCAGCCAGTTTCATTACCCTGGCGGACCTGGCAAGCATAGACATGGCACCCGGCCCAAACCAGATCAGCCGTGAAGATGGCAAGCGCCGCGTCGTCGTCACCGCCAATGTACGTGGCCGCGACATCGGTTCTTTTGTGAAGGAAGCGCAGGAACAGCTGGCACAGAAAGTCAAAGTCCCAACGGCTTACTGGACTACCTGGGGCGGCACGTTCGAGCAATTGCAGTCGGCATCACAACGCCTGCAAATTGTTGTACCTGCTGCCTTGCTAATGGTGTTCATGTTGTTGTTTGCCATGTTTGGCAATATCCGGGATGGCCTGCTGGTATTTACAGGCGTGCCATTTGCCCTGACAGGCGGCATCGTCGCCCTGTGGTTGCGTGATATACCGCTATCGATTTCAGCCGGCGTAGGCTTTATCGCCCTGTCTGGCGTTGCGGTACTGAACGGCCTGGTGATGATTGCCTATATACGCAGCCTGCGTGAAGAAGGCATGGCATTGGACAAGGCCATCCAGCAAGGTGCATTGACACGCCTGCGCCCGGTGTTGATGACGGCACTGGTAGCCTCGCTGGGCTTTATCCCGATGGCGCTGGCGACAGGTACAGGAGCTGAAGTGCAGCGGCCACTGGCGACGGTGGTGATAGGCGGCATACTCTCATCAACCCTGCTGACCTTGCTGGTGCTGCCTTTGCTGTATCAACTGAGCCATCGCAAGACAGATAAACCGTAATCCAGGTTAAAACAAAATGCCCGGAAGCGAATATCGCTCCCGGGCATTTTTTATACAACTCAGCTTGGTTCAGCTAATTACTCAACAGCCTTCACCATATCTTCAATGACTTTCTTGGCATCGCCAAACACCATCATGGTTTTATCCATGTAGAACAGTTCATTGTCCAGACCTGCATAGCCAGAAGCCATGGAGCGCTTGTTGACGATAACGGTCTTGGCTTTGTAGGCTTCCAGGATAGGCATGCCAGCGATAGGAGATTTAGGATCTTTTGCCGCAGGATTAACCACGTCATTTGCACCCAATACCAGCACCACATCTGCCTGAGCAAATTCGTTGTTGATGTCTTCCATCTCGAACACCTGGTCATAAGGCACTTCAGCTTCTGCCAGCAAGACATTCATGTGACCCGGCATGCGCCCTGCCACAGGGTGAATTGCGTACTTGACCGTAATACCCTTGTGCGTCAGTTTTTCTGTCAGTTCTTTCAGGGCATGCTGGGCACGGGCAACTGCCAGGCCATAACCAGGAACGATAATGACAGTTTCTGCATTACCGAGCAGGAAAGCCACGTCATCAGCAGAACCTGACTTGACGTTACGTTGTGCCTGGCCGCCTGTAGCAGCAGTAACCGCTTCGCCACCAAAACCACCCAAAAGCACGTTGAAGAAAGAGCGATTCATCGCCTTGCACATGATGTAAGACAGGATGGCACCAGAAGAACCCACCAGCGAACCGGCAATGATGAGCATGGAGTTATTCAGCGAAAAGCCGATACCTGCAGCAGCCCAGCCAGAATAGCTGTTCAGCATAGACACCACCACCGGCATGTCAGCACCACCGATAGGGATGATGATGAGTACACCCAGCACGAAGGCCAAAGCCGTCATGATGATGAAAGGTATCCAGCTTTGCGTGACGCAGAAGGCAATACCGCAACCGAACATGGCAATTGCCAATACCAGGTTCAACTGGTGCTGGCCGCTGAAGCTGACGGGCGCGCCCTGGAACAGACGGAACTTGTACTTGCCCGACAATTTACCAAAGGCGATGACAGAACCAGAGAAAGTAATCGCACCGACAAAAGTACCGATAAACAACTCCAGACGGTTACCGAAAGGTATAGGCTGGTCTCTTGCGACGATATTGAATACCCATGGTTCAGACACAACTGCCACGGCGATACACACCGCTGCCAGGCCGATCAATGAGTGCATCGCTGCGACCAGTTCCGGCATCTTGGTCATCTCTACGCGTTTGGCCAGCGTTGCACCTATGCCGCCACCAACGATAACGCCAATGGCAACCAGGCCATAGCCCAGACCTGCACCGGCGCTTTCGTTTTTCAGCTTTACGATGAGGGCGATGGTGGTCGCGACTGCGATTGCCATACCTATCATGCCAAAGCTGTTACCACGACGGGCAGTGGAAGGATGGGACAAACCTTTGAGGGCCTGGATAAAGCAAACGGATGCGATCAGATACAGCATCGTTACCAGATTCATGCTCATTATTTGCCCTCCTTGTCAGCATGGGCAATGGCCTTGGGCTCTTTTTTCTTGAACATTTCCAGCATCCTCTGGGTAACCAGAAAACCACCGAAAACATTCACTGCCGCCAGTGCCACGGCTGCTGTGCCCATGACCTGGGCCAGCAGACCTTCGGTCAGACCGGCGGCCAGCATGGCACCGACGATGATGATGGCAGAAATGGCATTGGTCACCGCCATCAAAGGCGTGTGCAGGGCTGGTGTTACTGTCCACACCACATGGTAACCGACATAAATTGCCAGCACGAAGATGATGAGATTGGTAAGGGTATGACTAACTTCCATGATGTCCTCTCTTTAATTGGATTGAGACATGCAAATCGAGACATGAGCAAGCAGAGCTTTACAAACTGCCTGCCCTGCCTGGGTTATTTATACTCTTTGATACTGGTGATCTGATTCTTGCCATTCACGAAAACGACATTCGGTTTATACGCTTTTGCTTCTTCTTCTGTCATCGGCGCATAGGTACAGATAATCATCAAATCGCCCAGTTGTACGCGGCGGGCTGCAGCGCCATTGAGTGAAATTTCACCGCTACCACGTTTGCCCTTGATGGCATAGGTGGAAAAGCGTTCACCGTTGTTGACGTTATACAGCTCTATCTGTTCGTTTTCGATGATGTTGGCAGCGTCGAGCAGATCTTCATCTATACCGCACGATCCTTCGTAGTGCAGGTCACACTGGGTTACAGTTGCGCGATGAATTTTGGCGCGGAGCATATTTCTTTGCATGGTCTTTCTACTTTCTGATACTGATTGCTAAAAACTTTAAAACCTTAAAACTTTTTATTCTATTTCTTCAGGACTTCACCACCTGAGCAAACCAGGGTGGCAGCGACGATTTCATCTTCACGGTTAATCGCCAGCGCAGCATCCTTGTCGATGATGAGCTTCAAAAAGTCCAGCACATTACGTGCATACAGGGCCGAGGCATCAGCCGCCACCAGGGTTGCCAGGTTAGGCTCGCCGATGATGTGTACGCCGTATTTGGTGACGGTCTTGTTGAGTTCAGACAAGGGGCAATTGCCGCCCTGCTCCACCGCCATATCGACGATGACTGAGCCCGGCTTCATGGCTTTTACTGTCTCTTCCGAAATCAGGATAGGTGCCTTGCGGCCAGGGATCAGGGCCGTGGTGATGATGATGTCGGCCTGCTTGGCACGTTCATGCACGAGAGCGGCCTGTCTTTCCATCCACGCTGCTGGCATGGGGCGGGCATAGCCGCCTACGCCTTTGGCGATCTCGCGTTCTTCATCTGTTTCATAGGGCACGTCGATAAACTTTGCGCCCAGGGATTCAACCTGTTCCTTGACGGGCGGGCGTACATCCGACGCTTCAATCACTGCACCAAGACGCTTGGCTGTGGCAATCGCTTGCAGACCGGCTACACCTACGCCCATGATCAACACGCGTGCGGCCTTGACCGTGCCCGCCGCCGTCATCAGCATGGGCATGAAGCGCTGGTAGGTATTGGCGGCCAGCATGACAGCCTTGTAACCGGCGATATTGGCTTGTGAAGACAAGACGTCGAGCGACTGCGCACGGGTAATGCGCGGTGCAGCTTCGAGTGCAAATGCGGACAGGCCGTGTGTGGCCATGGCCGCAATATTGTCTGCGTCAAAAGGATTGAGCATGCCAACCAGCACCGTGCCTGACTTCATCAGGGCACGTTCTTCTGCATTGGGGGCACGTACTTTCAAGACCAGTTCAGCGCCCAGTGCATCGGCAGCAGTAGCAATTTCCGCACCGGCAGCCTGGTAGGCCTCGTCAGTAATACTGGACGCTACGCCTGCACCAGACTGCACGATCACCTGGTGTTTGGCGGCGACATATTTCTTGATGGTTTCTGGGGTTGCCGCTACACGCGTCTCCCCCGGCCGTGACTCGGCGGGTATGCCGATTTTCATAGATTTGCTCCCTTTTTTAGTGTGAATATTGGTGTATCAATTTCGTGCTGAAAAGGCCAAGGGCAAGCTCTGACCGTTCCATTATTTTTTTGCTGATGCGGGTCACTAGTTTTCTTACCCGAATCTTACATTTGATATTCGACAACGATATTACACGCAAAATGTTTTTTAGCACAACCGTTCACTTTTTTGTGTTTTCTGCAAATTTCTTTAAAGAATCATGCTGATGAAGCCTTACGGACATCTATAAAACTAAATTATTTCCTTTAAAAACAGTCACTTGACACTAAAATCAAAAACTGTACAAGTTTGGTGCAAAATCAAAATACGTTGAAAGCCTAAAAATAAGCAGGCATAGATAAATTACGCATTAGCTAATTCGCTTTCAAATTTGCTGGTTTGCCACACAAAATTTGACGGCAAAGTAAAATGTCGGACTTACTGAGAGAAGCCATGTCTGCCATTTGGAAACCATCCGTCACTGTAGCCGCAATTATTGAGCGCGACCAACAGTTTTTCTTGATTGAAGAAGAAACACCTGATGGTGTACGCATCAACCAGCCCGCCGGGCATCTGGACCCTGATGAAAGCCTGATCCAGGCCGTCATCCGCGAAACCCTGGAAGAAACTGCGCACGACTTCACACCGACCGCATTGACAGGTACTTACCTGTCGCGCTTCATTTCACCCAAGACTGGTGAAGAAGTCACTTATCTGCGCTTTGCGTTTACCGGCGAACTGGGTCAAGTACATGACCGCGCCCTCGACGACGGCATCTTGCGCACCGTGTGGATGAGTTACGAGGAGATCGTGGCGGCGCAGGACAGGCATCGCAGCCCTCTGGTGATGCAATGCATAGATGATTATTTGCAGGGCAGGCGCGCGCCGCTGTCCCTGTTGTTTACCCATCCAAGCGTACTTGGAAACTTGGAACCGCAAAAATGAGCAAGAAAAAAGTAGTGATAGGCATGTCTGGTGGAGTGGATTCTTCCGTCTCGGCATGGCTGCTGAAAGAGCAAGGCTATGAAGTCATCGGCCTGTACATGAAAAACTGGGAAGATGACGACGATTCAGAATACTGCTCTACCCGTGAAGACTGGATAGATGCCGTCAGCGTTGCCGACGTCGTTGGCGTTGATATTGAAGCCGTCAATTTTGCCAGCGAATACAAGGACCGTGTCTTTGCCGAGTTCCTGCGTGAATACCAGGCTGGCCGCACACCTAACCCGGATGTGCTGTGCAATGCCGAAATCAAGTTCAAGGCCTTTCTTGACCATGCCATGAAGCTGGGTGCCGATTACATCGCCACTGGCCACTATGCCCGCGTGCGTGAAATGAATGGCCAGTTCCAGTTGATGAAAGCCATGGATGCCAGCAAGGACCAGAGCTACTTCCTGCACAGGCTGAACCAGAAGCAACTGGCAAATACCCTGTTCCCACTTGGTGAAATCCAGAAGACTGAAGTGCGCAAGATCGCTGAGCAATTGCAATTACCGAATGCGAAGAAAAAAGACTCGACTGGCATCTGCTTTATCGGTGAACGCCCTTTCCGCGAATTCCTGAACCGCTACCTGTCGTATAAACCAGGCAATATCCAGACACCTGAAGGTGAAATCATAGGTCAGCATGTGGGCCTGAGTTTTTATACTCTGGGTCAGCGCAAAGGCATAGGCATAGGCGGCATCAAATCGCATCAGAACGCCGATGGCAGCAGTGATGCATGGTATGTGGCGAAAAAAGATGTGGAAGCCAATACCCTGTACGCAGTGCAGGGCCATGATCATCCGTGGCTATTGTCTGCTGGTCTGGAAGCCGGGCAAGTCAGCTGGGTGGCGGGCGAAGCACCGCAAGCCGGTGAGCTGTCTGCCAAGACCCGTTACCGCCAGCCTGATGTGGCTTGCCATTTCAGCGGTGACAGTGAGCGTTTTCAACTGGACTTCCCTCAAGCACAATGGGCAGTCACGCCTGGGCAGTCTGCAGTTTTGTATGATGGCGATGTTTGCCTGGGTGGCGGAATCATTGATCTTGCCAGCCGCTAAGCCATTTTGCTATTAAGCAATCGCTACTTTGCGATCGCCAAAAGACTGAATGCCCACATGCCTGTGGGCATTTTTTTACCGTTTGGTAAATAACTGAATAGTTTCAATTCATGTTATGAAGTGACTGCAATCTTTTCAATTACACCACCATTAGCTTGCGTAAATTCAGGTAAATTCAGAACAAAATTTGATGTATTTTGTTTATCCTGACAAATCTCCTAAATAGACCAAATTATCCAAAATATGTACGGAGAGAGACATTCATCGATTTGACACGATTCATTTCTTTACAATTTAAATCGATGAAATTATATTTACATTTCTATTTCACCGGAAAAGCCAGTCGATATGAATCGTCCTGATACGCAATCCCTGGGTGGTACTGTTAATGCGCGCATAGGCAAGGTCTATATGAACTTGTCAAAAGCGCACAGAAAAGCAGCCGATTATGTGCTGTCGAATGTATTTCGATCAGCCACCATGTCTATCGATGAGTTGGCAAATGCCGTCGGCATCTCGGTGGCCACGGCAAATCGCTTTGCCAGGGCGCTGGGCTTTGAAGGTTATCCGCAATTCCGTGCTGAACTGGTATATGGCTTTGAAGCCATGCTGGCACCTATCGATAATCTGCGCAGCGAAATCCAGCGCCCTGCCACCAGCACAGAAATTATCTCCAGCTCACTCAATGAAGACATGGCGAATCTGGAAGCTACCCGCCGCGGCCTGGCTCCTGATTTGTGCAACCATGCCGTGCGCCAGATCCTGAATGCCGAAAGAATTTACATCGTCGGCTATGGGGCGAGCGCCTTCCTGGCTGGCCTGATGGCGCATAGCCTGGACCCGTTCTGTAATACCGTGCAATCAACTCTGGGCTCGGGCGGGCCATCGAATGTCGCGCGGCAGTTGTTCAAATACACAGAGCGCGATCTCGTCATCGGCATTTCTTTCCCGCGCTATGCAGAAGATGTGGTCACTATCCTGCAGCAGTTGCGCGAGAAAGGCGTGCCCATCCTGGCATTGACGGATGCACCAAGTTCACCATTGGCCTCACTGGCGAACATCACCCTGTATGCGCAAACCCGCCGCAACTTCTCTCCCAATTCCGAGGGCGCAGCGCTGTGCCTGATAGAAGCGATTTGCAGTGCCGTCGCCCACCAGGCCAAAGCCCCGGTACATGCTGCATCTGAAATGACCAAGTTCATGCTGCCATGGTTGTATCAGGAACCGAATGCCACGACCCGCAAGCAGCATGCGGCGGCGGCCAGCAAAATCATCGACATGGACAGGCCAGCATAAGATGGCCGCACCTGCTGCTATCGCCATACACGGTGGTGCTGGCACGATTCTGCGCAGCAGCCTGACTGCAGAACAGGAAGCGCGCTATCTGGATGCATTACGCTCTGTCGTCACTGCGGGTAATGAGGTATTGGCACAAGGTGGCAGCGCGCTGGATGCTGTGAGCCTGGCTGTCAGCCTGCTGGAAGATTGTCCGCTTTTCAACGCAGGCAAAGGCGTAGTATTTACCAATGCCGGCACCATGGAAATGGACGCCGCCATCATGGATGGCAAAACCCGCCGTGCAGGTGCCGTGGCTTGCATACAGCATGTGCGCAATCCCGTTCGCGCTGCCAGAGCCGTCATGGAGCACAGCCCGCATGTCTTGATGGTAGGCAAAGGCGCAGAAGAATTCTTGCGCCAGCATGGCCTGCAATTCGAAGATCATGCTTACTTTTATACCGAAGAACGCTACGCGCAATTGCAACGCGCCCGGCAAGAATCTGGTGTGCTGCTGGATCACGATGCAGCAAATTTGCTGAGTACGTCATCCAAATCGGCTTCAGAACCCGCGCCACTTGATCCCGATAAAAAATTTGGCACGGTAGGTGCCGTTGCGCTGGATGTACACGGCAACCTGGCTGCAGCCACTTCGACAGGTGGCATGACCAACAAACTGCCTGGCCGCGTCGGTGATACGCCCATGCTGGGTGCCGGCTGTTATGCCGACAACCAGACCGCTGCCCTGTCTGCAACGGGCACGGGGGAAGCCTTCATGCGCAGCCTGGCATTGCATGATATTGCTGCGCAAATGCAATACCTTGGGCTGAGCCTGGAACAGGCTGCCAATAATGTCGTCATGGACAAACTGCCCCTGTATGAAGGCCAGGGTGGCATCATAGGCATAGACAAACTTGGCAATATCGTCCTGCCCTTCAATACCGAAGGCATGTACCGCGCTTATCAACGCGTGGGCGAAGCAGCGTTTGCGGCAATTTATACAAACTAACAGTACGTAAAAACAGGACGTAAAATAAGCGGTAGTTTTGCCCTCCGATTACCGGGAATACTTATGTAAAAAACACCTATACTGCGGGTGTTTTCATTCCTTGAGTTCAAAAAATCATGCGTAATTTTCTTCCCAAGTTTGCGGTCGGCCTGATCACCTTGCTGGTCCTGTTCATCCTCAATCCCTTCGCTACTATCCCCGCTGGTCATCGCGGTGTGCTGACAACATTTGGCAAACCTTCGGATGAGGTTTACAGTGAAGGCATACATTGGGTATGGCCTATTGCCCAAAAAATGCAAAAAGTCTCTGTCGCCATACAGAAAGGCGAAGGTGATGGCGATGCTGCTTCCAAGGATTTGCAAACCGTTCACACCAAGATTGCGATCAACTATCACGTCAGGCCAGATGCAGTGGTCTCGGTTTTCCGCGATCTTGGTAATGAACCTGGTGAACGTATCATCATCCCCAGTGTGCAGGAAGCAGTCAAGGCAGTAACTGCCCGTTTCACAGCAGAAGAACTGATCTCACGCCGCTCACAAGTGCGTGATGAAATCATCCTGGCCCTGAAAGAACGCATGGCAAGACATGGCCTGGTGGTCGATGAGTTTTCCATCGTCAACTTCAACTTCAGCCGCACCTTCAATGAAGCGATTGAAGCCAAGACCACCGCCGATCAATTGAAGATGAAAGCCGAGCGTGACCTGCAAAGGATAGAAGTCGAAGCCAAACAAAAAATATCCCGCGCCCGGGCTGAAGCAGAAGCACTTTCCCTGCAAAGACAGCAAGTCACACCAGAACTGCTACGCCTGCGTGAAACCGAGAACCAGGCCAAGGCCATAGAAAAATGGGATGGCCATTTGCCAACCACCACAGGTGGAGCAATCCCATTCATTAATGTTGGAAAATGAGCTGGCAAATAAGTTGCAAAATAAGTCGTTAAATAAGTCGGTAAATATTTAGAAATCAGCGAGGAACAAGCCAGCCATGTCAGACCAAAAATCATCCGCCCGCTTCACCGCGTTTTGCATACTCTTGCTGGTCATCTGGTATGTCATGGACAGTCCCATCGATTTAAACCTGGACTGGAGTCCGGATGATTTTGATATTTTTTCTGACAATGGCTTTTCAATCGGCGGCATCGCTGTTGCACTGGTCGCCATCGTCTTTGCCATGATCATGGCAGGGCTGGTGATTGCGGGGGTATCGTTCTTGCTGGTGGGTTTTGCGGTGCTGATAGGTGGCTTGTTTTTGATGATATTTTCGCCGTTTTTATTGCCGGTTTTATTGCTGGTTGTGGTGCTCGGGATTTTTAAGAGGAAGTCGCGGTAGGGAGATTGTAGTAATTTGAAGTGCGGGGAAACTGGGTTGTTATTGGGTTTGACGCAGCTTTTGACGCTGCTTTTGATTTTCCGCAGTTCCCATGTGTCGACGCCGATTGTGCAGTACAGAAAATGGAAATAGAAGAGCCGCTGTCTGAGCCGCAGGCGAGTTTCGGATCTTCCCATTTTTTGTACTGCACAATCGGGAACCCCGCAGGGGCGACGACGCCTGGGTCGCCTTTCTTTGAATACGTTCTTTGGCGACGCAAAGAAAGTATTTCGGCCGCCGGGCCGAGACCCGGCCTGGTTCTACGGAGGGCAATCGCTTTAATCATAGTACGGCAATGCAACGAAAAACACGGGAGCGCTGGTTCGGTGGCCTCCAGCTTTTATAGTGACGAATACGTGCATGATAAGCCCAGTGTTGGGCTGATAAAGCGTAGCCTAGCGAGGCCCGGCCCAACCTACATGAAATACGGCAATGCAACGAACGCCGCTGGAGCGCCAGCCCGGTAGCCTCCTACCTGCGCAGGAGCGACGAATCTGAGATTGCACTTTGAATTATTATTGCTGCTGATCGACAGAACCCCATCCTCATCCCAAGCTTCTCCACCGCACCGCTTGCAAGCAACTTAGCGATTCGTGGCACAAAGCTGCGCTTTGCGAATTCCCGCAAATCTCCTTGAAGGAGAAGCGGCCAAAACACAAGAGCCACCAACCGCAAGCCACTTAAAACTAATTACACAGTCTCAGCAGAAATAACCTGCGCCGCCGCATTCACAACAGCAGCAATACGACCGACATCCCGTAACTGCGTTGCCGACATACCTTCCTTCTTCAACAACTCAAAATGCGATTTCACGCAGAAATGGCATTTACCGATGATGGAAGCCGACAAGGCATACATCTCGAAACGGCGTTTATCAACACCGCCATTGGTTGCATAGGCATTCATGCGCAACTGGGCGGCCTGGGTTTTCAGGTCTGCATCGTCTGCCATTTCTACATACGGGTACCAGACATTATTCATGCCCATCAAAGCCGCTGCTGTCAGCGCTGCATTGATTTCTTCTGGCGTGATTGCGCCACTGGATTTGATGGCTTCAATGATCACTGTGCTTTTCGCTGCGAAGGCTGCTGCCAGTGCCACGCCTACCGCGTCATTGCCTTCCAGGCTGGAGCGGGCGATCGTGCCATCGATGTTCAGACGGATATCCTTGGCGTAATCAGGGATACGACTTTTAATTAAATTCAAGAATTCCATAGTATTTACCTATCAAAAAGTGGTTTTAAAACCCGCCGTAGCGGGTTTATTTTACATCTACAGCATGCACTCTCTAAATTACAGAGTTGCGCCGCCTACTGTACGGTTGCATGGGCACAGTTCGTCTGTTTGCAGACCATCCAGAATACGCAGGATTTCTGTCGGGTTACGGCCAACATTAAGGTTGTTGACAGAAACGTGCTGAATGACATTGTCAGGATCAACGATGAAAGTCGCGCGCAGTGCAACGCCGGCGTTAACATCACGTACACCCAGCATATCAACCAAAGAGCCTGTTGCATCGCCGAACGCATAGTGGTTCAGTTTGTCCAGGTCTTTGTGTTCACGGCGCCATGCCAGTTTGCAGAATTCGTTATCGGTAGAACCACCCAACAAAATAGCATCGCGGTCTGCGAAGTCGCTAGTCAGTTTGGCAAATTCAACGATTTCAGTTGGGCAAACGAAAGTAAAATCTTTTGGGTAGAAATAAATGATTTTCCATTTGCCTGGGAAAGAAGCTTCAGTGATGTCTTCAAATGCGGAGACGCCATTTTCTTCATGATGATTGAAGCCTGGCTTGGCTGCTGGAACTTTGAATGCGTCGAGTTTTTGACCTACAGTTTTCATTAAATTCTCCTGATGACGTAACAAGGTGAACAATATGTCCACAACGGAAAGAAGCATATCACTATGAATTTTAAATATCCAATAGATTTTAACTACTATGCAATTAGCTAAAACCTTGTCCTGAATATACCAATGAGCAGGCTGCGTGTATGCAATGAGGAGATAAGGTGTAATACCAGAATATCAAGTCTGGCTACTATCTGTCGTGGCGGCGATGAGCGGAGGCCAGTAGCGTAAACCAGAATATGCTGCCCTTGCCCTCTTCCGTTTCAAAGCCGATTTCACCACCCATTTTTTCGACGAAGGTCTTGGTGATATTCAAACCCAGGCCGGTACCGCCCTGTTGCCGGGTATTGGTGCCGTCTGCCTGGGCAAATTTCTTGAACACCTGATCCTTGAAGGCCTCGGGTATGCCTTGCCCATGATCTTCAACCTCGACCTTATAAATGCCGGCATTGTCGGTAATGCGGATTTGCACTTCAGCCCCATTCGGGGAAAACTTGGCAGCATTCGACAGTAAATTGGCAAATACCTGCATGACGCGCACATTGTCTCCCATAGCCCAGGCGTTTTCCGGGTGACCAGCGAAGCAGTAACGCACATTCAGGGCCTGGGCATAACCGGCATTGGCTTCTATCGCCTGCCTGGTCACGGCAACCAGGTCGAAGCGCTCGATATTGATGACCATTTTGCCGGAGGCCAGCTTTTCCATGTCCAGGATGTCATTGACCAGCACACCCAGGCGCTGGCAATTCCTGTGCGCGACCTTGATGAGTTGCATGGTCTTGGCGGTGAGCTCACCGGCGACGCCACTCTCCAGTAAACCCAGTGCACCGCGTATTGACGTCAGTGGGGTACGCAATTCATGGCTGACAACGGAAATGAATTCAGACTTGATGCGGTCAGCCTTGCGTTGTTCAGTCAGGTCCAGCACAAAGCCCACCCACTCTTCGAGCGAACCTTCGAGTTGCGCCAGACCTACCATGACGGGAATACGCTGCCCATCCTTGCGTATCAACTCACCTTCATAGGGCCTGGCCTGACCATGCTGACGTATTTCTGCCATGGCATTCTGGTGCAGGGTGTGACTTTCTTCTGTGGTTCTTTCCAGCCAGCTCATGCCAGACTCGACAAACTCCCGCCTTTGCACACCAGCCAGTTGCAGCAAGACATCATTGGCTTCGGTAAGCCGGCCACTGAGGTTACCCTGCATGATGCCAATGAGGCTGGAATTGACGAGGCGGCGCAGGCGTGATTCACTGATCAGCAGCGCTTCCAGCATGCGCGATTTTTCCTTGCTGGCGCGCTCAGCTGCATCCCTGGCTGCCACCAGACTGCACTCAGCTTCTTTCATCTGGGTAATATCGCGCACGCTGAAAACCCGCCCTACCCGCCTGTCACGCATGAATTCTGGCTTGGACACACAGATAAAATAACGCCCGTCTTTCAGGGTCATCAAATCTTCTGTTTCAAGGTTGGGGTCATCCTTGATTTTTTCGAGGCTGGCAAAAAAACCGTCGGCGTCTTGCAAGGCATGCTTGAGATGGGCAAACATCTGCACTTCATCACGCGACGCCAGCAATTCATCTTTCAATTGCCACATGGAAGAAAAGCGCTGGTTGATGTTCACCACATTGCCATTCAAGTCTATCGACAGGATGCCCTCAGCAGTGGCATCGAGCGAGCTTTGCAATTGTGCTACCAGATGCACATGCCCATCGACCAGTTCGCGCCTGTGGGTAATGTCTTCGGCATGGATGATAAAAAACTCTTTGCCACTATCAGCAAAAGTCGAAACGCGTTTTTCTACCGGAAAAGAAACACCATGGAGGTTGATCCATTCGCTTTCCGCAACAGCCCTGCCCTCAGCCTGCGCATCTGCCCGCAAGGCTTCCCAAAAGAAGACATCCTGCAAGGAACACTCTATATTTGCCAGTGGTGAACCCAGTAATTCATCTCGGGTATAGGCCAGCATCAGGCAGGCAAGCTGGTTGGCATCGACCAATACCATATGCTGCATATCCACCACCAGAATCGCTTCACGACTATGGTTGATGATATGGCGCAGTAATCCATGGTTCAAAACGGATACTGACTGTGACATGCCGGCGTCGGTCATTTCTGCTAATTCTGGCCTGGTAAAGGGCCGCCCTGTGTTTTCTGCGATTGCGAGTCAAAATAATAATTGACCCTTTTACGCGGGTTCAGGTAATTAAAAATTGCCCTGGGCAACAAGCCTGGCCTGATGCTGGCATTGATGGACAATTCCTTGTTCTCTTCTGCGAGATCCAGAATGATGGCATCTTCCTTGGGAATCTCGGCGTCATACACCAGCACGCGTGGCCGCAAGGGCTTGCCTACATTCACATTCATGACCAGGCCAACGGCCTCGTTCGATAATCTGACCAGGGTACCTGGTGGATACACACCCAGGCTCTTGACCAGGGTAGCCATGATGGCAGTATCAAACTGCGCACGCCTGTGGGCATACATGGTCGATAAAGCCTCATGCGGGGTCAATGACTGTTTGGGGTCATTGTGGTTACACAAATTATCGTACACATTGGCAATCGTCACAATACGCGTATGCATGGTGATCGCGTCACCTTTCAGTTGGTGTGGATAGCCGGTACCGTCCATGAATTCATGATGCTGGGCAATGACATCAAGCACCACTGGCGACAAGCCTGCTTTTTTACCTACTTCAAGCCCGTATACCGGATGCAGCTCAAAGAAATTTTGCTCAGGCCTGGTCAGTGGCTCAGTCTTGTGAACGATATGCTCGGGCACATTGACCTTACCCAGATCATGGAACAGCGCGGCAATGCCTATTTCCTTGATCATCTCATCGCTGCATTTCATTTCATTGGCCAGCATCATCGCCAGCACCGAGACATTCAATGTATGAAAATACAATTCCTCATTGCCAGCTGTCTGTTGTATCAGGTGCATGACGGTGTCGTTGCCGCTGAGTAGCACTTCTGACATGCTATCGACCAGCTTGCCTGCTTCGACTATGGTTTCCTTTGGTCTGGAAAAAATCAGGCGGTTGATATTTTTGACCACGCTGGCAGCCTGCACGAATTTTTCTTCGCAGCGGGCAATTTCGTCACGTTGCTTCTGCAGTTTTTCAAAACGTGCGCGCTTGGCATCCATGATGCTGGCATACACTTTTTTGGGCGCGGTATCGGCTACCTGAGCTGGCACAGCCTGAGGAGTAGTGGGCGGCTTCGCAGCGACAGGATCGGATTTGGACGGGATATAGCGTACATGCTTGAGCTTGAGCGCGATCAGGTCGTCAATCTGATGTTGACTGGTGATCTTGAACGAGTTCATCGGAAAAGAATGCTGGAACCAACTCAGGTCGAGTTTGATGAACATTCCGATCCGGATCTGATCAATCACAATTAGCTGGCTATCATCAGACATGGGGACGCAATAATAAGTATTTCTATTGACGATAGCATACGCCCCCCTCATTTGCAAAAACCTTAGCTCAGGAGAAACAATTTATCACGATGCGTCTGCGATTAGCGCAGAAACAGCAGGCTTTTGCCCGCTCAACGTTATAATCCACTTCCTGTACATTTTGAAAAGTGAGTCGCCGTGTCCGATCGCCTTGCCGTCCTGCCCCAATATTTAATGCCTAAACAGGCTCTGACTGTATTCGCCGGCAAAGTTGCCAATGCCAAGGCAGGCAAGCTCACCACCAGCCTGATACGCTGGTTTGTCGGCAAATACAATGTGAATATGCAGGAGGCTGCCAATCCGGACATCAGCAGCTACGCCAGCTTCAATGAATTTTTTACCCGCCCGCTACGTGCGGATGCACGCCCGTTCGCCAGCAGCGACTTGCTGAGCCCGGTAGATGGGGGCATCAGCCAGTTCGGCCCTATACAAAAAGACCAGATTTTTCAGGCCAAGGGGCATAGCTATAGCACTACCGCCCTGGTCGGTGGCGACAGCCAGTTGGCCTCACTATTTGAAGATGGCAGCTTTGCCACGCTGTACCTGAGCCCGCGCGACTACCACCGCATACATATGCCTTGCGATGGCCGCCTGACGCGCATGATCTATGTGCCAGGTGCATTATTCTCGGTTAATCCAACCACCGCGCGCGGTGTGCCTGGCCTGTTTGCCCGCAATGAACGCGTGGTATGCGTATTTGAATCCGCCTTTGGTCCTTTTGTGCTGACACTGGTCGGTGCTACCATCGTTGGCAGCATGGCCACTACCTGGCATGGCATCGTCAACCCGCCCCGCACAGCCACCGTGCGCGAATGGCGTTACGATGACCAGCAAATCATCTTGAAAAAGGGGGATGAAATGGGCAGGTTCCTGCTGGGCTCAACTGTCGTCATGCTATTCCCCAAAGGCACGGTGGAGTTCAACCCGGCCTGGACGCCGGCCAAAGCCATTTGCATGGGTGAGGCCATGGGCGAGCACCCCTCAGACCATCTAACATCCAGCTAAATCATATAGGCTGCTCACAGAAGTTGTACCCGTCAAGACCGCTGTAAGACCGCACCTCACATTCACGGCCCAGGCAACCCATACAGGATGCCTGGGTAAGTATCCAGCCAAGCCCCCATAGTCTCTTCAGTATTTCCATACCAAAGCAGCAAGCATTTGCCAGAAGCATTGCCTTGCGGCCATTTTTCCGGCGTATTTAGTTTGCCACTTTAATGAGCAAGGCAAAAGTAAACCTTGAACTGATGAATATCAACAAAAAACACTTGCCAAACATGTTCGAATATTCAATAATCTAAATAAGAATTGTTATCGTTTAGATTTGCAAGGTAAATATGACTACATATAACGCTCTACACCAGCACGCTGATCTAGCTATTACAGCAGCGACAACAGCCGTAAAAACAGCAGCAGCGCAAGCTCCAAAAGAAATCCCGCGTATCAAGAGCGGTGATCTGATGCAGCAAAAGCGTGAACTGGAAATTGATCATGCGGGTCGTATTTACCGGCTGCGCATTACGCAACTGAACAAGCTCATATTGACGGCGTAAAACGCTGATCATACTTGGAGACTGGACATGCCAGGTGGAACGCTGACGAACGAAGAATTATCGGGTTTGACTGCCACATCCAAGCAGCCTGAACTGCTGGTTTCTGCAGTATTGCACCTGATGTCGCATTACACAGTCAACAGCACGAATAGTACGACCCAGGAAGAGGCTGAGCAAGCCAGCACCAGGCTGGCATCAGTCATAGAAAGACATTTGAATGCGCTGGCGAATTTGCCGGATCTGGCACCTGTGCTCAAAGCCACTTGCCAGCAATTATCCGAGCAATGGGCCAGCCTGGTAGAAAAGAAGGCAGCGCAAAAAACCAGATTGCGCAAATTGGGCTGGTTGCTGGCCTTCACCGGTAAAAAATCTGCATTAATGGAGTAGCTTCATGATTGTATGCGTTTGCAATAATGTATCGGAAAAGAAAATTCATCAGGCTGTCGCCATGGGTGTCAGCACGATGGCCGAACTGCGCGAGCAACTTGATGTAGGCACTTGCTGCGGCAAATGTGCCGGTTGCGCACGCAAAGTCATGCGCCAGTGCCTCGATGAGAAAAGCAATAATGCATCCGGCTTCCAGAACTTCATTCAACAACTACACTTCCAGCCCAACGCCGTCACTGCGTGAGGTTTACCATGTCCACACTCACTCTACAACAAGCCCCACAAGACTTTACTGCCCCCAAATCCCGCATCCTGTCGCTTGGTGCCATCGTTGCAGCGCACCTGGCCCTGTTTTACGCTTTGCAGCATGGTTTGCTGACACACGCGGTACAAATATTGCCCAAAGAAGTCGTCATGACCTTTGTCGAGCCACCCGCAGTAAAATCAGAACCACCACCCAAGCCAGTCCCCCTGAAAAAACTGACGACAGTACAAGTACCCGTCCCGGTGGTCCCGCATATCGTTCCAGTGGTAGAAATACCGGCGGATGTACATCAGATTACGACACAGGCAGCCCCTCCTGCACCACAACCGGCACCTGTTGCAGCAAAAGTGGAAACCGCCCCGGCACCAGCCGCTCCGGCACAGCCAAAACAGATCAGTGCGGTTGAATATGTGCGCGCGCCGCAGGCAGATTATCCAGCCATGTCCAGACGCATGGGCGAAGAAGGCAAAGTGACCCTGCGTATATTGGTCAATGAAAAAGGCCAGGCAGAAAAAGTCGATGTACAAAAATCATCCGGCTCGAACCGCCTTGACGAAGCCGCCAAAGTTGCCATATTGCGCGCTATTTTTAAACCTTATTTTGAAGATGGCAAAGCCCTGACAGTGATTGCCACGGCAACGATCAGCTTCTCGCTGAGCAGCTAAAAAATCCCCTCCCCGGGACAAGCCAGATTGCGGCAATTGCGCGATCTGGCTTTTTTTATTTCTGTGGCACATTCAGCTTTTCCTTATTTTCTTTGATAATGGCCGGCTCGGTATTGGTAAGGACATGGATTCGCTTAAGCAGTGTTTGCACAACCTCAAGATAAGCCCTTTCGAAGTGTATGGAACTCGCCTCCTGAATGATCGACACACTTGGAGAGTTTCAAAAAATGCAATCAGGTGAAAATATCGGCGACCACTTATAGAATTTATCAATTGGAATTCATCAGCCTTTAATCCAACCTCAGTGAGCCATTAGTGAGCCATTAGTAAGCTTAATACCTGGCATCAACAAAATTCGATAGCTCCAGCAACGGACGTGCATTACCCTGACGAATATAAACAACCAACCAGGAGTAACCATGAAGCTGTCGTCTAATAAAACTTTGATTGCCCTGATCTTCCTCGTGCTTGGCAATATCACGAACCTTAGTGCCGTTACAGCAGCCAATACAGAAATGCCGGGTTGGAATGTACCTGCCAAACAGGATGATCAACAGTTACGACAAATTTTGGCAAATTATGTCCAGGCATTCTCAAACGGTGACCGGGTTTTATTTGAATCACAGCTTCTGGACCTGAATATTCCGTTTTCGTACATCCCTGACAACATCAACGGAAACAAAAAATATGGTTTGCAAAGCATACAAAAATACGCCGATTTCAGAAAGTCAGTATTTGAAAGTGGTAGCAAATTGAAGCAAAGATTTTCCAACATCAAAATCGAGCAACTTGGAAGTTTAGCCCAAATTTCGCTAGACTATGAAAGCGCCGGCAGGGACCAGGACTATCAGGGAAAGGGATGGAAAGTGATTCAGCTTATCAAAATCAACCAGCAGTGGAAAATAGCCAGTGAATTTTACAATGGCTATCCGGATAAATGACGGGCTGGACTTACTTAGCCTTATCTGCGTTATCAATCTCATCAGCGGCATGACAAACTGTGCCCTGGCTTCATGGAGCATCTGTGCAGGCATTGAAAATTTTCACCATGATCGACCCGAGAAATTCATTCCTGACACAGCATTAGCGTCAAACATCGGAATTTACATCCAACAATAATTTAACTGGATCCTTCTGGATACGTAAATGCAGCCTATTGTCCTAGTACCCGGATTGCTTTGTTCAGCAGAAGCTTTCGCCTTCCAAATACCTGCTTTGTGGCAGTTTGGGCCCGTGACTATTGCATCGACGCTGGAGGGGAAATCAATAGCCGAGATGGCGTCCACAATCCTGGCCACAGCACCCTCTCAATTTGCACTCGCCGGCATTTCAATGGGTGGTTATATTTGCCTTGAGATCATGCGACAGGCACCAGAGCGCGTACTCAAGCTTGCGCTTCTAGATACATCGGCGCGCCCGGATAGTGCTGAGCAGATCAAACAACGTCGAGCCATGGTTGCAAACTTCCGCGAAGGTGACTTTACTACGCTCGCATCAGAAGCTTTAAATTCCATTGTCCATCCATCGCATAAGGGTGACGCCAACTTGTGCGAGATAAATATCCGAATGGCGATGGCAGTTGGCATCGATGCTTTTGAACGGCAGACTGATGCAATTATCTCGCGTGTAGATAGTCGCCCCTGCTTATCATTTATTTCAGTACCGACGCTTGTTCTCGTAGGAGATTCAGATATTCTCACCCCACCAGAATTAGCTGCAGAAATCGCAGCAGCTATTCCCGCCGCGCGATTGACGGTCATCCCTCAATGCGGCCATGCGTCTACACTCGAACAACCTCTCGCCGTTAACAGTGCCTTGATCAAGTGGATCGCTGATCCCCTGGAAACTCCAGCTTAGTTGCAAGCTGCTATATTCCCTGTTGCATAATTTCATGACCCATCACAAAAATCAACTCGGCCTTGTCGCGTGGATTGGTGTCGGCACCTTTGAGTGCATCCATCGGTACATTGATGGCTTTTGCACTTGGGTCATACGAGCCGCCAGTACCAGAGCTGGGGGGCAGTGCCTGAAATTTGCTTAAGTAGCCTTTATCGACAGAGTCGAGGATACGTTTCTTCAAATCGGGAGAGGCGTCGAGGACCTTGGCCAAATCATCACCCGGATTATTATTCGCAGTCTTGTTGGCATTACCGAAGTCCTTGAGAATCTGATGAAGCTTTTGCTAAGCAATCGGCGGTGCCACATTCGGGTTGTGATTTGGTCCGGTCATATGACATCGATTTTAAGCGCTAATGGTGATCATGGAGACGCAATCGTGATCAGGCTTTTCTTTGCTTTCTCCACGAATGTCCATATGAATCACAATTTCATCACGTGAGAAAATCCAGGTAACGCGGCGACCGTGTTCGCCATAAACAGGCTTCTGTTGAAAGCCGAGTTCGTTCAATCGTTTTGCATAGGCTTCAAAATCGATTTTGCAGATCGTGGTCATATCGGCGTGGCTATGAGTTTGATCGTCGAAGGAAAATAGCAAACGGCTGCGCTCGCCATCTTTGCTACCGGAGATCACGGTAATATTAAAGAACCAGGTATCAGTAATTTTCGCTCCGGTTCCATATTCCCTGGAATTTGCAGGATCAAAGTAAACCTTGAGACCAGTCGCGATTTCCAGATTTTTGGCAGAAATATCCTCAGCCGTTTTAATCTTGCCTATCAAGTCCAGCATACGCTTGTTGATTTCCTCAGCAGTCATTTGCGGAACTTCCGGCGATACGCTTTGATGAGAGATATCCATAAATTTCTTGTTTGCGATAGAAGTTGAGGAAGAGTAGGTACCAGAAGAATTATTTCCTTCTGCCAATGCGCCACGGCTTTGCGCACAAAATGTCGAAAGCATGGTAATTAGCACTAAAGCGAAGACCAAACGACTGGTGCTAATGCGGAGATGCTTTGCCAACTCTGCATTTGAAGATGAGAGAGACGACGAAACAAAAGCTCTGGATCGCATAACCAGGTCCTTTCAAATTATCAACACCTGCGTATACATATATAAAACTCAGGGCAGTTGCAAGCGTCCCTATTCCTGGTTACATTTTTATGTAAATTCTCGCGCTCACCCTGGCTTGGGTTGAGCGGCTTTAAGTGATTCGGGCACGCTCCTGAGCAAACGGCTGGATGGCGTATCGTCGCCCATGAGCAGGTCTGCACTGTTCTTGGCGGGCGACATGGGCACAGCCTTTGACGAGTTCAGCGGGACGGCTGTTCCGTCAGGCAGATCACGTTTGGTATCCCTCGCCAATGCATGGCTCGTGACAGGACTTACCGGAGGAGCAGGGTTAGGATGCGCGTTCGGATCGAAAGTTGCAGGCTGTTTCTTGCCATCGCTGGTATCGACATAAGAAAAGGCTTTGTTGTCGGAAAACTTTACATTCTGATTGATCAGGTCTTGTTGCAAGCCCAGGCGCTTCATGTCGAACTGCACTTCAGGCGTCGCGTATTTCTTGTCAGTTTTGTGATAAAAATCCTGATACGCTTTCTCATTGTTACCCGCAACATTGACTGCCCAGCTACCGTAGAAGTTGGTGTAATCGAGATTGTGATTTGACCCAAGCCTGGACTCCTTTGCGGATTTATCAAAGTAATACTTGCCCATGGCTGCGACATTATCCTTTGAATAGGGCATGCTCATGTCAGCATCGACGGTCAGGCCTGGCTTCATCGCGTAGTTATAATTTCCTGGCGTGCCGCTCACGGTAATGAAATCCTGCATGCGCCCCGGAGCAGTATCGTAAATGTCTTCAAGCGTTGCTTTGGGGTTGGCTTTCCTGGCTTGCGAGACAATCGCATTGAAGCCGCCGATATGTGCAGAGGCCTCGTCTTTACGAGAAGCCTGGATAAAGTCTTCAGTCACCTTGGTATAGTCGTGCGGCGATGCCTTGCTCGTTGCCAGCACCTTAGTCCCAGCAAGGAAATCCTGGGTTATCTTTTTGGTTGCGGCAGCATTGAATGAATGCTGGATTTCGTGACCCATCACAAAAATCAACTCACCCTTATCGCGTTCGTTCGTACTGGCTTTCTGGAGTACATTCATCGGGACATTGATGGCTTTTGCACTCGGGTCATACGAACCGCCTGTGCCAGAATTGGCAGGAAGCGCCTGAAATTTAGTTAAATACCCTTTATCGACTGAGTCAAGAATGCGCTTCTTCAGATCAGGAGAAACCTCAAGAAGCTTGGCCAAGTCATCGCCGGGATTATTGTTCGCGGTCTTGTTGGCATCACCAAAGTCCTTGATGATCTTATCAAGCTTTTGCTCAGCAGTCGGTGGCGCCGCATTGGGTTTGGGATTCGGTCCGTTCATGTGACTTTTCCCTCTAGACGTCAATGACTATCATGGAGACACAATCGTGTTTCACATTTTCGTCACTTTCTCCACGAATGGAAATTTGTAATTCGACTTTACCGCGCGAGAAATTCCAATAAATGAGTCGATTGTGTTCGCCATAGTAAGGCTCTGATTGAAAACCGAATTCAGTCAGGCGTTTCTTATAGGCCTCAAAATCGACTTTGCAGATCGATGTCATATCGGCACCGCTATGGGTTTGGTCGTCAAACGAAAATATCAGCCGACTGGCTTCGCCGTCTTTGCTACCGGATATCACTTTAATGTTAAAGAACCAGGTATCGGTAATTTTTGCTCCAGTCGCATATTTACCGGGATTATCAGCGTTAACGTAGACCTTGAGGCCAGTCGCAATTTCCAGATTTTTGGCAGAAATATCCTCAGCCGTTTTAATCTTGCCCATCAGGTCCAGCATGCGCTTGCTGATTTCCTCGGCAGTCATTTGCGGTACTTCTGGAGATGCATTTTGATCAGAGGTTTCCATAGATTTCTTGTTGGCGATAGAAGTTGAGGAAGAGGCAGTACCCGAAGAATTATTTCCCTGTGCCGGTGCATCACGGCTTTGCGCGCATGAAGTCGTCAGCATGACAAGTAAGGCCGAAGCAAAGACCAGGCGAATGGCGTTCATACGCCTATGTTTTGCCGGCTCTGCATTTGAAGTTGAGGGCGATGATGAAGCAATGGTACTGAATTGCACTATTAGATCCTTTCGGATTATTAACAAGCGAAGAGTTCCTGACCTACAAATCAAATCGCACAATATTTTCAGGCCGACTCAAAGTACTTTAAATATTGCCAACTTAGCAATCGCAGTATACCACCCTTGCCGTCACCGTCAACAGACTCAGCTCTGCGAAGTGAAGAGATCATACGAATGAGAAAAAACTGGCTCAGAGATCGACCAATTCCAGCACTTTTGGATCCTCAGGTGCAAGCTTCAATGCTCGGTCAAGTAATTTTTGGAAGCCTACATCATCACCAGCGGACCAATAACAAAGCGCTGAATAAACTAGTGCACTGATATTCTTGGAATCTAGCTCCAACACTCTTCCGAAAAATCGCAAGGCAATCCCCGGTTCAGACGCCATAACGTCTTCTCCATAAGCAAGTAATTCGTTAATCGAGGATTCATCCCGTATCGAAGCGCATAACAGTTTTCGGGCATCCACATACGCACCAATCAGTAGATGATATTTATTTCGAAACTCATCCATATCTGCTTTCAAAGAACATAAAAGCTTTAGTCAAATTTTTCACTACTACATTAGCGATAAATAAATCGGATTTTTGTCCGGGCAATATGAAACCAAAACAGCTTAAAAAAAGCTCAGCTTGAAAGAGCTGAAATTTAAGGTCTGCAAATTATTCAATTCAACAATCAAGCGAACAGCGAGCCAGAACCAGATGCAAATGTCTAGTGATAAATTTAGCGCAAACTAAGGCTAAGCACTGAAAGGCTTTTTCTCTTTTCAGAGTTATAGAAAACTAAATGAGAATAATTGCTCTTCACCTCCTCAATCAGCATCAAGAATATTGTCTCACTCAAGCATTTAATTCATTAAATTCAGTGATGCAGGTCATCTTCATTTTGCAACTGCTGCCGAATGATCTATCATGTGATAAAAGCCTGCAAGCATAAAGCTCGTCAGCAAACACCTCACCATCAATATCCATAGCCACAGGAAGGAAAGCCATGAAAGGCGACGCGAAAGTCATCAAACTGCTTAATGCACAACTCACCAATGAATTGAGTGCGATCAATCAGTATTTTTTGCATGCACGCATGTACAAGCATTGGGGCTTTGAAAAAATAGCCAAGAAGGAATACGAAGAATCCATAGGCGAAATGAAGCATGCTGACAAACTCATCGACCGCATCCTCATGCTGGGTGGTCTGCCAAATCTGCAAGCCCTGCACAAGCTGATGATAGGTGAAGAAACGGTAGAAATGCTGGGATGTGATTTGAAGCTGGAAGTTGCTGCGCAAAAGACAGTCAAGGAAGGCGTCGCCACCTGTGAAGCAGTCGGCGATTATGTGTCACGCGATTTGTTCCAGGTCATTTTGGAAGATACTGAAGAGCATATAGACTGGCTGGAGACGCAGCTGGAATTGATAGAGAAAATCGGTATCCAGAATTATTTGCAATCACAAATGTCTACAGAAGAATAAGTCACAGCAATTTTTTTGCTTCGCTAAAAACAAGAAAGGGATGGAGCTTGCGCTACATCCCTTTTAGTTTTCAGTCCGGCTTTTTGTATTTATTGTGGCAAAGTGTCTTTGAAAGAAGCACGTTCCGATAATTTATCGAACAGTTTTGCGAGATTTGGATAGTCACCACGCCAGTCTATTTCCGGGAAGCGGAAGCCCAGCCAGCCCAGTGCGCAGGCCACGCTGATATCAGCGAGGGTCAGGTGATTGCCGGTACAGAACGCGGTATCACCAAGGCCACTAGACATGGATTTCAAACCCGCATGCACCTTGCTCATTTGCCTGTCTATCCATTCCTGGCTTTGCTGTTCAGCAGGGCGCAAGGTTTTTTCCAGACGTACCAGAATGGCGGCATCCATGATGCCATCTGCCAGGGCTTCCCAGCATTTAACTTCCACACGTTCACGGCCTTGCGAAGGAATGAGCTTGCCGACTGGCGTCAGGGTGTCGATATATTCGACAATGACGCGCGAATCAAACATGGCACCACCGTCTTCCATCAAGAGACAGGGTACTTTCCCGAGGGGATTTGATTGCTGTATTGTGGAGTCTGCTGCCCACACATTTTCTTGCACAAAAACGTAATCAAGTTTTTTCTCCGCCATGACAACGCGGACTTTTCTGACAAAAGGACTAGTGATGGAGCCAATAAGTTTCATAGGAATCTGGTAGTAGGTTTAGCGCGGATTATAGCATCGCCTGCCTGTAAACCCATGCTTGCGGGGGCTGACGTGCGGAGCAGCAACATCACTACGATTCTATAATTTGAACGCATTCAAATGGTAAAATCGCGTATACGGTGCAAAAAAAACTGTATTTGCACAACAATTGTAAATTTTTGCCAAATCATGGTGATTTGCAAAATCTACACTTTTGTTGTTTTTTGCGCAAGGCTTTCTGTCATTCCATCTCTATAGTCCATCATGTCCCTATCCTCACTCTCTGCTCTCTCTCCACTCGACGGTCGTTATGCAAGCAAAGTGGATGCCTTGCGCGCCACCTTGTCTGAAGCTGGCTTCATGCATCACCGCGTTAAAGTTGAAGTGTCCTGGCTGCAAGCTTTGTCACAAGCCGGTTTTGATGAGATCAAGGCTTTTTCCCCGGAGGCAAATGCCTTGCTCGATAAACTCGTTGCCGGGTTTTCTGAAGCAGATGCGCAACGCATCAAGGAAATCGAAGCCGTCACCAACCATGACGTCAAGGCGGTTGAATATTGGCTCAAAGAGCAAGTCAAGGATGTGCCTGAACTGGTTGCTGCCAGTGAATTCATTCACTTTGCCTGCACTTCTGAAGATATCAATAACACTTCTCACGGCATGATGCTGAAGACAGCGCGTAATGAGGTGATGCTGCCATCGCTGCAAAAGCTGATCAGCAAGCTTACAGAAATCGCACATGCAAATGCTGAAGTGCCTATGCTTTCCCGCACCCATGGTCAGACAGCCAGCCCAACTACCCTGGGCAAGGAAATGGCCAACGTCGTTGCACGTCTGCAGCGCGCCATCAAGCGTATAGAACAGGTAGAAATTCTGGGCAAGATGAATGGCGCAGTGGGCAACTACAATGCCCACCTGTCTGCCTACCCGCAGCATGACTGGGAAAGTTTTTCCAAAAACGTCGTGGAGCAGCGTCTGGGCCTGACCTATAACCCATACACGATACAGATCGAGCCGCATGATTATATGGCCGAGATGTTTGATGCCTTCGCACGCGCCAACACCATTCTGCTGGATCTGAACCGTGACATCTGGGGTTATATTTCTGTCGGCTATTTCAAGCAAAAAACCAAGGCAGGCGAAATCGGTTCATCCACCATGCCGCATAAAGTCAATCCTATCGACTTTGAAAATTCTGAAGGCAACCTGGGTCTGGCTAATTCGCTGTTGCGTCATCTGTCTGAAAAATTGCCAGTTTCCCGCTGGCAGCGTGACCTGACTGACTCTACCGTCTTGCGCAATATAGGTGTAGCTTTTGGCTACACCTTGCTGGCCTACGACAGTTGCCTGCGCGGCTTGAACAAGCTGGAAACCAATCCAGAGCGCCTGGCAGCAGACCTTGATGCAACCTGGGAAGTATTGGCAGAACCAGTGCAAACCGTGATGCGCCGTTATGCAGTTGAGAACGCTTACGAACAATTGAAAGAACTGACTCGCGGCAAAGGCATCACCAAAGCCGCCTTGCAAGAGTTTGTTGAAGGCCTGGCGATCCCGCGCGATGCCAAGGATTTGCTGCTGGCAATGACACCGGCGAACTACACTGGTATTGCGGCGAAACTGGCGAAAGCGATTTAAACTAAGTTTTAAAAACTGGGTTTTAGCAGCACCAAACAAAACAGGCAGATCAAATGATCTGCCTGTTTTGTTTTTATTGTTACTCTCTATTTCTGCGAACGGAACGGGAACATCAGCTGTTTCACGAAACCGTCCGGCATGTAGTCACCCTGCACGCCATATTTCTCAGGGAATCCTTTTTGCCCCTTGATTGCTGTACCAAATAGATGATCAAGGAAGGCATAGTGTGCCGCATAATTTCTGTCTATCGCCACATCATCTGATGAATGGTGCCAGTGATGAAAGTCAGGTGTGACGATCACATACTTCACAGGTCCCCATGGCAGATGCACATTCGCATGGTTGAATACGGCCTGGAAGCCAACCACGATGATATAGACATCCATGACAGTCTTGTCAAAACCCAGCACATACAGGGCACCCAGTACACCAACGCGGGTGCAAATCAACTCCAGGATATGCTGACGCGAACCGGCCAGCCAGTCCATGGTTTTTGCTGAATGATGGACTGCATGGAAGCGCCACAAGAATGGAATCTCATGATAAGCGCGATGCGTCCAGTACTGCACCATGTCAGCAGCCAGGATACACAGCAGTAACTGCGGGAAGAACCAGATGGACTGCACAAAGTCGCGCACGCTGTCATGTGCCATCCAGCCAAACAGGCGGTGTATCGCGAAATTGACAGTCAACAATGCCAGCCCGACGATAAAGTGATTGACGGCAAAATGCACCATGTCGGTTTGCCATTCGCGACGGAAAATCAACTGCCCTTTGTACAGCGGGAAGATTTTTTCGATAACGACGAAAATGATCGTCGAGCCCAGCAAATCGAGAATGAACCAGTCCAGACCTATATATGGCGTGTGATCAGGAAAATCAGCAACAGGCACATGTGATCCGCCAAAAGCCACGGCACCAATAACCAGAGCTGCTGCCACCGCATTCAAGCCACGGCGGCGATTAAACAGTATATTCAATAAACTGATCACACCAGAGAGTACCAGCGCAGCAAATAGAATATGACGTATGACGTCCGGGGAATAGTTTTTACGCAATTCAGGCGTGGTCAGATACTGTGGGAAGTGGAAAGCTATCACGCCCAGCAAACACAGGAAAGCCAGCGTTAATGCCAGCACGCCACTGGCCAGGCCAGTGCCCGGTTTCAATGGCCCGCTCTGGTCCAGCAAGCCTGTGGTTTCAGTGACGGCACCTGCTACGTTGCCAAGTACGGTTTTGGCAGGATCGACTAATAGTTTACCTAGGGATTTTTCTGGAATTTCTGGTTTCATTATTGATATGATGAATTGGCAAGTAAGCCAATGATAAATGAATGCCTTAATGGCAGGGGAAAAACCTTTTTATGGCAAATTGCGCGGAGATTCCGGGCAAAGTATAGCCGGAAGACTCAGTTTCAAAAACAAAATGTAGCAGCTGCTTACATAATATTCGCTTAAAAATTGGGCGGCTCTCAGCAGACTTTCTTTTTTTGCGCTATATTAGTTCTACTTCGAACTAATTATCTCTTTCATCAGAGGAGCCAGCATGGCAGCCACTCAAAGATATTCCAATGTCAGTATAGCCTTGCACTGGCTGATTGCTGTACTCATCATCGCCGCCTTTATTCTGGGCAATATCATGGTTGATATGCGTATCAGTCCAACAAAGTTGCAATATTTCTCCTACCATAAATGGCTGGGGGTGACGGTACTTGCTTTTGTTGCCATACGTCTCATCTCACGCCTGATGAGCAAGGCACCGCCTTACCCTGAGAATATGGGCAAGGTCCAGACCCAGCTGGCGAATGCTACCCATATCCTGCTGTATGTACTGATGTTCACTGTGCCCTTGTCTGGTTATTTTTACACCCTGGCAGCGGGCTATCCGGTAGTCTATCTGGGCTTATTCGAATTACCAGTATTAATAGCTCCCAACCCGGAAATCAAGGGGACTTTGAAAGAATTGCATGAAATTTTAAACAAAGTCATGTTCGTTCTAGTCTTACTGCATGTCGCTGCGGCGCTCAAGCACCATTTCTACGATAAAGACGGGCTCCTGAATCGCATGCGCCCTCGTTTTTAATTTCTCTTTTTAATATTTTTAATTAATATTTTTTTAATATTTCTTGGTTAATCTAAATTAATCCATCTTAAACAGGTATAAGTATGACTACATATTCCACAAAAAAAATCGCCATATCTGCTGCTGTCGCCTTGCTGATCGCCAGCCCGGCCATTGCCGCCGCACTTAAGGTTGATGCGGCAAAAAGCACCGTCAACATTGTGTTCAAGCAAATGAATGTACCTGTTGATGCCAAATTCAAAAAAATTGCGGCCAACATTGATTATGACAGCGCAAAACCTGAAGCATCCAAGGCAACAGTAGATATTGACGTTGCCAGCTTTGACCTCGGTGATGCTGAATACAATAAAGAAGTCTTGAAGAAGGAATGGTTCAACGCTGCTGCTTTTCCTAAAGCCAGCTTTGTATCTACATCCATGAAAGCTGGTGCCGCAGGCAAGCTGGATGTCACTGGCAAGCTCAGCATCAAGGGCAAGACCGTCGATGTCAGCTTCCCTTTAAGCGTCAAGAAAGAAGGCAACAGCCAGGTGTTTGACGGCAGCCTGCCTATCAAACGTCTCACCTTCAATATTGGTGAAGGTGAATGGAAAGATACCGGCATGGTCGCCGATGAAATACAGATCAAGTTTCACGTAGTAACAAACCCGTAATACCTAGTCCCCTAAACCTTTTTAATCAAACAAATTTTCGCCATTCAGGAGTCAACCATGAAAATTGCTAAACTTATCGCCGCCGCACTGTTGATCAGCACTGCACCTGCATTTGCCCAGACATATAACATCGAACCTAACCATACTTATCCTAGCTTTGAAGCTGATCATATGGGCCTGTCCGTCTGGCGCGGCAAGTTTACAAAAACTAGCGGTAAGATCGTGCTGGACCGCGCTGCAAAAACGGGGACTGTTGATATCGTTATTGATGCCAGCTCCATCGACTTTGGCCATGAAAAAATGAATGATCATGCCAAAGGCAAAGACATGTTCAATGTAGCGCAATTCCCGACAGCGACTTATAAAGGTACGTCCATCAAATTTAATGGCGACACACCAGTTGCTGTTATCGGTGAATTGACTTTGCTGGGCGTAACCAAGCCAGTCACTTTGACGATCAACAAATTCAAGTGCATCGACCATCCTATGTTTAAGAAAGAAGCTTGCGGTGCAGATGCCACTGCAGAATTCAAACGCACTGATTTTGGTCTGTCCTTTGGTACACCACGTTTTGCACCAGAAGTAAAACTGGCTATCCAGGTAGAAGCAGTCAAGGCTGACTAATTTTGTAGTTCCTGGTTTGGCCCCCTGCTAGCTCTAGCTGCGGGGGGCCAAACCAACAACCTCACAATTTACTTCATGGGCGAACGTTACCTGCGCAGCATACGATTACTGTCGGAGTGCATGCAATTATTTGAACAGGCTTCTGCCAGGAATGTGCGCAAGCTTGGTTTTACGCATTCGCAATTCGATATCATCGCCACCCTGGGCAATACGCCAGGCATGACCTGCAAAGAACTCGGCGAAAAAACCCTGATCACCAAGGGCACACTGACAGGTGTGCTCGACAGGCTGGAACAAAAGGGCCTGGTACAACGTGAGCGCGGCAATGATGACCGCCGCCAGTTGTTCGTTAAACTGACACCTGTGGGTGAAGCCACTTTTGATGATGTGTTTCCCAAAGTAGTTCAATCCGGCAAGCAGCGGTTCAAAACTTATACCGAAGATGACTACCTGAATCTGGAAAACAGCCTGCTCAAACTCAGGCAGCATTTGCAGGAAGACGATTGCAGTTAAGCAATCGCCAGAAAATCAGTTCGAGTACCCCTGCCTATCCACAAGCTGATTGCCTGCGGACAGAATCCAGCATTTATTTCACCGGCAAGGCATCACCAACGATGGGCCCGCTACCGCTGAAACGGTCCAGTGCCAGATAAATCACGGGTGTAATGAACAGGGTAATTGCCTGTGAAAAAATCAAACCACCCACCACTGCAAGCCCGAGAGGCTGGCGCAATTCAGCACCGGCACCCAGGCCCAGGGCAATCGGCAAAGCCCCAACCAGTGCAGCCAGTGTGGTCATCATGATGGGACGGAAGCGTTGTATGCAGGCTTCACGTATTGCTTCTGGCGGCGTCATATTGTGGTGCCTTTGCGCATCGAGCGCAAAGTCGATCATCATGATCGCATTCTTTTTGACGATACCGATCAGCAGCAAGATACCGATAGTGGCAATCAGGGTCAGGTCTTCGCCAAACATCTGCAGGGTCAGCAAAGCACCGACAGCGGCAGAAGGCAAGCCAGCGAGGATGGTGATAGGGTGTATATAACTTTCATACAATACACCCAGCAACACATAGATCACCAGCAAGGCGGCAACGATGAGGATCACCTGGCCGGATTGTGAATCCTTGAACACCGCTGCATCACCACCATAGGTAGTGATAATGGACGATGGCAATTTGATTTCATCGCGGTATTTTTCTATGCGGTTAGTCGCCTCGCCCAGGGCTGTGCCGGGTGCCAGGTTGAAAGATACCGTCACCGCCTGCAATTGCCCTACGTGATTGATCGCGGTCGGCCCTACCGTGCGTTTGACGGTAGCAATACTGGACAGCGGTACCAAAGTACCGGTATTACCGCGTACATAAATGCCATTGATGGCACTTTCATCTTTCTTCGCATCTGGCGCCACTTCCATGATGACCTGGTAGCTATCAACATTGGTGTACATCGTCGATATCTGACGTTCGCCAAAAGCGCTGTACAGGGCTGAACGTATGCTGTCCATGGACACGCCCAGAGCATTCGCGCGGTCACGGTCAATATTGATACTGGCCTGCAAACCCTTCAATTGCGAGTCTGTGGTGACATCCTTGAAACCGGGATCAGTGCGCAGTTTTTCTTGCAGCTTGATGGCCCATTCGCTCAATGAGCCGGCTTCCACACTTTGCAAAATGTATTGGTACTGGCTCTTGCTGGGGCGGCCACCGAGTTGCAAATTCTGGGTAGGGCGCAGGAAAACAGCAATACCAGGAACCTCATTAAGTTTCTTGCGCAAACCTTCGACCACATCCTTCATCGGTTTGCGTTCACCACGTGGCTTCAGGTTGACGAACATGCGACCTGTATTTTGCGAACCACTGCCACCATTGAAAGAAGTTGCAGTAGCCACATTAGGATCATCGCGTATGATCTTGGCGACCCTGTCCTGCAAGCTCACCATGGCTGGGAAAGAAGTTTCTTCTGCCGCCTCGGTCGAGACATTGATCTGGCCTATATCTTCTTGCGGAAAGAAACCCTTGGGGATGACATTGAACAGATAAGCCGTGGCAGCAAAGGTTGCCAGGGCGATCAGCAGCACTAGTTTGCGGTGGCGCAATGCCATGTCCAGCCCACGAGTATAGCCACGCAAAGACGCATTGAAACTATTTTCAAATAAGTGCAACATGGCGCCCACTGCTTTTGGCGGCTCTTTCAGTTCATGCTCGCTCTTCAAAAAGCGGCTGGCCAGCATCGGCACCAGCGTCAGCGAAACAAAGGCAGAAGCAACGATGGCCAGAGTGACGATTACGGCAAACTCATGGAATAGCTGACCGATAACGCCGGGCATGAAAAAGATGGGAATAAACACCGCCACCAGCGAAGTGGAAATCGAAATGATGGTGAAGCCCACTTCACGCGAACCCTGCAACGCGGCCTTGAAAGGCGGCTCGCCATTCTCAACGTGGCGCATGATGTTTTCCAGCATGACGATGGCATCATCGACCACCAGGCCCACAGCCAGTGTCAGCCCCAGCAGCGAGACATTGTCCAGCGTATAGCCAAAGCCCCATAAAAGAGCAATAGAACCAACCAGGGACACAGGCAAAGACAGAGTGGGAATGATGGTTGCGACCATACGGCGCAAGAACAGGAAAATGACTATCACCACCAGGAATATCGTCAGCAATAAGGTCAGGTTCACGTCATGCAAAGCATCACGGATGGAGATGGACCTGTCATTCACCAGATTCATTTTGACTGAAGCTGGCAATTGCGCTTTGAAGCCAGGCAAGGCCGCCTTGATGGAATCGACCACCTTGACGGTGTTGGCATCAGTCTGCCTTTGTATTGCCAGGGTAATCGAACTTTCGCCATTAAAATTGGCATTGGTTTTGACTTGCTCGTAGCTGTCTTCAACCGTGGCAACTTCACGCAGGCGCACGACTTGCCCACCTTTGTTACTGACCACGAGATTGGCAAATTCTGCTGCGCTTTGCATTTGCTTGTTGGCCAGCAGCGTCAGTGTCTGCTTGTCGCCATCCAGCGTACCGACTGGCGTGTTTGCATTCGAGGTACGGATGGACGCTGACAATTCATCGAGCGTCAGATTGCGTGCCTGCAAGGCATCTGGCATGACGCGTATGCGCACGGCATAACGCTTGATACCAAAAATATTTACCTGGGCCACACCTTCCAGCGTCGACAGACTGGGGGAGATCAAATGCTCGGCATAACTCGTCAGTTCAGCAAGACTCAGCGATGGCGATGTCAGGGCAATAAACAGCACAGGCGCATCAGCAGGATTGACCTTGCGATACGACGGTGGCGATGTCATATCAACTGGCAAAGAGCGCTGCGCACGCAGCAGTGCCGCCTGCACATCCACAGCGGCTGCATCAACATTACGGTTCTGGTCAAATTCCAGTGTCAGCGAGGTAGAGCCGAGAGTATTGCTGGAACTGATGATGGACAGGCCAGGTATGGTGGCAAACTGCTTTTCCAGAGGCAAAGCCACTGAGGTTGCCATGGTCTCAGGACTGGCACCAGGCAAGTTGGCATTCACGCTGATGACCGGCGTGTTATAGCTCGGTAAAGCCGCGATAGGGATATAACGGTAAGCCAGTACACCTGCCACGACGATGGACAGGTTCAGCAATACCGTCATGACCGGACGGCGTATGAATAATTCAGACAAATTCATGATGCGCTCGCGGCTGAGGCTGCTGGTGCTGTGGATGCAGCAGGCGCAGTTTTTGTATATGCAGCCGTTGCAGATGAAGCGCTGGAGGAAGAAGCACTAACGGAAGCACCAGCGGAAGCACCGGCAGAAGACTCGCCCTTGCCTGCACCCCTGGCACCCTTGTCTGCTTTGTCGCCCTTGCCTTCTTTACCATCGCCATTACGTTCCTTGATGCTGGCGCCCGGACGCAGGTTTTGTTTGCCATCCAATACGACTTTAGAGCCTGCCTCTATGCCAGTAACAACCGCATCATTACCAAAACTGTTGGTCACGACCACTGGCTTCATGATGGCCTTACCTTCGGCATCAACGATATATACAGAGCTGCCACGGGGACCAACGATCACAGCATCCTGCGGCACTACGACGACATCTTTGAGAGTCTGTACGCTGAGTTCCAGATTGGCATAGGCACCAGGCCAGAGTTTCAGTTCCTTGTTGTCAAACACGGCCTTGACCTTGATCGTGCCAGATGCGGCATCTACGGCATTATCAACGAATTGCAATTTACCTTTGAATTTGACCGTGGTATCCGGCAAATTGGCCATGACATAGCTGTCGCTGCGTCTCAGGCTTTCCAGCGCATCTGGCAGATTGCGTTGTGGCAGCGGGAAAGCAATCGCTACCGGGTCCATCTGGGTAATGCTGACCAGCGGTGTCGCAGTCGCAGGCTGTACCAGCGAACCTGGGAACACGCTGATGATGCCAGTCCGGCCAGCTGATGGTGCCACTATGCGGTTATAGCTGAGCGCAACGCGAGCGGCATTCACCGCTGCCTTGTCGGAAGCAATCACGGCTTGTTGGGCATCGACCTGGGTCTGGCTGGTGTCGGCAACACTTTGGGCAACAAATTTCTTGCTGACCAAATCCTTGTTGCGCACGAGCTGGCGCTGATAGTCGGCCAGCGACGCCAGGTCCTTGTCGAGTTGTGCCTGGGCTTTTGCCAGGTTGACTTCATCAACACGGCTATCGAGGGTGAACAAAACATCACCGGCTTTGACGAACTGCCCTTCCTTGATATGCACCTTCGCAATTGTGCTGCTGACTTGCGGACGGATATCAACAGTGTTTAATGCAGTGACCACGCCATTGGCAGTAATCCTGACATCATAGTCACGCTTTTGTGCAATGATGGTGGAGACAGTGACTGGACGGTTTTGCGCTGCACCGGCTCCGGCAGGGCCACTACCCCCCGTTTTTGCAGAAGCACCCTCACCCGCAGCCTTGTCAGATGACTTGTAATAAGTGTAAGCCGCGCCCGAGGCGGCTGCCAGAGCTGCGACGATGATCAGGGTTTTGAATTTGCTCATATTATTTTTATCCAGTGCAGGAATCGCTATCAATAAGCTTTTCCACGCGTTTCTTGATGAAGTGTTGACTTCTTACGTCAATTTGCAATTTCTCCTCAGACACAAACCGCCCCTAAAAAGTTCAGAACCGAAATGCTAACAAAGAAAAAGCCAGCACACAGGCTGGCTTTCATTTTAGATACCTTCCGTTACATGGAAGAGACACAATTGCTAGGTTTTAAACAATCTGTTCAAACACCACACTTAGCACCTTTATACCACTGCACCGTCGGTATCGTCTTTTTCTTTGACTGGCTTGAGCAGATCTTCACGCTTGACACCCAGCCACATCGCAATCGCCGCTGCCACGAATACGGAAGAGTAAATACCAAAGCAAATACCTATCGTCAGAGCAACTGCAAAATAATGTAAAGTCGGACCGCCGATCAGCAACATCGACAACACCATCATCTGCGTACAACCGTGAGTGATGATGGTACGTGAGATCGTGCTGGTAATAGCATTGTCGATAACTTCGGTCACAGACATCTTGCGCTGTTTGCGGAAATTTTCACGGATACGGTCAAAAATAACCACGGACTCATTCACCGAGTAACCGAGCACCGCCAGAACTGCTGCCAGTACCGACAAGTTGAACTCCCATTCAAAGAAGGCAAAGAAACCGAGAATGATAATGACGTCATGCAAGTTGGCGACAATCGCTGCTACCGCAAACTTCCATTCAAAGCGTATTGCCAGATACAGCATGACGCCCAGTACCACAGATAACAGTGCCTTGAGGCCATCGTGTGCCAGTTCATCACCTACCTGTGCGCCGACCAGCTCCACCCTTTGCAGCTTGACCAGTTCGTTTTTAGCAGCATCCTGGCAAGCGAGTTTTTCTGTGGTCGTACCATCCTTTGCACTGGCTGGAACCTTGATGAGGCTACCGCTTTCAACTTTGCAAAGTGCCTCAAATACAGTATCAGCAACACTGACCTTGGCATCCTTTTTTGTTTCCGGCAAACGTATCACCACGTCTTGCGCCTTACCAAAAGTTTGTACTGGTGAATCCTTGAAACCCAGCTCCTCTACCTTGTGGCGTATGGCATCGACATTGGCAGCCTTGGGGTAGGTCACTTCCATGACCGTACCACCGGTAAACTCAACCGAGAATTGCAGGCCTTTGTGCAGCAGAAAAAACACGGCCGCGACAAAGGTCAGGGCAGAGATGACATTGAATATCAGCGCATGGCGCATGAAAGGAATGTCTTTTTTAATACGGAATAATTCCATGATGAATTCCTGTGTTCTTGATAGTCTGGCCGCTTACTTGCCAGCGTTGTCTGTTGGTTTCCAGATCGTTCCAATAGAAATGGACGCCAGTTTTTTCTTTCTTCCATACCAGAAGTTCACAACGCCGCGTGAGACGAATACGGACGAGAATATCGAAGTCAGGATACCCAGACAGTGAACCACAGCAAAACCGCGAACCGCACCGGAGCCAAATACCAGCAATGACAAACCAACGATGAGAGTCGTCACATTGGAGTCAAGAATGGTTGCCCACGCATGATCAAAACCTTCTTCTATGGCTTTTTGCGGTGTCTTACCTGCACGCAGTTCTTCGCGTATGCGTTCATTGATAAGCACGTTGGCGTCAATCGCCATACCCAGCGCCAATGCAATCGCAGCAATACCTGGCAAGGTCAGCGTAGCCTGCATCAGTGACAGGATCGCCACCAGCAACAAGACGTTGAAAGACAGTGCCAACACACTGAAGAAGCCAAACATCAGGTAATAAGCAATCATGAAAACAGAGATTGCTATAAAACCATACAGTGTCGAATTACGACCCTGCTTGATGTTTTCCACACCAAGTTGCGGGCCTATCGTGCGTTCTTCTATGATTTCCATAGGAGCAGCCAGAGAGCCAGCGCGCAACAACAGGGCCAGGTCGGCAGCTGCATTAGGAGTTCCCATGCCGGTAATAATGAAACTATTGCGCAGCTCGTCATTGATTCTTGGAGCTGTCAGTACTTCGCCCTTGCCTTTTTCAAACAACACGATAGCCATACACTTGCCAATCCTGGAACTGGTCGCGTTAGCCATCTTGCGGCCACCGTCGCCATTCAGATCAACACTCACAGCAGGCTGCGAACTGCGCTGGTCGGTAGTACCCATAGCGCTGGTGATGTCATCACCCGTGATCACAGGCTCTTTAACCAAAATCAGGCTTCCCTGCTTGGACGCAAACATTTCCGAACCATAAGGTACAGGAGTATTGGGATCAACTGAACAATCAGCTCTGGTAACTACAGACTCGTCAAGCAAACGCACTTCCAGTGTCGCCAGGCGATTAATCGTGGTTTTGGCGCGCACAACGTCCTGTACACCTGGCAATTGCACGACGATACGGTCAGGCCCCTGCTGTTGGATGATGGGCTCAGCAACACCGAGTTCATTCACACGCTTGGACAAGGCAGTAATATTCTGTTTGATACCTTCAGAGACAACATCCTTGAGTGCTTTTGCCTTCAGGCTTACCTGCAAACCAAAGTCAGCGCCATCACTACCGGCGGTGTCGAGCAAATCGACGTCTGTCATCCGAGACAGCAAGACATTCTTGGCCTTGGTGCGTTCATCCGCATCACGGAACTTGAGCTTGATCAGGTCGCCTTCACGGTCGAGACCCGCGTGGCGCACATCTTTTTCTCGCAAATAGCTACGCACACTGGAGGTCAGGCTCTGCATCCGCTTGTTCATGACAGCCTTGGTATCGACTTGCATGAGGAAATGCACGCCACCGCGCAAATCCAGTCCCAAAAACATGGGCATGGCGCGCAGGTTTTGCATCCACTTCGGTGTATTTGGCAAAAGATTAAAAGCCAGCGTATATGTAGGGTCTGCAGGATCCGCATTCAAGGCTTTCTCAAGCGCTGCCTTGGCTTTGAACTGGGTATCCGTATCGTCAAAACGGGCGCGGACTGAGCCTTGCGTACCGTTAAATTCGTAGGAGATATCCTTGCTTTTCAGGCCAGCCTGTTCCAGCGCTTTTTCTACGCGGCCAGTCATGTCAGCCTCAAGCTTGACAGTGGCTTTACCGCTACTGACTTGCACTGCAGGTGATTCACCAAAGAAATTTGGCGCAGTATACAAAGCACCAAACAACAGGGTAATCAGAATCAGTATGTACTTCCAGAGTGGATAGCGATTCATAATGGGGAAAATAATTGGAAGCTAAAAAAGCACAACGCAGCCCAGTTTATTTTTGGACTGCGTTGCCGTGTTTTTCTGATTAAATCGCTTTAATCGTGCCCTTGGGCAGCATCATGGTGATGGACATCTTTTGCACGACGACTTCTGTGCCATTGGCAATTTCTATCGTGATGTAAGCATCAGTTACCTTGGTCACTTTACCCAGGATACCGCCTGCTGTGACCACTTCATCATTCTTTGCCAGGGCATCCATCATTGCCCTTTGCTCTTTCTGACGCTTCATCTGAGGGCGTATCATCAAGAAATACATTACTGCTACCATCAGGAGCAAAGGCCACATAGTCAGCAGATTGCTCTGGAGATCGCCGCCAGCGGCTGCTTGTGCGTAAGCATTGGAAATAAACACGTTCAGACTCCTGTCATTTTAATAATGAAATTCTAATTTCCTGGCTAAAACCCGGATATAAATTGCCGCAATTATTGCTCAATTCCTGGTATATAGCACCAAATGCCTATTTTTCAATCGGCAAAGCGGCGTATTTTAGCATCGCCTATGCCAAATGCTGGAAATTGTCGGGATATCTGCAAAAGAAAGCCGCGCAAAAAAAGGCAGGCAATCACCGGGGCACCCGGATGATTGCCTACCTAGACTGAATAAATGCAAATTTTACAACAATAATACTTATTGCTTGCTAAATGGTTTACCGTTGATGGTCAAAGCACCCTGCTTCCATTCGATTTTGGAACTCAGCAGTTTGCCGCTGCGGGTGATAAAGCCCTGGCCTTCGAAAGCCTGGATTTGTTGGGCCATGGCAGCCTGGGCAGCTTTTTGGGCTTCTGGATCTTTTTGGCTGGCCCCGCCAAGTTTGACGACCAACGCTTCTGTCAAAGTCACATCCAGGTTGCTTTGCAATTTTGGCAGCAGCAACATAGGGTTGGCTGTATCTGCCACCGTTGCACCTACCAGTTTGGCAGAGCCTGCGAGTTTTGCCTCGCCATCGACCGTCATGACACTCAGGCGCTCGAGTACCAGCTCTGGTTCTTTTTGCAAAACGATCGTGGCGACTTCATCCCATATGGCTTTCAGGGCAGCTCTTTTTTCTGGGTCACCAGGCGCGCTCATCACATCGGTATAGGCAACAGAAATTTTTGCCAGGGATGGGCCATGAATGCGCTTTACACCATAGTCGTAATGGAAATCAGTAAACTCTTGATTATCAAAGCTGAGTTTGGCAGCGCCTATCCTGGCGACAAAGTCCATCAGTTCATCTTTCATAGTGGCTTCAGTGCCGAGCTTGAACTGATCCAGAGTAAAGCTTTTCTTGGCTTCGACTTTATCGGTATAGCTGATATTGGCAACAGTGGTTTCAGTCTTGCCCAAATAAAGTCGGGTACCCGGATAAGCTTGCGTCACCTCACCTTTGAGGCTGACCGCACCCAGTTTGAATGACTGACCTTCCAGCCCATCGACGGTCAAGCCAGGGGCACTCATGACGACATTAAATGCCTTGTAATCTTTTTCAAAGCCTACTTCCAGACTCAAGCCCTGCCAGTTGACTTTTTCCTTGTCTTTTTCCATGACAGTATTGAATGCCGGGCTGGAAATACTGACACGGCCACTGCCGCCATAATTGAGGCGTGAGGTGATATCTATAGGGTTGGCAGTACCAAACAGCTTGGCAAGCTGTGCCTTGCTTTCTGCATCCAGCACCAGTTCAGTCTTGATCAGGGCCGCACCATAACCACGGAATGCAGGCAGCGGGCCATGCTGGATGTGGTTAATGAAATGTATTTGCAGCGGTTTAGATGCTTTTTCTGCCAATGCCGGATCTGCTGGTGGAGTTTGTGCCGCTGGGACTGCCGGCACGGCTGCTGTACCGACTGGTGCCGCTGGGGCAGAATTGTCAGTAGCCGGCTGTCCTGCAGTATTGGCGTCAGTACCAGCTTCGGCACTGGCACCAGGCAGAGGGAAATCCGGTTTTTTAATACCAGGGAAAGTCAGCTCCAGTGTCGTGTCCTGAGTGGAAGAGAACACGCCGCGTTGATAGTCTTGCTTGATGACTTTGACATAGGGAGAAGATTTAGCCTGATTCAGGCTGCTCTCTGTCAGTTTGGCTTCTACATTTTTTCCTGTGTACCAGGCCGCTGCAGGATAGGCGATTGCCAGGACCACTACTACCGCGATCAGTTTTGTACTTTTACTCACAAGCTATCTCCATTTAAGCTGCATGCTTGCCATTTTGGCTTTGGTCATGAGGACCTGCAAAGAGTTTAACAAGCTTCTTCTGGATTGTCATTCTTGCATTTGACGGTCAATACTTTTGTATATGAGAAGTCCTCGGTTTGAACTGGAATATCGCATAAAAAAGGGAGCAAGCTCACGCTTACTCCCTTGCCGCTACTAATACTCTTATCAAATACTCTTCTTCAGTACTTCTCCATTAACTGGAGCGTATCGTCGCCAACGCCAGTTCCGAGGTATTCAAGGCACCTTCAACAAAGCCCTGGTAATCGGAATATGCCTCGCCAACGATGTGGATATTCTTGGCACCACTGCCAAAGTCAAAGGCCTTGAACACATCCATGACCTTCCATGAGCGCACACCCGGCTGCCAGCCATGATTGGCCGCGCCATAAGGAGCTCTCGCCCAGTCGCGTATGCCATAAGTCACGATGGAATTCTTAATAAAGTCGCGCGTGTCTTCCAGCGATTTTTCTTCAAACATATGCTGGGCCTGGTCAGTCAGTTTCAGACCTGAGCGTTTTATATCGACGAGGCGTTTCACATCACGCGCGACAAATAGCGAGAACGCATCGACGATCTTGACGTTCTGGTCTATCTCGGCGCGGTCATGTTTGTCGGTTTCCATGACGTAGTGTTTCCAGAACTCTGTCGATGGGCGGTCCATGTACAGCAAGACCATGCCATGACCGTCCTTGTCATGTCCTTGCGGGCGGCGGAAATAATGGATTTCACGGGTAGGCAGGCAGCTCGCATATTGTTGCGGGCGCTGTGAGTAATCCCACCAAGGCGAATCCGTCACGAAGAACAGTTTCAGCATCGGAAAGCCATTCACTGCATCAAGCTGGGAAGAGACATGTTCAGGCAGGCAGGATGCCAGTTTCACCAGCGGCATCCTGGGCAAAGCCAGGATCAGCCTGTCGGTCTGCAACTGTATATTGCCGTTCTTGGTATGTACATCCAGTTCCAGCCTAGGCTGGCCCATGGCGATTTGCTTGAAACTGGTCAGCATATGGCCACCGGCCAGGGTGACATTGCTAAGGCCGCGCAATTTGGCCATCAGGCTTTCTGTCAGTTTTGCGGTGCCGCCATCCACGCTGGCCAGTTGCTGACCTACAGTTTTGAGGGCGCGTAGCCACCAGATGATCCACTCTATCGCATTCAGGTTTTCCGGGATCATGTGGTAGAAAGTGCCAGTGTCGCGCAGCTTGGTCAGTGCCAGATGGCTGAGCGCACCTTCGGCAGACATGGCGTTCCAGAAACCCATGCTCCACAAGGGCTGGCCATTGAGTTGTGCATGTTTGCGCATGCGCTGGTAATCAGCTTCGGTCTGCGCGTCTATCCAGGCCTGGTCTTGCGGGTCTTGCCCCAAGATCAGCATGATGCCGCGCTTGAGGAGTTGCAGAGAGTTGAGACCCATTTCCTCGGCAGGCAAGTCATAGGTAGGTGCGTTGACTTCTTCACCTTCAGGGCCGCTGAACTCGGTCAGCTTGACCCCCAGGTCACGGCACAATTTATCGAAGCGCGGTTGCAGGGTGGGCTCGAAACGCATAGGCCCCCATTCGGCGATGAAGCCATCAAGATCTTCAGTCTCTATGCGGCCACCCCAGCGGTCAGATGAGGCTTCCAGCACCACGACTTTTTGCCCCGACAAGGCCAGACGCCAGGCGCAATACAGACCAGAAATGCCGCCGCCGGCAATAATGACGGGATGATAATTCATATCAGACCTCTAGTATTCATTTGTCCACTCGGACGAGAGCGTCATTTTGCCTGCAAGCAGCCTGAATATAATTCGTATTACTGATCAGTCCGTCATTATTTACCGTATTAAATAAGACACGAACGCTGACTCAAACACTGATTCAAACGCCGCGCGCGCGATCTGCGTGGAACTGCTGGACAAACTCAGGGAAGCGCTCATCGTCGAGTGCTTTACGGATGTTTTTCATCAAATCCAGGTAGTAATGCAGATTGTGGATGGTATTCAAACGTGCGCCCAGAATTTCACCGGTCCGATGCAAATGATGCAGATAAGCGCGTGAGAAGTTCTTGCAGGCATAGCATTCGCAAGTCGCATCCAGTGGTTCTTTTTCTTCCTTGTAACGGGCGTTCTTGATCTTGATATCGCCAAAGCGAGTGAAGATCCAGCCATTGCGCGCATTGCGGGTAGGCATGACGCAATCGAACATGTCTATGCCATTGGCAACACCAGCCACCAGGTCTTCTGGTGTGCCTACGCCCATGAGGTAATGCGGCTTGTTTTCTGGCAGCTTGGGTCCAACGTGCGCGAGTACGCGCATCATGTCTTCTTTAGGCTCACCTACCGACAGGCCGCCGATGGCGATACCGTGGAAATTCAGTTCATTCAAGCCAGCCAGGGATTCATCGCGCAGGTGTTCAAACATGCCACCCTGGACAATGCCGAACAAGGCATTCGGGTTTTCACCCTGATTGAATTCATCAATAGAACGCTTGGCCCAGCGCAGAGACATGCGCATGGATTTGCCTGCTTCTTCTGTCGTCGCTGGCCTGCCGTCGATTTCGTACGGTGTGCATTCATCGAACTGCATGACGATGTCAGAGTTCAGCGAACGCTGGATTTGCATGGAGATTTCTGGCGACAGGAACAGGCGCTCACCACTGATAGGTGAAGAAAACTTGACGCCCTCTTCGGTGATCTTGCGCATTGCACCCAGCGAAAATACCTGGAAGCCGCCTGAGTCAGTCAGGATAGGTTTATCCCAGCCCATGAAACCATGCAGGCCACCAAATTTATTCAGTACTTCCGTGCCAGGACGCAGCCACAGGTGGAAGGTATTGCCGAGGATGATGTGGGCATCTATCTCTTTCAATTCCAGCGGCGACATCGCCTTGACCGAGCCATAAGTACCGACTGGCATGAAGATAGGCGTTTCGATTTCACCATGGTTGACTTTGACACGACCACGACGTGCGGCAGTAGTTTTATCTTTTTTAATGAGTGTAAATTCAAGCATGGTCTTCCCCGGAGGAATTGGTCAGCAGCATGGCATCGCCATAGCTGAAAAAACGATATTGTTGAGCGATAGCGTGAGCATAAGCAGCGCGGACGCGATCATACCCGGCAAATGCCGATACCAGCATCATCAAAGTGGATTTTGGTAAGTGGAAATTGGTGATAAGCCTGTCCACGGTTTTGAATACATAGCCTGGCGTGATGAACAGACGGGTGTCATCGCTGCCTGCCTGCAAGCTGCCTGTTTGTGAAGCCGATTCGAGCGCACGCATGCTGGTTGTGCCGACAGCCACCACTTTGCCGCCCGCGGCTTTGGTGGCCTGCACGGCTGCCACGGTCTCATCCGGCACGGTATACCATTCGCTGTGCATCTGGTGATCTGCCAGGTTTTCGGTACGCACAGGCTGGAAAGTGCCCGCGCCCACATGCAGGGTTACATAGGCGAGTTTGATGCCTTTATCCTGGCAACGCTGCAACAGCGCCTCGTCAAAATGCAGCCCAGCCGTTGGTGCTGCAACCGCACCGGGCACACGGTTATACACAGTCTGGTAACGCTGCTCGTCAAAGTCATCGGCATCATGTTCTATATACGGCGGCAAAGGCAGGCGACCATAGGTTTCCAGCAGCGTGAAAATATCAGAAGGGAAGTACAGGGTAAAAAACTCACCGACGCGCTCACCGACAACCACATCAAAACTGTCCGCCAGGCGAATTTTACTACCCGGCAGTGGCGACTTGGACGCACGCATCTGCGCCAGCACGCTGCGTTCCTTGTCATTATTCGACAGTACACGCTCGACCAGCATCTGTATCTTGCCGCCGCTTTCTTTGACGCCAAAGAAGCGCGCCTTGAGTACACGGGTATCATTAAAGACCAGCAAATCACCGGCATTGAGCTGGTGTAGGATGTCAGCAAAATGCCTGTCGACCAACTTATCGCCATCAACATGCAAGAGGCGTGAAGCAGTACGGTCGGGCAAAGGTGTTTGCGCGATCAGGGTTTCAGGCAGTTCAAAATCAAAATCACTTAGGGAGTAAGACATGCAAAAATTCTACAAAAAACGGGGGTAAAACAGGAAAAACAGACATAAAGCTACTTTACACTGTATAAAATACCAGTAGAATGCACACTATCGTAGCAAACCCGGGTAAGATCACAGACAAACAGCCTGAAACCCAAGGTTTTGTGAATTTCCTGAAAAAAGTAAGCTAACAGCAAAACCCACCATTTTACACCCCATGGCCGCTGAAGACCAAAGTGCAAGTGCAGAGTTAAAAAATACACAAGCTGATGCAGCCATGGCTGGCATCACTGCCTTGCCTGAATCCAGTCCCAAAAAACCTGCAAAAAAAACCAAGGCAACTGCCAGCCCGGCAGCCAAAGCCAGTGAAAAGCTTGCCAAACTGGGCTTACGCAAGGACATGGATTTTGTCTTGCACCTGCCCATGCGTTATGAAGACGAAACTGAAATCGTCAGCATGCGCGATGCTTCTTTCCGTGGCGGCAGCAGTGTGCAGGTTGAGGGTCTGGTCACAGAATGCGATATCCAGTACCGCCCGCGCCGCCAGTTGGTAGTGACAATTGCCGACGATAGTGGCCAGGTTGTACTGCGCTTTCTGAATTTTTATGGCAACCAGACCAAGCAAATGGCGGTTGGCGTGCGGGTGCGGGCCCGTGGTGAGTTACGCCATGGCTTCTTTGGCGCGGAGATGGTGCATCCTCATTACAAGATCGTCAATGAAGGCGCACCTTTGCCGACCGCATTGACGCCTGTTTATCCATCTGGCGAAGGTGTGCCACAAGCTTTATTGCGCAAGGCCATTGCCAATGCCATGACACGCGTCAACTGGCGTGACACCCTGTCGCCTGCGCGCCTGGCTGCCCTGCATTTGCAGGATTTTGAAAGCAGCATACGCACCCTGCACAATCCGCCGCCGGATGTCGATCAACATAGCCTGATAGAACGCGAACATCCGGCCTGGGAACGCATGAAATTCGATGAGCTGCTGGCCCAGCAATTATCATTGAAGCGCGCACAAATTACCCGCCGCAGCAAAGGCGCAAATGCGCTGCCAATGGTGGGTGAGCTCAGCAATGCCTTCTTGCTGAACCTGCCATTTTCCCTCACCAGGGCGCAAGAAAAAGTGCTGGCCGAGATACGCGACGATCTGCGTGAAGCCTTCCCAATGCAACGGCTGTTGCAGGGTGACGTAGGTAGCGGCAAAACCATCGTAGCGGCACTGGCAGCGGCGCAAGCGATAGACAATGGTTTCCAGGCAGCGCTGATGGCGCCAACAGAAATTCTGGCCGAGCAACATTTCAGGAAAATCGCCGCATGGCTGGAACCCTTGGGAGTAAAAACTGCCTGGCTGACTGGCAGCCTGAAGAAAAAAGAAAAAGACGCTGCCAATGCACTCATCACTTCTGGTGAAGCGCAACTGGTGATAGGCACCCACGCGCTGATACAAGACAGCGTGCAATTCAAAAAGCTGGGCCTGGTCATCGTCGACGAACAACACCGCTTTGGTGTCAGCCAGCGCCTGAATCTGGCCAACAAGACTGAGGCGGGCAAGGTGCCACATCAACTGATGATGTCGGCCACGCCTATCCCGCGCACACTGGCGATGACTTATTACGCTGACCTGGAAGTATCCATCATTGATGAATTGCCGCCAGGCCGCACACCTATCGTCACCCGCGTCATCGACCAGAACCGCCGTGATGAAGTCATCGCCCGCGTACAGGCAGCCGGACAGGAAGGCAAGCAAGTCTACTGGGTTTGCCCACTGATAGAAGAATCAGAAACCCTGCAACTGCAAACAGCAACTGACACGCACACCATGCTTGCTGAAGCCCTGCCAGAACTGAAGGTGGGCCTGGTCCATGGCCGCCTGAAACCGGCAGAAAAACAGGCGACGATGGAAGCATTCATCCGCAATGACAGCCAGGTATTGGTGGCTACCACGGTGATTGAAGTTGGCGTCGATGTGCCGAATGCCAGCCTGATGGTGATAGAACATGCAGAGCGTTTTGGCCTGTCGCAATTGCACCAGTTACGTGGCCGCGTAGGCCGTGGTGCCGCAGCCAGCGTCTGCCTGTTGCTGTATCAAGGCCCGCTGGGCGGCACTGCCAAGCAAAGGCTGGCCACCATGCGCGAGAGTAATGATGGTTTTGAAATTGCGCGCAAGGACCTGGAATTACGCGGGCCCGGTGAATTCCTCGGTGCACGCCAATCCGGCGAAGCCATGTTACGCTTTGCCAACCTGGAAACTGATCAATGGCTGGTGGATAAAGCGCGCAATCTGGCCGATGAATTATTAAAAAATGACCCCGTCACCGTTGCTGCCCATCTGCAACGCTGGCTGGGATATAAAGAAGAATTTTTGAGAGTATAAAAACCTATGCTGAATATCGTCGATGTTGATGTCAATAATCCACAGCATGCCAAAGACCTGGTCAGCATGCTCAATATGTACGCGCTGGACCCCATGGGCGGCGGCGAAGCACTGTCAGATTATGCGCAAGCCAATCTCATCACTGAACTCAAAAAACGCAATACTGTGCGCGCCATACTCGCCTATGTGAATGATCAGGTTGCCGGTTTTGCGATTTGCATAGAAGGCTTCTCCACCTTTGCCTGCAAGTCTTTATTGAATATCCATGACTTTGCCGTACACCCTGATTTTCGTGGCCAGGGCATAGGCAATAAAATGATGCAGCACCTGACTGTCCTCTCTGAACAACTAGGTTATTGCAAGATGACGCTGGAAGTATTGGAGGGCAATACCCGTGCACAGAATCTGTATCGCGCAGAGGGCTTCGCGCCGTATGAGCTGAACCCGGAATTTGGTGGTGCGATCATCATGCAAAAGAAAATCGGTGCAAAAGCTGTTTAGTCGCCAGCGTCTAAAAAACTGAGCTGCCTGCTGCTACATCGCCAAAAAAATAGCATACACTCGTCATCTCAGGGCTGAGTCTGCCCACGATTTCAAATTACAACAGGAGAAAAAATGACAATAGACTTCAAAGGCCGTGTTGCCATCGTAACAGGTGCTGGTGGTGGTTTGGGACGTGAACATGCGCTGGCGCTGGCTGCGCGCGGCGCCAAAGTGGTGGTCAATGATCTGGGTGGTGCGCGTGATGGTTCCGGCGGTTCATCTGCCGCGGCACTGGCCGTGGTTGAAGAAATACGTACGGCTGGTGGTGAAGCGATTGCCAATGGTGCCTCGGTCACTGATTTTGAAGCGGTGCAGGCGATGGTGGCAGAGACCATGGCGCAATGGGGGCGGATTGATATCCTGGTCAACAACGCCGGTATATTGCGAGACAAGAGTTTTGCCAAGATGGATATTGCCGACTTTAAACTGGTGCTGGATGTACATCTGATGGGTGCGGTACATTGCTGCAAGGCAGTCTGGGCCATCATGACAGAACAAAAATATGGCCGCATCGTGATGACAACGTCTTCTTCCGGCTTGTATGGCAATTTCGGCCAGTCAAATTATGGCGCGGCCAAGCTGGCCCTGGTTGGGTTGATGCAGACGCTGGCGCTGGAAGGTGCCAAGTATGATATCCGCGTCAACAGCCTGGCGCCGACTGCGGCAACCCGCATGACTGAGAGCCTGTTCCCGGCAGAATTTTTGGCGGCACTGCAACCATCCGATGTGGTACCTGCGATGCTGGTGCTGGCGTCTGAGCAGGCACCTAACCGTGCCATCCTGTGCGCAGGCGCGGGCAGTTTTGAAGCTGCAAATATCACGCTCACACAAGGTGTCTGGGTAGGTCGCGGTGAAGATGCACCTGAGCAACTGGCTGCACGTCTGGCGGAAGTGCGCCAGCGTGATAGTGAGGCTGTGCCTGAAAGCGGCGCTGCACAGGGGCATCTGGAGTTGACCAAGGCCATGAGCCAGTCTAAAGGCTGATGCTGAATCTCTGCTGAATTTCTGCAGAAACTCCGCTCAAATGTAAGTAAGCGCTTCAATCATTCTGTAGGAGCGACTTTAGTCGCGAACGCTTGACCGTATCAGCATTTTGCATGCATCGGTCATTCGCGGCTGCAGCCGCTCCTACGAGGCTATGCTTGTCTATGCGCACTACCCTGGTCATCTACCGCCTACCATTAAACCCGGCCCAAGACACTGCGCCAGATCAACAATCCTGCAAACAACCAGCATCGCATCTACAATTTAGTTTCTGGCAGAGTATGTACCAAAACAGGCGGATATCGTATATACGGTATGATTGTTAAAAAATACTCCCCCTGTCATTGTTAAATTCAGGAAAAAATTTGCTCCCTGTACAAAGCACTTGCTGACGCTGCTCTCAGTCTGTGCCAAACTAACGGCATGACACTCACAGAATTAAAATACATTGTTGCCGTAGCCCGGCAAAAACATTTTGGCCATGCGGCAGAAGCCTGTTTTGTCGCTCAGCCTACGCTGTCTGTCGCCATCAAAAAACTCGAAGATGAACTAGGCGTCACTATTTTTGAACGTGGCGGCACCGAGGTATCCACCACCCCGCTGGGTGCACAGATTGTTGCCCAGGCTGAACGCGTGCTGGAACAGACCGCTGCCATCAAGGAAATCGCCAAACAAAACAAAGACCCGCTGGCTGGACCTTTCCGCCTTGGCGTCATTTATACGATAGGCCCCTACCTGCTGCCTACGCTGGTGAAAACCATGATACAGCAGGTGCCGCAGATGCCTTTGGTGTTGCAAGAGAATTTCACCGTGAAACTGATGGAGTTATTGCGCCAGGGTGAGCTCGATGCCGCCATCATGGCCCTGCCCCTTCCAGACCAGGGCATGATGATACAGCCGCTGTATGACGAGCCCTTTGTCGTCGCCATGCCGCGTACCCATGCATGGGCAGAGCGCAAGGAAGTCTCAGCAGAAGAACTGAAGTCAGAAACCATGCTCTTGCTGGGTAATGGCCATTGCTTCCGCGATCAGGTGCTGGAAGTTTGCCCTGAAATGTCGCGTTTCTCGACAACGGGGGACGGCATTGCCAGGACCTTTGAAGGTTCTTCACTGGAAACCATACGTCACATGGTGGCGTCCGGCATAGGTATTACGGTATTGCCGATGGCGTCGGTACCTGACATGGATGCTAAAGATGGCATGCTGCGTTACCTGCCTTTCACTGCACCGGCACCCGACCGCCGCGTCGTGATTGCCTGGCGCAAGAGTTTTACCCGCCAGGCGGCAATTGAAGCGATATGCAAGGCTGTGATGGCTTGTGATTTGCCCGGCGTCACCATGCTTGATGAAGCGGCGAGCACTCAATAATCTTATTTCCCCAGCACGATGAACAAAGAAGCGATCGCGACCACGCGCCTGCAATTGCGGGTATTGATGCCCGAACATGCACCCATGATGCAGCAATACCTGCTGCTCAACCGTAGCCACCTGGCACCTTGGGAACCTGCCCGTGATGAAGAATTTTTCTCGCTGGAGAAATGCGAAGAAAGACTACTGGCCAGTTTTCGCCTCATGGAAGCTGGTCTGGCCATGCATTTTGCAGTGTGCCAGGACCAGACCATGATAGGTATTTGCAATTTCAGCAATATCGTCCGCGGTGCATTCCAGGCTTGCCACATGGGTTATGCCATTGCCGAACAGCAACAAGGCCAGGGGCTTATGCAAGAAGCGGTGCAGGCTGGTATTGCCCACATGTTTCATGAACAGGGACTGCATCGTATTATGGCCAACTATGTGCCACAAAACCAGCGCAGCGGTGCCTTGCTGGAGCGTCTGGGCTTTGAAAAAGAAGGCTATGCCAAGTCTTATCTGAAGATCAATGGCGTCTGGCGTGACCATATCCTGACCGCACTGGTTAATGAGGATAACTGATCCAGACAACCAGGCTGGGCAATTAAGCCAAACAATCAAACCGGAAACTCTGAATTAGCAAGCTGTCCATCATCGGGCAAGGCGATACGTATATACTGCGGTCTTTTGCGAAACACGCTGGTGATTGCGGTCTGTAACAGCAGACCCGCACACCACATTTCTACAGAAAGCTTCAGTTCATGTCATTGTCCCGAGTCCTGTTGGCCATTGCCTGCCTGGCAGCCAGCTTGTTTACCTTTGACAGCCAGGCGCAAGCCACTGGTGATGCGCCAAACTCCAGCCCTGCGGCCAATATACAAACGACGCGTCCCAAAGTCGCCCTGGTACTATCCGGTGGCGGTGCGCGCGGCTTTGCCCATATCGGTGTCTTGCGTGCCTTACGCAAAATGCGTGTGCCTGTAGATATGGTGGTTGGCACCAGCATAGGTGCGGTCGTTGGTGGCGCCTATGCTGCAGGGCGCTCAGCCGATGAGCTGGAGCAAATCGTCAAGGAAACTGACTGGGACAGCGTTCTGGCTGACCGCCCTGCCCGCTATGATCTGGACTTCCGCCGCAAGGAAGAAGACCTGATGCTGCCTTCCCGCATAGAGTTTGCGGTGACCAAGTCTGGCGTATTTTTGCCTCCGGCAGCTGCCGGCAATGCTGCCCTGGAAAACGCCTTGACCCGCCTGATGCCAGAAGGCATGCGCGACCAGCCGGTCAATCAGTTGGCCCTTCCCTTCCTCTCTGTCGCCTCTGACTTGCTGACTGGCGAGATGGTGGAATTGAATGACACTCCCCTGTTGATGACGATGCGCGCCTCACTGGCCCTGCCAGGTGTGTTCGCGCCTGTGCGTATCAAACAAAAACTGGTGGTTGATGGTGGCCTGGTCAGTAATTTGCCAGTAGAACTGGCCCGCGCCATGGGGGCCGATATCATCATTGCGGTGAATGTGGGCACGCCATTGGCCAAGGAACATGAACTCAATAGTGCGATTGATGTAACCAAGCAGATGCTGCAAATCCTCACTGAGCAAAACGTGCAGCGCTCTATCAAGGATTTGCGCAAATCCGATGTGCTGATCGCACCGGAATTGTCAGGCACCAGCTTTCTTGATTTTGGACTGTATCAACAGACCATCAAGGCAGGTGAAATCGCCACGAATAAAATGGCGGCGCAACTGAGTGCCTTGCGCGTGCCGGATGAGCAATATGCGGTCTTTGAATACCAGCGCTCGAACGCGGGGCAAGCTGGCAGAAATACCGCCGACAAACTGCCACTTGCAAAGATAGAGGTCGAAGGTCCGCGCTATATCAATCCTCAGGCCCTGATCGCGCAAACGGGTTTGAAGGAGGGCCAGGTCTTGTCGCAAGAACAAATCAGGCAAGCCTCGGGCAAGCTGTATGGGCGCGGTGATATCGATAATATAGAAACTGTCATCAGCGATGAAGATGGCAAGCGCAATGTACTGATCAGGCCATCAGAATCCAATTCCAGCCGCAACCGCTTGCGGGTAGGTCTGGAGCTGACTAGTGATTTTGCCGATGAAAACCGCTTTGGCCTGAGCGTCTTGCATATTGCATCCTCGCTCAATAGTTATGGCGCAGAATTGCGCACCTTTGCCCGCATAGGCAGCCAACGCCAGTTGGGCTCACAGTTCTGGCAACCGCTGGCTTCTGGCTCACCATGGTATATCGCCCCTTCGCTTGAATACAATGGCAGCAGCCTGGATTTGTACCAAGAGGGCCGCAGGGCCTTGCGCGTAGGGGTGCGCGGCACCCAGGCCACCCTGGCTTTTGGACGGCAACTGGATAACTGGGGCACCATAGAAGCGGGGGTCAGCCGTGGTTTTGGCAAAGTCGATATTTTATTGCCCGCCGTTGCGAATCAAGATAGCCTGCGCTATTACAGTACCACGCGTTTTTTGCGCTTCCGTCTGGATACCCTCGATTCGCTGGCCAACCCTAGCCGCGGTTATCTGGTTACTTCCTCCTGGGAACAGACACCGTCACAGAATCCGGGTGAGCGCTCACAGGCACAATCGCAGATCGATGCTTTGTCAGCCTTCCGGCTTGGTGACTGGGCAGGGCATTTATATGGAGAATGGAGCCGTTCAGAGCGTGGTGGTGCACCTAACCCGCTGGGCGGCTTCTTGCGCCTGTCAGGCACTGCCAACAACTCGCTGGAAGGTGACGCCACCGCTTTTGGCCGCTTTGTCATAGCGCGCAAAATCGGCGCATTGCCAACCACGATAGGCGGCGCGATACGGACTGGTTTCTCGCTGGAAGTGGGCAATTCTTACGGCAATGGTCAAGCCTTGCGACTGGGCTCGCTTAAACAGGCAGGCAGCGCCTTTGTTTCGGTAGAAACGCGTTTTGGCCCGCTGTTTTTTGGTGCCGGGGCAACCCGTGGCAATGGCTCTTCGCTTTACCTTTTCCTCGGGCCTATCTGGTGAATTTGATGGGTCAGACTTTTGACCGGCACTGCAGCCTCAGGACGGCGCAGTGCCGTAAAGGCTGAAAACTCCCAGGAACGGAAGCCCACCAGCAATGTAAAACCATCGCGCTCTTCTGGCCTCAGGCGGCGGTCATCCTGATGCAGACGTGCGAGTTCGGCAGCCAGTTGCTGTATCTTTTGCACCATCTCCATCGCGCTGTGCGATGACACCCGGGCTGGCACGAAGAGCAAAGTCTCACCCTGTCCGGCAAAGCTGCCGTCGAAGTAATCACCAACGACAACATCGCGAAAATACTGTTGCACTGGCCCGTCAGGACGCCAGTGGAAAGCTGGCGACACTTTCAGGCGATAGCGGTTAAGGGGCCGCAATTCTATGACTTCAAGTTTATCGAGCGCGATCAGGTGCAAGACACATTCTGCTTCTGACAAATGATAGGTTTCTATGATTTGTTCCAGCGTCCAATGCCCGAGGCAGCAAATTGCTACCAGCAATAATTTGGGGTCGGCCATCAGCGATTGTTCTTGCGCTAGGCTCAGGGTATCGGCATGCGGCGTGACATCGGCGGCCTGGCGCAAGACATCTTCCATGGCGATGCCTGAGGCCTTGCAGATTTCTGCCAGGCGCGACAGGCTCATGTCCTTTTGCCCAAACATGCGCTTCATGCTGGACTCACTCATGCCTATACGGTCTGCCAGCATTTTGTAAGTCACGCCTGCTGCTCGCAATTCTGAGCGCAAGACTTTCAAGACCAATTCGGGAGAACTCATGAAGGCTTCCTGGCTAAATGTAAAATTTCGCAAATAGTACCGCAATTCAGTACCAAACAGATTAATTAACTATTCTTTCAGCAATTTTCTGGTACGTTTTTTTAATTATTGCGACACTTCGACCTGCAAAAGCGGCATGAAGTTCAATAGCAAGCGTCTCAAGATGGAAACTCGCTGCCCATGCAAATATTCAAGCTTCAGTCCAAAGGGGTCAGGAATGCAAACAGGAAGTGATGCCAGTATGAACAGCAGCAGACGTGAAACTGTACGCAGATATGCAATAGCCGCGCTGCTGACGTTCGCAGTGTTTGGGCTGGGTTATATTTGCGGGCAAAAAAGCGAGCAGCAAACGCCCGCCATCAGCAAAGCCAATGGCTTCAATGGCACACCCAGCCGCGCCAGTGTACGCTCGGATTTTTTAAAGCAGCAGCAAAATCAAAAGCGCAAAGCTGCCCTGATTGTTTGAGCGCTTGTTTGATCGGTTCTTTGATCGATTCATTGATCGATAGGCTGCAACTGAAATTGGTTTGCTGAACCGTATCAAATCTCCAGATGCTGAGATGCTTAAAGGCTCACTTGCTCAGATACGTTTAGTGGTAACAGGGTCAAACCAATGCACGACATCCGCAGCAAAGCCTGCGGTGGTGCGCTGACCTGCTTCTACTGCCGTGCCTGCAGGCGTGCGTATCACCATGGGTTCACCACCACATAGACCATGCACCAGCAAATCTGCCCCCAGCGACTCTACCAGTTGTACATCCAGTGGCAGACCTGGCATGCCTATGAACAAATGTTCTGGACGTACACCCAATATCAGTTCACGGTTGGCGACTCGCTCTGCTTCGCGTTGCACCAGCGGCAGTGACACCAGTGCCTGGCCTATCTGCATCTGTCTGCCATTCTCAGCCAGCTTGCCACGCAAAAGATTCATCGGTGGTGAACCGATAAAGCTGGCGACGAAGGTAGTGGCCGGCGTTGCATATACTTCTGCCGGTGTGCCTATTTGTTCCGCCAAGCCACCATTCATGACTATCATGCGCTGGCCCAGTGTCATGGCCTCGACCTGATCATGGGTGACATACAGGCTGGTGGTGCCCAGTGCCTTGTGCAGGCGCTGGATTTCCAGACGCATTTGTACCCGCAATTTGGCATCCAGGTTTGACAGTGGTTCATCAAACAAAAATACTGCTGGTTCCCTGACAATGGCACGCCCCATGGCAACGCGCTGGCGCTGACCGCCAGAGAGTTGGCGCGGGGTTCTGTCAAGCAGCGCCCCCAGTTCCAGTATCTGCGCCGCTTTTTGTACTCTGGTTTCAATATCAGCTTTGGAAAAACCGCGTATCTTCAAACCATAAGCCATGTTCTGATAGACACTCATGTGCGGGTACAGCGCATAGTTCTGGAACACCATGGCGATATCCCTGTCCTTGGGTTCCAGATTGTTGACAACCCTGTCGCCTATGACGATATCGCCAGAAGTAATTTCTTCCAGCCCTGCGACCATACGCAAAAGCGTTGATTTACCACAGCCAGAGGGACCAACCATGACAATGAATTCACCATGATTGATATCCATGGAAATGCCATGGATGACGGCAACGGCCTTATCGCCCTTGCCGTAAGTTTTGGTGACGTTTTTAAAATGTAGTTGTGCCATGCTATTTTTCGGAATCTACCAAACCCTTAACAAACCATTTTTGCATGATGACGACCACCAAGCCAGGCGGCAACATCGCCAGCAGCAGAGTCGCCATCACCATATTCCACTCAACTGCGGCATCACCACCAGCAATCATGCGCTTGATGCCTACACCTATCGGGTACATATTCTGTTCTGTCGATACCAGCAAGGGCCAGAGGTACTGGTTCCAGCCATAGATGAACATGATGACGAACAGGGCAATCACATTGGTGCGCGACAGCGGCCACAGAATGTCCTTGAAGAAGCGCAAGGGGCCAGCGCCGTCTATACGTGCAGCTTCTGCCAGTTCATCGGGTACGGTTAAAAAGAATTGCCGGAACAAGAAGGTCGCTGTCGCCGAAGCAATCAGCGGCACCGTCAACCCGGCGTAGCTGTTGAGCATGGACAGGTCAGACACCACTTTATAAGTCGGGCTGATACGCACTTCAACAGGCAGCATCAGGGTGACAAAAATCATCCAGAAAAACAGCGTGCGGCCAGGGAAGCGAAAATACACCAGCGCAAAGGCAGACAACATGGAAATCGAAATCTTGCCTATGGCGATCATCAGTGCCGACACCAGGCTGACCCACATCATGCGGCCTACCGGGCTACTGGCGACATTACCTGACGTACCTGTGCCCAGCACTGCCTGCAAATTGACCCAGAGCTGGTCGCCCGGTATCAGGGACATCGGTGCCAGGGCAGATTGTTCAGCCGTCTGGGTAGCGGCGACAAAAGCGACATAGATGGGGAAAGCCACCAGGCTGACACCAAGTATCAGAATAAAGTGGCTGAACATGCCCAGAAAAGGCCGGCGTTCTATCATGCTTAATACTGCACTTTCTTTTCTATGTATTTGAACTGCAGCACAGTCAGTACGATGACGATGCTCATCAATATGACGGACTGCGCAGCAGCACTGCCAAGGTCACCGCCCTTGAAACCATCATTGAAAACTTTGAATACCAGGATCTCGGTATCCTTGCCAGGGCCGCCTTGAGTAGTAGCTTCAACGATTGCAAAGGTATCAAAAAACGCATAGACGATATTCACGACCAGCAAAAAGAAAGTGGTTGGCGTCAGCAACGGAAAGACGATGGTAAAGAAACGCTTCCACGGCCCGGCACCATCTATCGCCGCAACCTCTATCAGCGACTTGGGTATCGATTGCAAACCCGCGAGAAAAAATAAGAAGTTATAGCTGATCTGCTTCCACACCGCCGCCAGGACGATCAATATCATGGCGTGACGGCCATTCAAGAGATTATTCCACTCAATGCCAAAATGGCGCAAACCATGAGCAACGATGCCCAGCGTAGGATTGAGCAAAAACATCCACAACACACCCACCACAACCGGCGACACGGCATACGGCCAGATCAGCATGGTCTTGTAGATGGAACTACCCCTGACTACCCTGTCTGCAAAAACTGCCATCAGCAAAGACAGGCTCAGGCCTAACACCGCCACCAGGCTGGAAAACAGTGCCGTGGTCTTGAAGGCCGCCAGATAAGTCTCATCAGCAAACAGGGACTTGAAATTATCAAACCAGACAAACTGGGTGGACATGCCAAAGGCATCCTGTAACAAGACGGATTGATACAGGGCCTGCACTGCAGGCCAGAAAAAAAACAGCACTGTTACCAGTAACTGCGGCAAGAGCAGCAGATAAGGCAACCAGGCTGAACGAAACCGTGCACGCTTTTCCAAAAAAACCTCTAATGAATAGGACCTGAAAGCTCACCACAGAGACACTGAGACACTGAGTTGGCATAGAGAAAAAACAAAGGCATCAAACTCAATCTTTGGCCTTTGTTCTTTTTGTTTTTCTCTTGGGTTTCTCTGTGTCTCGGTGTCTCTGTAGTGAGGGGTCTTAAGACTTACTTGTTCGCTTTTTCGAAACGATCCAGCAACTCATTGCCACGCAAAACAGCATTATCCAGTGCGGCCTTGGCTGATTTTTTACCGCTCCAGACGGATTCCAGTTCTTCATCCATGATGGTGCGTATCTGGACAAAACTGCCCAGGCGTATGCCGCGGGATTTGTCTGTGGTCTTGACGATCATTTGCTGGACGGCGACACCAGGGCCTGGTGTTTTTTCATAAAAGCCTGACTTCTTGGTCATCTCATACGCGGCATTGGTGATCGGTAGATAGCCGGTTTCCTGATGCCATTTGGCTTGCACTTCTGGCTGTGAGAGGAATTTATAAAACTTGGCGACACCCTTGTATTCTTCTGTCTTTTTGCCATTCATGCTCCACAGCGAAGCACCGCCGATGATGGTGTTTTGCGGTGCGCCTTTGACATCGGAATAGTACGGTAAAGGTGCAACGGCAAATTTGAACTTGGCATTCTTGGCGACATTGCCATAAGCAGAGCTTGATGACGTCAGCATGCCGCATTCGCCAGAATAGAATTTCGCTTCCGGCTCATTTTTGCGACCTGCATAGGTGAAGTAACCTTGCTTGGCCCAGTTCTCCAGATTTTCTATGTGGCGTACATGCAGTGGGCTATTGAAGGTCAGGCGTGCATCAAGACCACCAAAACCATTGCCTTTGGACGCGAACTCCACATTGTGCCAGGCTGAAAAACTTTCCAGGTGCACCCAGGTTTGCCAGCCTGTGGTGTACGCACATTTTTCGCCGCTGGCTTTGAGACGGGCAGCGGCAGCAACGACTTCTTGCCAGGTTGATGGTGCCTTGTTAGGGTCCATGCCTGCTTTGGCGAACATGTCCTTGTTATAGTAAAACACGGTGGTTGAGCTATTGAAGGGGAAGGACAGCATTTCTCCCTTGGGTGAAGTGTAATAACCCGCGACTGCCGGCACATAGCCAGAGGCATCGAATTTTTCACCCGCGACCTTCATGACTTCAGATACCGGCTTGACTGCACCCTTGGCATACATCATGGTTGCAGTGCCGACTTCAAACACTTGCAGTATGTGTGGGGCATTCCCAGCGCGGAAGGCCGCAATACCCGCAGCCAGTGCTTCGTCATAACTGCCTTTATAGACAGCCGTGACCCTGTATTCATTCTGGCTTTTATTGAATTGCTCAGCCAGCGCGGTAACGCGGTCGCCCAGGGCGCCGGTCATCGAGTGCCACCAGCTTATTTCCGTCACTGCATGGGCAGAGCCAGCCAGGCTCATTAATACCGCAGCACTGGCCCAGGCCAGTTTGGTTTGCAATTTCATAGATAGTCCCAAAAACTTCTAATAATAATTATGTGCGATTGTTGCAAAATCATGGCGCTTATTAAGTGACACGAGTGACATGAGTAGCATGATGTACCCAGGCTTTCAGGCAAGCACTGAGTGTAGCAATTCATTAAGATATCACTCTGCACCACTCCGTGTATAGATAACACTTATAATTCTGCCATGCGCAACAACAAAGCTGAATCATGAATTTCTTGCTGACTCGCCTGGGCTGGTACATCAAACTGGTCAGGCTGCACAAGCCCATAGGCATACTCTTATTACTCTGGCCTACGCTGGCGGCGCTGTGGATAGCCTCGAATGGCCAACCGGACTGGCATCTGGTATTGATTTTCAGCCTGGGCACGGCGCTGATGCGCTCTGCTGGTTGCGCCATCAATGATTATGCGGACCGTGACTTTGACCGCCATGTCAAACGCACGGCAGACCGGCCACTGACCAGTGGCAAGATATCCGGCAAAGAAGCCGTCGGCGTTGCCGTCGTACTGGCGCTGATTTCTTTTTGCCTGATCCTGCCCCTTAATACACTAACCAAACAATTGTCTGTCGTGGCGGTCGTGGTGGCAGGCAGTTACCCGTATTTCAAGCGTTTCTTTGCGATTCCCCAGGCTTACCTGGGCATCGCCTTTGGCTTTGGCATACCGATGGCCTTTGCTGCCGTGCAAAATACAGTGCCTGTGGCGGCCTGGATACTGTTACTGGCGAATGTATTCTGGGCGGTTGCCTATGATACCGAGTATGCGATGGTGGACAGGGATGATGATCTGAAGATAGGCATCAAGACCTCTGCCATTACCTTTGGCAGCTACGACGTCTTTGCCGTCATGCTGTGTTATGCAATCAGCTTCATGCTGATCGCACTAGTCGGCTGGCAATTTGGCCTGCGTACCTGGTTCCTGGCGGGCATGGGGGTGGCTATCGGTTTTTCGCTCTACCACTACACCCTGATACGTGAGCGTGAACGCATGGCCTGCTTTGCGGCTTTTATCAATAACAACTGGCTGGGCGCAGCAATCTTTGCTGGTATTGCCATTGACTATGCAGTAAAGTAAGCTGACAGATTGCCAATTTCTTAATTCGCGGTATTAAATTACATCTTGCTACATCTTGCATTAACGCAAAGTAGCCATACATCATTACTATAAGCTGTAAATTATTTGACCAACCAGAAGGGATGAATCATGAGCACAGTAGATGAACATAAAGAACAATTGATGAATGACTTGCATCTGGTTATCCGCGATGCAGAAGAACTGTTGAAAAATACCGAGCAACAAGGCAGCGAAGGCTTCAAGTCTGCCAAGGCCAAATTTGAAAAAACCTTGAGAAATGCCAAGGCAGAAGTTGAGCGTATCGAAGATATCGTCGTAACACGCACAAAAGAGGCTGCCAAGGCCACCGACGTTTATGTCAAAGAAAATCCATGGCAGTCCGCCGGTATTGCCGCTGGTGTCGGCCTGCTGGTGGGCCTACTGATTGGCCGTAGCCGATAAGCGCAGTAAGTAATCAATGGCTATCAGCGATTCATTGGGACAACTTGCTGCGACACTGAGCAGTATGGTGCGCACCCGCCTGGAACTGGCTGCTGTTGAGCTGGAAGAAGAATTTGCACATTTTTCTTCCAGCCTGATTTGGTCATTGCTGGCGCTGTTTTTTGCCTGCCTTACCATTCTGCTGATAATACTGACTGTGGTAGCAGTATTTTGGGATACACAATACCGTTATACGGTATTGCTGGTTTTAATCGCCGTATTTGGTGTGCTGGCAGCAGGTATAGGTTTAAGGGTGCGCAATCAATTCCCCAATAAACCCGGTTTGTTATTCCATAGCCTGGCTGAATTGAAAAAAGACGCTTCTGTCTTCAATCGCAGTGATGTGAATCAAAAGGAACAGGGCTAGACTATGGGTAACCGTCAGGAAAGACTGGCCCTACGGCGTCAGGCATTGTTGTTGAAGATACAGGCAGAACGTGGTTTGATGAGCATACATTGCCAGGAATTAAAAGAATCCGTGGGAATGACAGGCGTCGCCACGGGTTTGCTCGGCAAGGCGGGCGAAATCGTCCGCCATCGTCCGTTGCTGGGTGGCATAGCTGTTGCTGCTATTTTTATACTCAAACCCAGACGTATATTTTCTTTTGCCAGGTCAGCGATACTTGGCTGGGAAACCTGGCGCAGCGTTGCGAATATACTGCAACGCGTACGCTCAGATGTCAGTCATTCGGGCAAATCATAGTAGCGAGTCCTACTTCTCTTCGCCTCTACACTAGCCCGAACTCATCTCCCAATTCTTTTCCTCTGGCTGCTGCTGCCTTGATAGCATTGACGATAGCCTGTTTGACACCGGCGTTTTCCATGCTGGTCAAAGCGGCATAAGTAGTACCGCCCTTGGATGTAACACGTTCACGTAAAACATTGACTGGTTCTGTCGCTTGCAAGGCAAGTTGCGCCGCGCCGGTAAAAGTCGTCATTGCTAGTTGCAGGCCCTGCTCAGGACTCAGGCCCAGCTCCGTTGCGGCCTGCTGCATGGCTTCAATAAAATAAAACACATACGCCGGGCCACTGCCGGATACTGCGGTAACAGCATCCAGCAAACTTTCATCGTCCAGCCAGGTAGTTGCGCCAACTGCCTGCATGATGTGCTCGGCGATTTGTTTTTGCTCTGCACTGACAGCAGCCAATGCAAACAGACCTGTCATGCCCTGACCTATGAGTGCCGGGGTATTGGGCATGGTACGCACAATTTTTTCATAGCCACCCAGCCAGCGCGCCATATCTGTCGCACGTATGCCGGCGGCAATTGAGATAAGCAGTTGCTGCCCCAGGTAAGGGGCCAGGCCCTGCACGACTTCCCGCAATTGCTGCGGTTTGACGGCCAGGATAATTGCATCCATCTGTTCCAGCCTGGCATCGGCAGCCATTGCTGTGCTGACACCAAAATCGCTGCTCAATTTATCTAGAGAGGATTGATTAAGGTCTATGACATGAATATGTTCAGCCGTCGTCAAATTCTTGAGCAAGCCGCCTATCAGGGCGTTTGCCATGTTGCCGCCGCCTATGAAGGCGATTTTCATCTTATTTTGCATAATTCCGGTTTCCAAAAATAGCTGTTCCTATTCTGAGCATGGTGCTGCCTTCTGCGATTGCTGCGTGCATATCGCTACTCATGCCCATGGACAGGGTGTCCAGGGCAATACCTGCGGCTTGTATGCTATCGCTCAACTGCTTCAACTGGCGAAATGCCTGTCTTTGCACCTGTTCGTCATCACTGGCTTCAGGCACGGCCATCAGGCCACGTAATTGCAAGCCCGGCAACACGGCAATTTTTTGCGCCAGTGCCACAGCTTCTTCAGGCAAGACACCGCTCTTGCTTGCTTCGCCGCTAATATTAACTTGCAGGCAAATATTCAGGGCTGGCATGCCTGCCGGTCTTTGTTCCGACAGCCGCTGGGCGATTTTTTCCCTGTCGACTGAATGCACCCAGGCAAAATGCTCGGCAATGGGACGTGTCTTATTGCTTTGTATCGGGCCGATAAAATGCCATTCGAGCTGAAGTTGCGGCTTTTTTGCCTGTACTTCCTGCATTTTCTCCAAAGCTTCCTGCAGATAATTTTCACCAAAACAGTGCTGACCAGCCGCGGCGGCGTCTATGACGGCATCAGCAGGAAAGGTCTTGGACACGGCCAACAGACGTAGTTGTTGGGGATCGCGCCCGCTGGCAAGCGCAGCAGCGCGAATATCAGCACTTACGGCTTGCAAGTTGTCAGAAATTGAGGACATAATCAGTAACCAAAAATCTATCTAATTCGTTGTGGACTTCTGGTAAAACTCCCATCCACAGCTTAATATTGCGATATCTTGCTTTAGAGCAGCTTACCCACAATCAGCAACGATTTCATTACCGGAATTATAAATGGACATTTCAGAACTGCTGGCGTTCTCCGTCAAGAACAATGCCTCCGATTTACACCTATCCTCCGGCTTGCCGCCCATGATACGGGTACATGGTGACGTCAGGCGCATTAATTTGCCACCACTGGAGCATAAAGACGTCCATGAGTTGATCTATGACATCATGAACGACTCGCAACGCAAAGCCTATGAAGACACGCTGGAGTGCGATTTTTCCTTTTCCATCCCTGGTCTGGCCCGTTTCCGTGTGAATGCCTTTAACCAGGAACGCGGCGCGGCTGCGGTTATGCGTACCATTCCATCCAAGATTTTGTCGCTGGAACAGCTAAATACGCCCAAGATTTTCGCTGAACTGGCTTTAAAACCGCGTGGTCTGGTGCTGGTGACCGGGCCTACAGGTTCGGGTAAATCAACCACCTTGGCTGCCATGGTGAACCACCTGAATGAGCATGAATATGGTCACATCCTGACGGTCGAAGACCCGATAGAATTTGTGCATGAATCTAAAAAATGCCTGATCAACCAGCGTGAAGTCGGCCCGCATACGATGTCGTTCAACAACGCGCTGCGCTCTGCCCTGCGTGAAGATCCTGATGCCATCCTGGTTGGTGAGTTGCGTGATCTGGAAACCATACGCCTGGCACTGACTGCTGCTGAAACGGGTCACTTGGTGTTTGGTACTCTGCATACTTCATCTGCTGCCAAGACTATCGATCGTATTGTTGACGTTTTCCCGGCAGAAGAAAAAGAGATGGTACGTTCGATGTTGTCAGAATCCCTGCAAGCGGTTATCTCGCAAACCCTGCTGAAAACCAAGGATGGTTCTGGCCGTGTGGCTGCGCATGAAATCATGCTCGGCACCCCGGCGATACGCAACCTGATCCGCGAAGCCAAGATTGCACAGATGTATTCATCGATACAAACCGGTAGTAACCTAGGCATGCAGACGCTGGATCAAAATCTGACCGATCTGGTGCGCCGCAATGTCATCTCGGTGGCGACTGCACGTGGTGCAGCCAAAACACCAGACAACTTCCCAGGCTAAGAGATCAAAGGATAAGAACATGGAACGCGATCAGGCCACCAAATTCATGAATGATTTGCTGAGACTCATGCTCAGCAAAAACGGTTCAGACTTGTTTATTACTGCGGACTTCCCGCCAGCCTTCAAGATAGACGGGCGGGTAACGCCAGTGTCGAATCAACCGCTGTCCCCAGCACACACTGTCGATCTGGCCCGTTCTATCATGAACGACAAGCAGTCATCAGAATTTGAATCGACCAAGGAATGTAATTTCGCGATCAGCCCGGCAGGACTGGGGCGTTTCCGCGTCTCGGCCTTCATGCAACAAGGCCGCGTAGGTCTGGTATTGCGGACGATTACGACTGCCATTCCTAAACTCGAAGACCTGGGCTTGCCGGAAAATCTCAAAGAAATCGCCATGACCAAGCGCGGCCTGGTCATCATGGTGGGAGCTACCGGTTCAGGCAAATCCACCTCGCTGGCGGCCATGCTGGGTTACAGAAATGCAAATAGCTACGGTCACATCATTACGATTGAAGACCCGATAGAATATGTGCACCCGCACATGAATTGCATCATTACCCAGCGTGAAATCGGCATTGATACTGAAGATTGGGGTGCAGCGCTGAAAAACTCTCTGCGTCAAGCACCAGATGTTATCCAGATTGGTGAGATCCGTGACCGCGAAACCATGGACTTTGCTGTTGCCTTTGCGGAAACCGGCCATCTTTGCCTGGCCACCCTGCATGCGAATAGCTCTAACCAGGCGCTGGACCGTATCATCAACTTCTTCCCGGAAGAACGTCGCCAGCAATTGCTGATGGATTTGTCACTGAACTTGAAAGCCGTTATTTCTCAGCGCCTGATACCACTTAAAGGGCGCAAGGGTCGTGCTGCTGCCGTAGAGATCATGCTCAATACCCCCCTGGTGTCTGATTTGATCTTTAAAGGCGCGGTACATGAGATAAAAGAGATCATGAAGAAATCCCGTGAACTGGGCATGCAAACCTTCGATCAGTCTTTGTTTGATTTGCATGAAGCAGACGAGATCACCTATGAAGATGCCCTGCGCAATGCCGATTCTGTCAATGAGCTGCGCCTGGCCATCATGCTGAGAGGTAAAGACGCCAAAGACCGTGACCTCAGTGCAGGCACCAAACATCTGGGCATAGTATGAGTACGCTCGATTTTCAAGCTAATAGCCTGCAAGGCACGCCCGTCGATCTGAAGCAATATGCAGGCAAGGTATTGCTGATCGTGAATACCGCCAGCAATTGCGGTTTCACGCCACAGTACAAGGGACTGGAAGCGATCTACCAGCAATTCAAGGACAAGGGTGTTGAAGTACTGGGCTTCCCCTGTAACCAGTTTGGCCATCAGGAACCAGGGTCGGCTGGTGAAATTGGCTCATTCTGCGAAAAGAATTATGGTGTGACCTTCCCGCTGTTCGACAAAATCGATGTCAATGGCGACAAGGCTCACCCACTGTTCCAGCATCTGAAAAGCCAGGCTCCGGGTTTACTGGGCAGCCAGTCCATCAAATGGAACTTCACCAAATTCCTGGTCAAGAAAGATGGCACAGTATTCAAACGCTATGCGCCACAGACTGCACCTAAAGACTTGCTGGATGATATAGAAAAGCTGCTGGCGGAATAATATAAAACCATCACATGGTTTTATAAGAACATATGTGATGGCATTCGTGCGTACTGTACTGAACTCAACTATAGGCTTGTGCAGGCTTTATTTTGAACGCTTGCGCCATCCAACTCGTCAAATTGATGCAACGTTATAAATCTCTTCTCAAGGTGAGCATTCGTCTTTTTGTCAATGGTTTCTTCGGATATCTTTTAGGAGTTTTCGCTGGCGCAGGTGCCGGAAACAATAATCAAGGTAATTACTTCAATTCCATTTTGGTTCCTGCCTGGATAGGTATATTCGTCACAGTGGTAATTCTGAGCTATCTGTTTGCGATAATAAGGCGCCATAAAATTGCAATGGCCATTCCACTAGTGACTATTCCTCTGATGTTTTCAGTATTGTTCCTTACCGTAAATTGACGCAGGCTAATGCCTGTTAGCCCCCCCCTCAAAACCTTTGATTAATCAACTGATCAAGAAAGATCGCACTGTCTTCAAGCGAGACTGCACCGAAGGATTTGCTGGATGATATAGAAAAGTTGTTGGCTGAGTGATGATTGATATCACGGGATAACATCTCAGATCACAAGCGCCCCGCCAACATTGCTTGCCGTATCAGGTACTTCAGTCCCCATCGATGAAAAGGGCGTATCAGTCGTATATAGACTCGCCCAAACCAGTTGTGCGTCAAACAGGCCGTTGAGATTACAATAGCAACGGTCTGCTCTTCTTCTACCCGCACAATCGAAAGCCGGAAATCCAGATGGCTATTGTCGCGTCCGGCAACCAGTTCTTCTGAACTCAAATAAAAAATAGGCCATGCGCCTATCTTTTCACCGACTTTATAATCGGATCTCATGCGTGGATGCATGATTTCTGCCTTGTCTGGCACGGCAATGCCAAATAGGGACGCCAGGTAATTACGGCTGAGCATGATGAGCTTCATCCATGTTGGCCGGTGCATGAAAACCGCGTGAAATGCATCGCTGACTGTCAGTTCGCTACGACCAAACTCAACCCTGTACGAATCGCGATAATAGGCTGCATGCACCAGCTCGGGCATCAGCACACTTTGCTCTGGGTGCCCGCATTCGCTGAGGAGTGTGCGCTGGCCAGGCATGTGTCACTCGGGTTTATTGACAGCGGATGATGCACTGTCCGCTTCAGGCAAATCCTGGCTTATCACAGAGTCCTGCAAGGCCCGGTCTATTAGTTCTATCCAGTGTTGTACCGGCAGTTCTGTACCTGATTGCAAATGCGTGAGGCACCCTATATTCGCCGACAAAATCATCTCTGCATCCGTTGCCTCCAGATTGCGTACCTTATTATCCCGCAATTGATACGAGAGCTTGGGTTGCAGGACAGAATAAGTACCGGCTGAACCGCAACATAAATGACTGTCGGCACACAGCTTCACATCGACACCGATGGCAGTCAACAGGCCTTCAACCTTGCCGCGTATCTGCTGGCCATGTTGCAGCGTGCAAGGGGGGTGCCAGGCGATGCGCTTGCTGAGTGTGTTGATATTGCCTTGCAGGCGCTGCACCAGTTGCGGCTGGAATTCTGGCAAAATTTCACTAAGGTCACGGGTCAGCATGGATATCTTTCCAGCCTTGCCTGCATATGCGGCATCATGCGCCAGCAGATGACCATACTCTTTTACCGTAGCACCGCAGCCAGAGGCAGTCATGACGATGGCTTCTGCACCAGCCTCTACATACGGCCACCATGCATCGATATTCTGGCGCATATCGTTGAGGCCATCTTCATGCTCATTCAAGTGATAGCGTATGGCCCCGCAACAGCCAGCCTTTTGCGCAATCTGCAATTGCACGCCCATGGCATCAAGCACCCTGGCAGCGGCAGCATTGATATTTGGCGACATCGCAGGTTGCACGCAACCGTCGAGCAAGAGCATTTTGCGGGCGTGCTCAGTTTGCGGCCATAGTCCTGCATCTTGCGCCAGCGGCACTTTATTTTGCAAGGACCTGGGCAAGACTGCGCGCAGGCTTTGCCCCAGCTTCATCGCGGGATTGAATATCCATTTGCGTGGCAGCACGGCCTTGAGCGCAGCGCGATTGAGTTTTTGGAACAGTGGGCGGCCTACCTGTTTTTCTACGACTTGACGGCCTATATCCACCAGGCGGCCATATTGCACGCCGGATGGGCAGGTGGTTTCGCAATTGCGGCAAGTCAGGCAACGATCCAGATGTTGCTGCGTTTTAGCCGTAGCGGGTTTGCCTTCCAGGACCTGTTTGATGAGGTAGATGCGGCCACGCGGGCCATCAAGCTCATCACCGAGTAATTGATAAGTCGGGCAAGTGGCTGTACAAAATCCGCAATGCACACACTTGCGCAGGATGTCTTCAGCCTCTTTGCCTTCGCGTGTGTCTTTAATGAAATCAGCGAGATTGGTTTGCATTGTTTACCAGCCTTTGTACATGCGACCGGGATTGAATATACCGGCGGGATCAAAAGTATTCTTCAGGCGTCTATGTATCTTTTCTACCGGTGCAGACAAGGGGGCGAATACACCTATGCTCTTGTCACCACCACGGAATAATGTCGCATGACCACCAGCGGCCAGTGCCGTCAGGCGTATCAGTTCTGGTTTTTCGGTGCTGTAGAGCCAGCGCTGTGCCCCGCCCCATTCGATCATCGATTTGCCAGTCAGCTTCAAGGCCGGGCTGGTAGATGGTAGTGATAAGCGCCACAGACCGTGCTCTTCTTCCTGCTGGAAAAAATCCAGGGTCTGTTCACGTAAAGCTGTCCAGAAAGCCGTGGCATCCTGCATTTCTTCACCACCCAGTCTGGCTTTGGCGGCACGCACTGCGGCCTCTGCGCCGGACAGGCGCAGCATCAATCGGCCTACATGCCAGCAACTGGCAGAGATGGGCAGGGCCTGGCCTGCCCATAGATTCAAACGCGTCAGCGCATCTGCTTCTGACAAAGCAAACACCAGGGTGGTTTCTGCAAAGGGACGTGGTGAGACCTTGACGGAAATATCCAGCAGCAAACCCAGACAACCCATGGAACCGGTAAGCAAGCGCGAGACATCATAGCCAGCGACATTCTTCATGACCTGACCACCAAATTCCAGTATTTGCCCTTGTCCATTCATGAGGCTGGCACCGAGCACGAAATCACGCACGGCACCAACGGCAGGCCGTCGCGGGCCGGACAAGCCAGCGGCAACGACACCGCCTATGGTGGCGGTAGTACCAAAGTGCGGCGGCTCGAATGCCAGCATCTGGTTTTGTGCTGCCAGGGCGGTTTCTATTTCTGTCAGCGGCGTACCGCTGCGGGCGGTCAGTACCAGCTCAGTCGGGTCATACGCCAGGATGCCGCTGTAGGAGCGGGTATCCAGCACCTCACCCTGCACATCCTGCCCATACCAGTGCTTGCTGCCACCGCCCTGTATCTGCAGCGCTGTGCCACTGGCGCTTGCAGCCAATATGCGATCACGAAAATTGTCTAGCGTCGTTTGCATGCCATCGTCCAATTAAGTCTAGCCTCTGTCTTTAAAAACGCGGCAAATCAGGGAACTTCAAACTGCCTCTTTTCACATGCATGCGGCCGTATTCAGCACAGCGATGCAAGGTAGGTATGGCTTTGTCCGGATTCAGCAATGCGTCCGGATCAAAAGCTCGTTTCAAGGCGAGGAAGGCGGTAATCTCTTCACTGGAAAACTGTACACACATGGAATTGATTTTTTCTATGCCTACGCCATGCTCGCCAGTGATCGTGCCACCGACCTTGACGCATAACTCCAGTATCTCGGCACCAAATTCCTCGGCCCGGTGAAACTCACCTTCTTTGTTTGCATCAAATAAAATCAGTGGATGCAAATTGCCATCGCCAGCATGAAAAACATTGGCGCAACGCAGGCCATATTTTTCTTCCATGGCGGTGATGCCGATCAGGACTTGCGCCAGATGCTTGCGCGGTATCGTGCCATCCATGCAGTAATAATCGGGGGAGATACGACCCGCAGCGGGGAATGCATTCTTACGGCCAGACCAGAAACGCAGACGTTCTGCTTCGGTAGTGGACACGGCCAGTGCGGTGGCACCAGCCTGCTCCAGCACAGCGCTCATGCGGGCGATTTCTTCTTCAACTTCTTCTATGGTGCCGTCTGATTCACAGAGCAAAATGGCTTCGGCATCGGTGTCATACCCTGCTTGCACAAAGGGTTCCACCATGCGCGAAGATGTCTTGTCCATCATCTCCAGACCGGCAGGGATAATGCCTGCCGCAATCACGCTGGCCACCGCATTGCCGCCTTTGACCACATCATCAAACGACGCCATGATGACGCGTGCTGTTTGCGGCTTGGGAATAAGTTTAACGGTCACTTCAGTGACGACACCGAGCATGCCTTCAGAACCTATGAACACGGCCAGCAAATCCAGGCCAGGCGTATCCAGCGCACCGCTACCCAGCTCGATGACTTCGCCTTCCATGGTGATGGCGCGTACCGCCATGACATTGTGAACGGTCAGGCCATATTTAAGGCAATGCACACCACCAGAATTTTCTGCAACATTGCCGCCTATGGTGCAGGCGATTTGTGAAGACGGGTCGGGCGCATAATACAAGCCGTGGGTAGCTACCGCTTCAGAAATCGCCAGATTACGTACGCCAGGTTGCACGACCGCAGTGCGGGCATAGGCATCGACTTTGATGATTTTATTGAGCTTGGCGGTTGACAGCACCAGGCCGTCAGCAATCGGCATGGCACCGCCAGACAAACCGGTACCAGCACCTCGTGGCACAATGGCAATCTGCTTGTCACGGCAGATATTGATGATGCTGATGACCTGGCTTTCATTCTCGGGCAGGGTCACTACCATCGGTAACTGGCGGTAGGCTGCCAGGCCATCACATTCATAGGGGCGGGTATCTTCTTCATCATACAAAATGCAATGCGCAGGCAATTGCTGCCGCAGTGCGCGCACAAGGTCTTGCTGGCGTGAAGATATGGCGAGTGATGCTTCCATGCTGGCTCCTGTTGATTCAAGGAGTGTAATCAGCTTTCCATGTCTTGTGATGAATTGTTCTCAGAAATTGCCGCAAATACTTTTCATTGCTTCTTGTAGAAGTGCTGTATGCAACAGCCTGCCAAGGAGACAGCTTTACAGAGCGAGAAATTACCAGCTCTATCCGTAAAAAAATTTACTTAGCGCCAGCCTTGACCAGAACATCTATCATTTTCTTGTTCGGCTTGGCTACGCCCTTCGCCCATGACAAAGGCGTATCACCATTAGGTGCAGTGGCATTCACGTCAGCTTTTTTGCTGATCAAAAGCTGAACTGTTTCCAGCTTGTCTGACATCACGGCGCAGAATAAAGGGGTATGCCCGTCGCCATTGGTAGATTCTATGCTGGCACCAGCCTTGAGCAAAGCCAGGATGATGTCATTGTTACCCTTCAATGCTGCCTGCGTCATGAAAGTGGGGGCGGCACGGCTGTCCTCTTGCAAGTCCAGCTTGATCTTGTCCTTGATGAGCTTTTCTACGGCAGCGGCGTCATTACCATCAATCGCCTTGAGCATGGCATTGTACTGGCGGCGTTCTGATTTGCTCAACTCGCCTTCGCCTGCATGTACGGCCATCGTCATCGTGAGTGAGATGGATACCAGGACCAATGCCAGTTTATTTTTCATGTCGAACCACCTTGCTAAATTGATTAAATGCCAGAGGGCGGAATCTTACATGAAATCATTTAATAAGCAGTTTATTAAGAATCTATAAACTGTAACAATTAGTTCTAGCTTTAGCTCCAATCGGGCACGCAAAAACAAAAGGACGCCTAAGCGTCCTTTTTCAGGCAAATCGACGAGGATTATGCTGAGAATGAAGAACCGCAACCACAAGTGGTTGTTGCATTTGGGTTCTTGATGACGAACTGTGCGCCTTCGAGATCATCCTTGTAATCGATTTCTGCGCCAACCAGATACTGGTAGCTCATGGAATCGATCAGCAAATGGACGCCATTTTTGGTCATGGTCGTGTCATCTTCATTGGTGATTTCATCAAATGTGAAACCATACTGGAAGCCTGAGCAACCACCGCCTTGTACGAAGACGCGCAGTTTCAGGTCAGGGTTACCCTCTTCTTCAATCAGCTGGGCTACTTTGGCAGCGGCGCTTTCAGTGAAAACAATGGGTGCGGGCATTTCGGCAACAGCGTTCATAATTACTCCTTCAGACTATTTACCATCATTATAGACCCGCACAGAAATCTATGCATTGTTCGCTGCGAGTTTCAAGACAGGTTCTTGTGCCTGGTCATGGCTAAGCTTGCCAGATACCACGGCACCGCTCAGCATTTCCAGTGTTTTGTAGTGCACATCACCAGATATTTGTGCTTTTGGCTGTAATTCAAGCAATTCTGAAGAAAATACCGGACCATTGATGACGCCATTGACCACGATATGGGCGGCGCGGACTTCACCATCAATTTTGGCTTGCTCAGAAATCACCAGCATGCTGGATGCTTCCAGATCAGCAACAACATTGCCACGGATGTGACCATCGATGCGCAAACCGCCCTTGAAATGCAAATCGCCCTGGATGACGGTGGTTGCACCGATCAGGCTGTCTATGGTGTTTTTGGTTTTTCGATTAAACATTGGTGTTCCTTCTTGAGGAAATAAGCCAGAAGCCGCAGCATATCAGAAATGCTATTTTAGCAAGCGCAGCTTTTCTTTGCCTGGTTGATGAGTTGACCGCTTAGATTGACCATTATAAATTGACCATTTGCTGAGCCCGGATCTGGCCATTCGATAATACCTTGGCCTGCACACCCTTAACCGTAGCTCCTTCTGGCAAGGTAATAGTACCTTCCAGTCTTTGATAATGCCGGAATGACAACTTCAGCTTGCCGGCATCTCCCGATTTAGGATCGGGAAACAGCATCGTAGCAGGTTTACCGGCTTGTACCAAGTTCAGGCTGAATTGCATTTCCCCGGTGAAATCACGGCCACTTTTACCGCCCTGCATGACTAGCGCCCTATAGCGCAACTGGCCTGGACTGAGTATTTCCACCTTGAAATTCTGTAGCGAGATACCTTCGGCACCGACTGCGGACGGCGTCAGACTTTCAAAAAAGGCCAGATCATCCTTGAGCTTGAGGTTTTCTGTCGTCAAGGCCTTGACCTGGTCAGTCAATTGCTTCTGGGTAGATTTGTCGATATTGACCGTGCTCTCTATGGTATTGGCGGCCAGCGATAACTTGTCGCGCTCGGCAGTCAATTCCTTGATTTTTTCTTTGAGTTCTTCGACCTGGTCAGCACTGATCCTGGAACCAAACGCAAAATTCTTGCCCAGATCATAAGTCCACCAAGCGATGCCGGCAGCAACAGCAATGACGATGCCAGCCATGGCCATTTTTGATGACCATGGACGTTCATGCGTAATCGTCATTTTTGGCGCCAGAAAGCGCTTGGGAGTCAGACGTGACTTTGCCATGACCGCGCGATTACGGCAGTACTGGCACGTGCATCAACCCGGTCGTTTCTTCCAGGCCAAACATCAGATTCATACATTGCACTGCCTGGCCAGATGCGCCTTTGACCAGATTATCCTGCACGACCAGTATGACGACCGTGTTGCCATTATTTGGTCTGTGCAAAGCCAGGCGTAACATGTTGGAAGCGCGGGTGGAACGTGTCTCTGGATGCGAGCCAAATGGCAGTACATCGACAAAAACTTCATCTTTGTACGCGTTTTGAAACAGGGCTTGTAAGTCTTCGTTGCTGATTTCTGTATTCAGGCGCGCATACAGGGTGGAATGCATGCCACGTATCATCGGTACCAGGTGCGGCGTGAACAGCAGGCCAATCTGGTCTTTGCTGATGCGCTGTAATTGCTCTACCGTCTCAGGAGTATGCCTGTGGCCGGATGCCGCATAGGCTTTGAAACTGTCACTGGTCTCAGAGAACAACAGGCCCAGTTCAGCCTTGCGGCCTGCACCGGATACACCGGATTTGCAGTCAGCGATGAGGTTGCCAGCATCAATGATGCCAGCCTTAAGCAGCGGTGCAAAGCCCAGTTGCATGGTGGTTGGATAGCAACCTGGGTTGCCAACTACTCTGGCGGTCTTGATGGCGGCACGGTTCAGCTCTGGCAGGCCATACACGGCTTCTTCCAGTACGTCAGTACAGGTGTGCGGGATGGCATACCATTTTTCAAATTCAGCCACATTCTTCATGCGGAAGTCGGCTGCCAGGTCGATGACCTTGACGCCAGCAGCCAGCAGTTCAGGTGCCTGTGCCATGGCGACGCCATGCGGGGTAGCAAAGAAGACGACGTCGCATTCTTTGAGGTTGGCTTTGTCAGGCGCAGAAAAAGCGATATCGACGCGGCCACGCAGGGAAGGATACATGTCAGAAACCGGCAAACCATCTTCCTTACGGGAAGTAATTGCCGTGATGTGCGCCTGAGGATGGGTGGCCAATATGCGCAATAATTCTACCCCAGTATATCCAGTGCCACCTACGATGCCAATTTTTATCATATGCTTTCCTTGCAAGAAATTTTGACGCTATTCTAGCAGCATAAGAGTCCATGCCGCTGCGACTGAAAAAACTCGTTACATGCTCCAAAGCAAAAAAGCCGCCCTTGCAGGCGGCTTTCTCTTGTAACAATTGCTGCAATTGTAGTAATTGCTTCCAGCGATAAAAAATTAACGCTTGGAGAATTGTTTTGCGCGACGTGCTTTGCGCAGACCAACTTTTTTACGTTCAACTTCGCGAGCATCACGAGTAACGAAGCCAGCTTTGGACAATTCAGGTTTCAAAGCTGCATCGTAGTCGATCAGTGCACGAGTGATACCGTGACGAACAGCACCGGATTGGCCGGATTCGCCGCCGCCGTGAACGTTAACCATAATGTCGAATGTTTCGAGATTATTAGTCAGTTCCAGAGGTTGACGGATGACCATCAGGCCAGTTTCACGAGAGAAATACTCGTTTGCTGGTTTGCCGTTGACAACGATCTTGCCGCTGCCGGATTTCAGGAATACGCGAGCAACTGCGCTCTTGCGACGGCCAGTTCCGTAGTTGTAATTACCGATCATGGCTAATCCTTAGATGTCGAGTACTTGTGGTTGCTGAGCTGCGTGCGGATGTGTTGCATCTGCATAGACTTTCAGCTTCTTGATCATTGCATAGCCGAGTGGGCCTTTAGGCAACATGCCTTTAACAGCTTTCTCGAGTGCACGACCTGGAAAACGCTCTTGCATTTTCTGGAAATTTGTTTCATAGATACCGCCTGGATAACCAGTGTGACGGTAGTATGTTTTGTTCAGAGCTTTAGTACCAGTCACGCGCAGTTTGCCTGCGTTAACAACAACGATAAAATCGCCTGTGTCTACGTGTGGTGTAAATTCTGGTTTATGTTTGCCGCGTAAACGGAGTGCCACTTCGCTGGCAACACGTCCGAGTACTTTATCTGTCGCGTCAATCACGAACCAGTCGCGCTGAACCTCATGGCCCTTAGCGGAAAAGGTTTTCATGTTGAATCCTAATAAAAGTTAAAAACGCCCTCAAATATTCTGTGTTTTTGGTGGTTCTGCCATTAATTTCAGCAGACTCGTCCTTATCACTTCTCCCTTGGGCGATCAGGGAGTCGGAAATTATAGTATTTTCAAAGACTTAGTGCAAGAACTGTTTAATTTTTGTGCAGACTGGGCAGCAAGCATGTGGGAATTTTGCAGAAATACAGGCAAAAAAAAACCCGAAGACTGGCTTCGGGTTGAATCCACCAAAGGAGTAGGTGGAGGAGACAATTGCGAGGTTAGTTGCCAGACTTGCTATTAACTAACCGATGAGTCAATAATAGGATAAGAAATTGTGCAGTGCAAGGTAATTCACAGTTTTTTTCGCAAAAGTTCACGATTTTGAGCAATAGGCTACAATCTGAGGACGGTATTTTCTAATTCATTGGGGAGTAAAGAATGGAAGCAACAGTACGCTGGACAGGCTCGTCCGGCATGTCTTTTCTTGCAGAAACCGGTTCCGGTCATGCGGTATTAATGGATGGAGCACCAGATGGCGGCGGCCGTAATCTTGCACCCCGCCCTATGGAGATGGTATTGCTGGGAACGGGTGGCTGCTCGGCCTATGATGTGGTTCTGATTTTGCGCAAGGGCAAGCAGGATATCCGTGGTTGCGATGTCAAGCTGACGGCAGAGCGGGCGGAGACCGAGCCCAAGGTATTCACCAAGATCAATTTCCACTTCGTTGTGCGTGGCCGTCAGTTGAAACCTAACCTGGTTGAACGCGCTATTAAGCTCTCACATGAAAAATACTGCTCTGCGTCAATCATGCTGGAAAAGACAGCAGAAATGACGCACAGCTTTGAAATCATCGAAGACCTCGACCTGCCCTCAGAACATCAGGCTGCAGGCTGACTTTCCTGATCCGGCTTACCAAAAACATCTGTGTAAGTCGGATAAGAAGAGCAATAAGCGATAACAAAAATAAGAAATGACAATGCTGCAAGCATAAGTGCTGCAACATAAATATCTATTCCTGCAAAAATGAGTGCAAACGGGCTGACCAGTATCATCACACCATACAAGCCAAGGACATAGACAATGAACGCCTTCCAGGAATGCAGCACGGCAAAGAAACTATAGAACATGGATTTCATCAGCGACATTCGCTGCCATACCATCAAGGGAACGCTGTACCAAAATGCCATCGCAAATGGAATATAAAACAGGACCGAAAAGAAAATGCCCTTGAAAGGAAAAGCTTGCTGCAGCGCATTCGCATCCATAGGCCCGGCAGTTTGCATAATTTTTACGAAGGCCTCAATATCTCCGTCAGCCAGTGCATCAGAAAGTAAGCCGGTTACAAATATGGCCACTATACGGAATACACCCGATCCCAGCAAAGCAAGCCTGTGCTCAGATTTAAAACCGATAAAAAGCAAACTGGGCGTTATTCTCTGCTCATTTTCGATCAGCAAACAGGCTTGTATAAGCCCGACTGAAAATACCGGGAACAAAAACAGGCTCAAAAATTGTCCTGCTAAAGGAATGAACTTCAGCAATTGAGTCAGCATCATCCATAAGAAAAACAAGCTGATCAACTCTGCGGGCCGTTGACGGAATAACGCAAAACCACGGGTCACCCACGTCCAGCCTGACCTTGCATCTACTGTTTTCATGTATTGACAGGCAATGCCGGGACACGCCCCGATTCACGCAGGCGCAAAATACGCTCAAAATGTGTAGGATCATGCGGGGTCAGCATTTCTGCATCCCTCGGCTGGTAAAAATCATACAGACGCGACAACCAGAAACGCAAAGCCGCTGCACGTAACATTGGCTGCCAGGCTATGCCCTCTTCCTGAGTGAAAGGGCGCACGGCATGATAGGCGTTCAGCAAGGCCAGTACACGGGCGTCATCCAGCACGCCAGTGGCAACATCAATACACCAGTCATTGACGGTTACGGCCACATCAAAAATCCAGGTATCGCAACCGGCGAAATAAAAGTCAAAGAAACCGGTCAGGCGCTCGCCGTCGAACATCACATTATTGCGAAACAGGTCGGCATGCACAGGGCCACGCGGCAAGGCACGGTAAATTGGCGTGCTGTCGAAAGCATCCTGGAAATGTACTTCGGCCCGCAACAGATGCTGCAATTCATCTGACAGGAAAGGCAGTACCTTTGGCGTGGTCTCATGCCACCAGTCCAGCGAACGCAGATTGGGTTGCTGTATGCTGAAATCCTTACCTGACACATGCATACGTGCCAGCATGGCACCTACCTCGGCACAATGAACAGACTGCGGGTCCATTTGTGAGCTGCCTTCAAGCTTGCTGACAATCGCGGCAGGCTTGCCATGCAGAGCGACCACTAGCTCACCCTGATCATTGGCAATAGGCGCAGGCACCAGTACACCATGGTCCGCCAAATGACGCATGAGCTTCAGGTAAAACGGCAATTGCTCAAAGCTCAGATTTTCAAAAATCGTCAGGACGAATTCACCTGCTTCGGTATTGATGAAAAAATTGCTATTTTCTATGCCTGAAGCAATACCTTTGATGCTTAAAGCTCTACCCAAAGGGAATTGCTGCATCCAGGGGCCAAGATCGTCCAGGGTTACCGGTGTAAAAACTGCCATATCAATAAAAAAATGAGAACTAAGTGAATGCTTACTGCGAATATTTACCGTCAATGCTTGGCTACCGCCCGGTTTGCTCAGTGCATGCCTGGCGACTACCTTGTAAGCACTTACTTTGCGATAGCAGAACTGGCAGGAGCAGCAGATTTTGAAGCAGGTGGCAGAACATCAGGAGGATTACCCTCTTTCACTTCTTTCTTGCCGCCAAATTCAAGTATGGTCCATTGGGCCGCACGATTGGCATCGCCCTGCACCGTACCTTTAGGCGCGTTGCCTACGTCGGTATCGGTTTTGACTGTGTAATTGCTTTTGCCAGACTTCACTTGTACTTCTGTACCCTTGCCGCCAATGACGCGTTTTTCTGTCACTTTGGTCCTGGGTTCTGGCTTGCTCACCGATACGCCTTTGGGATCGGGGATTTCTTCCAGTTTTTCCATTTTTGGCGGAGGTGGCACATCGGCCTTCGAGGGAACTTGTGCGAAAACTGCCTGCCCTGCAGTACAAGCCAGCATAAAGGTCAGTAATACGGCAGATTTTTTCGTGATTTTCATGATGAAGCCCGGAAACGTGTGATAAAGCCATTGTAACAAAGCCCAGACTGCACTGTCAGGAATATACGGCTTGTTGTGTGCATTCGCATTGATACTCATCCGTAATTTAACAGCCAAGGACGATAGTCTTCATATTCGCATTACTGGAATTTCACCGTTTATGTACGGTTTGTTTTTCTATCCAGTATTTATACCGTCTCGAAATAGCTGCTAAAAACGGATAAGGGTCGCTTGCCTTTCGAATAGGAATAACAAAATCGGCCAGGAGAAGGTCTCAAGCAGAGCAAATGTGATGTTATTATTTCAATTCTCATGACCATTACGCTTCAACAACAGCATTTTTCGAGCGAATAATTTATTAACTTTACATTCCCGGAATCTCAACAAAAATAACATGCCACATTTCGCACCCAAAAATCGCATCTTTCTACAAACCTATATTTTTTGGGCATTCTTATCATTATTCAATTTTGATTTTCTTTATCCTCTTGCGCTTCCGTTTTTAATTCTTATGTATGTGCAGTTTTTGCCGTTTCTATTCCCGCCCATTATTTTTTCTTTCATATGTGCCGGGTTAATCACGATTCTTAGCATGCGCTATTTGTCCAAAAAAATTCATGGGATGTTACCGCTCATTGCTAACTTCGTTTTTCTTATAGCGCTTATCCCTAGCGCAAACACGTACAAGAACATTCTGATTCACCAGCAACTCACTGGGCATACCCCGGATTGTGTGGACTACGGTTCTTTCTGGCGCTCAAGCTTTTACAGTGATCGTAATTTTTTTGGCAACGCCATTTATGAAGAGAAGGGGAAAGTCTATCTATGGAGTTACAAAGAAAGAAGATTTTTTGAGGCACAACCGGATCTGGCACGGAATTTCACTTGCAGGAAATAGCGCCTGACATCGTCATTCAAATAGCAATATCCTTAAGCGAATGCAATATGCCACACCACCCTATCGAGATTAGAACTCATTTCATAAATATGAATGAGATGCGTTTGCCTCATACGTGGGCCGGCAAGACAGACTCGGCAGTAAATAGCTTTATCTATTGACAACGGGCTCGTCCAGTAAAGTACGCGTTATGAGACAAACCCTTAGTGCTTAGTGAACTGGCGATTTGGGCGCATTGCAGCGTTGCTCTCCCCCTTTTTTGCACTGCATCCCACATTATCTTGTTCGCCATCACCCCTATTTATGAAATGAGTTCTAGTAAGCATGCGTTGGAATTACATTGCGCGATCATTTCAAAAAAAAAGAGTGCCCAATACAGGACACTCTTCTCTTTTTAAACGCATGAAGGGACTAGCCCTTCAGCCGTATTAGAACTGGTGACGTACACCGAATGTCAATTCTTTTACGTCAGCGCCTTTAACTGCTGCGCCCACTTTTTGGGAATTGGCATCTTGTGTTGTGCTTGCGAAAGCAGCATACAGGTCAGTACGCTTGGAGAATGTGTACTGGTAACCGATTGCGAATTGCTTAGCATCGCCAACTGTAGCAGCGGAGTTAGCTGCAACTGGAGTAGAGTCTTTGATTTTGGTGAAAGTAGCCAAAATTTTGTTTGTTGGATCAAACGGAACTGTTACGCCCAGGGAGAAGATCTTTTGATCAACTGCCAAAACAGCGTCATCGCTCACTTTTTGATAGATAAAGACTGGTTTAGCTACGCCGAAATCATAAGCAACAGCCAGAGTGTTACCTTTACGTGCATTGATAGGACCGTTAGCAGCAGCTTGGCCGTTATCTTTAACGAAAGAGTAACCAACATCCAGGCCATCAGCGTTGTAACGCAGGTTCAGACCCAGAGTACGGCCAGCAGAGTTATCGCCAGCGGCTTCGCCGAAACCGTATTGACCAACAGCAGAGAAACCGTTCAGGTTGCCTGGTGTGTAGTAGTAGATTGCATTACTTGCACGGCCACCGGAGTTAGCATTCGCGCCTGCTACAGTCGCTGTGCCACCAATGAAGTACAAATTGGACAGACCATTGCCGCTGTTGATGTAGCCAGATGCAAACGGATCAAAGTTGTCGAAGAATTTGAAAGTTGGAGTCTTGTCGCGGCCCAGATCTACTGTACCGAAATCGCCAGACAGGCCAACTGTAGAACGACGGCCAAATGTACGGCCTTGAGCAGAGCTACCGTCATCAACGTTCAGACCCATTTCCAGAACGAAGTTGGCTTTCAAGCCACCACCGAGGTCTTCAGTACCTTTGAAGCCCAGACGGGAACCGTTTTCCTGACCACTCTGGAGTTTGTTGAAACGGCCAGCAGGTGTGCCGTTATCCAGACTTTGGAAGCCAGCGTCAACGATACCGTAGATAGTAACGGAAGATTGAGCAAACGCTGCACCGGAGAAAGCACTCATCAGAGCAAGTGCGAGGAATGATTTTTTCATTATCTAGTATCCAAAAATGAATGTTAAGTTTTCACCAATTTATATCAAGCACGGTAAAAACAGAATTACAGGTGTTTTACAGCCTTGAATCGGTAAGAGATCCAATGACAAGCGGCACGATACCTGCGAAAAGTGACAACTTGATGAATTCAATGTGTTTAGAAAGCTACACTCTAATAAAGTTCAGCTTAAAAGAACACGATGGAAATCTTATTTGCATATGCGGAACGAATAGTACACAAAATCAAGGAAACCTGCTGACGACACTCGATTTCGCCTCATTGCTGCAAAGCACCAATCATATAAGGCCAGTAACTGGCATTTCAAGTAACTGACTTGAAATTTATTTATGTATTATTATAAATGAAATATCTTCTTATTGACAAAATGAAATATTTCATTAGAACAATTAGTGAAAATACTTATTCCACAGTTTCCCAGGCATTCTGTTTTTGCGCGGTCATGGCACGCCAGTAAGCACGTCCGGTGTACCACATGGTGGCACCTATGACGGCACAGGCAAACTGCCCGAGCGCCAGGGTCAGCACAGAATGATCAAGGGCTGGCGCGACCATACCGGCGATGACGGCGCCCAACATGGTGACGGTTGCCGACTGACACGAGGCGACAATGCCTCTTATATTAGGAAACAAATCCAATACCAGCAAGGTCGCCCCTGGCGCAACCAGTGACATGCCAAAGGTATAAAAGAACAAGGGGGTTACTGACCACAATAAAATGGGGGGCGAAAAATAATGAAACACTACATTGAACAGGGATGCGCCTATCAAAAAGCAAAAGCCTATGCTGACCTGTTTCCAGACTGTCATTTTGCCCGCCAGGCGATTGGCCGCCAGGGCACCTAAAAAGATACCACCTACGGAAGGCACAAATTGCCAGCCAAACTGATCTGGCCCCAGATGCAAATGCTGGGTAATAAAAGCCGGGGCGGCTGAAACATACAGGAACAGGCCCGCAAAATTAAAGGCAATGGTGCCAGCCTTTAAATGGAATAGTGGTGATTTAAATACTTTTTTGTAACTGACCCATAAAAATTCTGCGCTAAAAGGCTGGCGCTTGTCCATGGGCAGAGACTCTGGCAGATGCTTATAGCAAGCCCACCACAGGATCACGGTATAGCCAAACAACAACAGAAAAATCGCCCGCCAGCTACTAAAACTGACTACCCAGCCACCGAGGATGGGTGCAATCGCCGGTGCGATAGAGAAGATCATGGTGACCAAAGACAGCAGGCGTTCAGCTGGTGCGCCAGCATACAAATCGCGGATAATGGCACGCCCCACCACCATGCCAGCCCCGGCAGACACGCCTTGCAGGATACGGAAGCCCCACAGGTAATGAATGCTATGCACAGAAGCACAACCAAAGCTGGCAACGGCAAACACCGCCAGCGCCACCAAAATCACATTACGCCTGCCAAATGCGTCAGACAATGCACCATGCCATAAAGTCATGACGGCAAAGGACAGCATATAGGCCGTCAGGGTCTGCTGCACTTCCAGCGCACTCGCATGCAGGGTGGACTGGATATTAGGGAAGGCAGGGAGGTATGTATCGATGGAGAATGGACCAAGCATGGCCAGGGCAGCCAGTAAGGTCGCCAGGCCAGCATTGCTGATCTTGGTTGCAGAGGACATGGGCAAATTCAGTGTTGCGCCTGATAGCAGTGGCAGCTATCAGGCATGGGACTACAAATTGGGGGCTAAGGGACTGCAGCCAATACCAGGCTGAAGTTGACGCCGCAGTTCATGCTGAAGTTCAAAATGAAATTCAGATGCCACCCATACAAAGGTACTTCATTTCCAGATATTCATCCATGCCATATTTGGAGCCTTCACGCCCCAGGCCGGATTGCTTGACGCCGCCAAACGGTGCTACTTCATTAGAAATCAGGCCAGTGTTGATACCTACCATGCCGTATTCCAGTTTTTCAGCAACCCGCCAGACACGGCCTACGTCGCGTGAATAAAAGTAGGATGCCAGGCCAAAGTCAGTGTTATTCGCGGCGGCAATGGCTTCTTCTTCAGTCTTGAACTTGACGACTGCTGCGACCGGGCCAAAGGTCTCTTCATTCATGATCAACATGCCAGATGTGACATTCGACAGCACCGTTGGTTCATAAAAAAGTTTGCCCGCTTCCAGCAATTTTCCACCAGCCTGCAAGCTTGCACCTTGTTTCAAGGCATCGGCCACATGTTCTTCTACCTTGGCTACCGCTTGTGCATCGATCATTGGCCCCTGGTTGATGCCAGCACCAAAGCCATCGCCCACTTTGATCTTTTTAGCACCGGCTGATAGTTTTTCAACAAAGGCATCGTAAATCGATTCGTGCGCATAAAAACGGTTGGTACAGACACAGGTCTGGCCAGAATTGCGGAATTTCGATTGCAGCGCACCTTCAACGGCAGCATCAAGGTCAGCATCTTCAAACACGATGAAAGGGGCGTGTCCGCCCAGTTCCAGCGCCAGCTTTTTGACTGTCTGGGCCGATTGCCGCATGAGGATGCGGCCTACCGGCGTTGAACCCGTGAAAGACAAGTGCCGTACAACCGGGCTGTCGCACAAGACTTTGCCAACAGCAATGGATTGCTCAGAGTCAGCCGTGACGATATTGATGATACCTGCCGGTATGCCAGCCCTGTGTGCAAGTTCTGCCATGGCCAGCGCCGACAAGGGCGTTTGCTCGGCAGGTTTGATGACGATAGAGCAACCAGCGGCCACTGCAGGCGCCACCTTGCGCGTAATCATGGCGATAGGGAAATTCCAGGGCGTGATGGAAGCGCAGACGCCGATAGGCTGCTTCAGGACCACCATGCGCTTGTCGCTCCAGGTTGAGGCCATGACATCGCCAGATACGCGCTTGGCTTCTTCAGCAAACCATTCTATGAAGCTCGCACCGTAAATGACTTCACCCTTGGCCTCTGCCAGTGGCTTGCCCTGCTCTGCCGTCATGATGGCAGCAAGGTCGTCGGCATTCTCTATCATCAGGTCAAACCATTTGCGCATGAGCGTCGCACGTTCTTTGCCGGTTTTTGCGGCCCACAGCGGGAAGGCCACTTGCGCAGCCTTGATGGCGGCTTCGGTATGACCGGCGTCCAGATTGGGTACTGTGCCCAAGATTGCCAGCGTGGAAGGATTATTCACCTCAAAACTGGCTGAGCCTGTGACCCACTCTCCATTGATGTAGGCCTGCTCACGTAATAAGGATGGGTCTTTTAAATTCAGTTGCTTTGCTGTTGATTCCAGTGCCATGACTACATCTCCTTGCAGAATCTTGAAGTGAAGCCTCAAGCCTAAAGCAAAACGGCCAGGTCTGCTGAGACCTGGCCGCTTTTTCAGTAGCTTATTGCCATAGCATGAAAATTATTCAGCTATATCTTTGGGTTTGGCTTCTTCCCTGCGGTTAAAGCCTGCCACCATATCAAAGCGGAACAAACGGCATTCCAGCGCGCCATTGAAGAATGGGGTCTTGCGTGACTCTTTCAAACGCAACATCTTGGGCAAACCCAGATCAGCCGTGAACAGGAACACGCTCCAGCCAGCAAAGCGCTGCTTCAGCGTAGTACTGAAGGCGCTGAAGAAGTCTTTGGCCATATCATCTTCTTCCATCGTGCTGTCACCGCGCACACCGATACGTTCGCCGTAAGGCGGGTTGGTCAGCAAGATGCCTGGCTCTGTCGTTGGTGCCTTGATTTCCTGCGCTTCTATCTGCTTCAGTGGCACGTCAAAACGTATGCCCGCCTTGTTCAGGTTATTGCGTGTCATGACTATCATGTCGCCAGAAATATCGCTGCCAAAAATCGTTGGCTCTGCAGGCAGAGGATGTGGTTTGGCACTGGCCTTGATCTGTGTCCAGGCATCTTCATCAAACTGATGCATTTTTTCGAAAGCAAATTCACGCTTCAGGCCTGGTGGTATGCCTGCCAGGATTTGCGCAGCTTCGATAAGGATAGTGCCGGAACCACACATGGGATCAAACAAAGGTGTACCCGGCTTCCAGCCTGCGGTGCGCAGCAAGCCTGCTGCCAGGTTTTCACGCAAGGGCGCGTCACCAGTTTCCAGACGCCAGCCGCGCTTGAACAAAGGCTCGCCAGAGATATCCAGATACACCGTGAAATTGCGCGCATCCATGAAACCGACGATGCGCATGTCAGGGTTCTTGGTATTGACCGAAGGGCGCTGGGTGAACTGGTCGCGGAAACGGTCGCAGATCGCATCCTTGATTTTGAGTGTGGCAAAGTCCAGGCTCTTCAAAGGTGATTTTACTGCCGTGACATCGACACGGATGGTATGGTGATAACCAAACCAGTCTTCCCAGGGCTGGGCCAGCACCAGGTCGTAAATATCATTTTCATTGGTATAGCCAGAATGCGCCATACGCATCAGCACGCGCGAGGCTATGCGTGAATGCAGGTTAATACGCCAGCCATCATGCAGGCTGCCTGAGCAGTGCACACCGCCCGGTACCTGATTGTGTACAGTCATGGTTTTATCCAGGGCTGCAATTTCACCGAGCTCTTCAGCCAGGGCTATTTCCAGGCCACGTGGGCATGGGCAAAAATAAGAATAACGCGTCATAGGAGTACCCTTTATCCGTTAAAAAAACAATGGTGAATGTTCACCGCCAATTGCTGACCTGGAGTTCTGCACTCCAGGTCAGCCGTACTTTGAGGCCTCGTCAAACCTAGAAAGGTTTGACGACTACCAATATCAATATCGCCAGCAATAAAATCACCGGCACTTCATTAAACCAGCGGAACCAGATATGGCTGCGCTTGTTAACGCCCTTCTCAAACTTTTTCAGCAAGCTGCCACAGGCATGGTGATAACCTATCAGCAAGATCACCAAAGTCAGCTTGGCATGCAACCAGCCATTACCCGACCCCTTGCCTATGCCATAGCCTTGCCATAACCACAGGCCGAAGATCAATGCCAGCACTGCCAATACCGTCATGAAACGATACAGCTTGCGCGCCATCAGCAACAGGCGCTCTGTCGTCGGCGGATGGTTATCCATCGCCAGATTGACGAGGATGCGTGGCATATAAAACAGGCCAGCGAACCAGGACATGACGAACAGGATGTGGAAAACTTTGACCCAGAGCATGGCTTACTTTCTTTCTTATTTTTTACAATGAGCTTCTAAATTATTGGCGCACTTCACCGTGACCAAAAACCACATACTTCATCGACGTCAGCCCTTCCAGCCCTACCGGTCCGCGTGCATGCAGCTTGTCATTCGAGATACCTATCTCGGCACCCAGGCCATATTCAAAACCGTCAGCAAAACGGGTGGAGGCATTCACCATCACCGAGGCTGAATCGACTTCGCGCAAGAAACGCAGGGCGCGGCTATAGTCTTCTGTGATGATGGATTCTGTATGCTTGGATGAATAATCATTGATGTGCGTGATGGCTTCATCAAGATCAGCCACTACTTTTACTGCCAGGACAGGTGCCAGGTATTCAGTGCTCCAGTCTTCTTCTGTTGCTTTAACCAGATGCGGGTAGCCTGCCAGTATCGCAGCGGCGGCATCGTCGCAACGCAATTCGACTTGCTTGCCTGCATACAGCTCAGCCAGTGCTGGCAAGACTTGCGCCGCTATGCCTTGTGCAACCAGCAAGGTTTCCATGGTATTGCAGGTACCATAGCGGTGGCACTTGGCATTGAAAGCCACATCCACTGCTTTTGTCAGGTCAGCCTTGTCATCAATATATACATGGCAGATGCCATCAAGATGCTTGATCATGGGCACTGTGGCCTCTTGCATCAGACGCGCAATCAGGCCCTTGCCACCACGCGGAACGATGACATCGACATACTGCGGCATGGTGATCAGTTCGCCAACGGCAGCGCGGTCGGTAGTCTCGACGATCTGTACCGCGTCGGCAGGCAACCCGGCACCGGCCAGACCTTCCTTGACCAGTTTCGCCAATGCCTGATTACAATGGATGGCTTCTGAGCCACCACGCAATATCGTCGCATTGCCGCTTTTGATGCACAGGCCAGCCGCATCCACAGTCACATTCGGGCGAGCTTCGTAAATAATGCCGATGACGCCCAGCGGTACGCGCATCTGCCCTACCTGTATGCCAGTGGGGCGGTATTTCATGTTCGAGATTTCACCGATAGGGTCAGCCAGACTGACGATCTGCTCCAGGCCTTCGGCCATAGTGGCTATCGCCTTGTCGGACAAGGTCAGCCTGTCCAGCATAGCGGCTTCCATGCCTGCTGCTTTGGCTGCGGCCAGGTCAAGTTCATTGGCGGCGCGCAAGGCGGCAGCCTCGCGCCTGATGGCGGCAGCGATCAGTGACAAGGCCTGGTTCTTGGCGGCGGTGTCGGCTTTGGCCATGGCGCGCGATGCTGTGCGGGCACGGATGCCAAGGTCGTTCATGTAGTGCTTGATATCCATATCGTCATTCAGAGACCTACTGGTCTCATATTCGTTGATCAGCCACCAGCAAGGTGGCGAGGGAATTCAATTTCCGGTTTGATAAACCGCTAAATCAGGTGCTGGCACAATGGCGATTAAGCCGCTTTTGCCACTCTCAAACCCAATTGCAACAAGGCATCCCAGGGATCACCTGCAAATGCCTTCGCTCGTAAACCTTTTACCATCTTATCGACCTGCGATGCCTCTTGCAGTGCAGCCCGCAAATTTGCCAGGCTGACACGGCGCAAGGCAGGGTCCATGAGTTTTTCTCGCGGCCCCCAGATGCGGTATTCTTTCAGCAAGGCTGACAAGGGCCTGCCCTGTGCCATGCCAGACTTTAATTTCAGCAAGGTGCGTATCTCTTCTGCCATGGCCCACAAGACCAGGGGCAGTGCTTCGCCCTCGCCTTTCAAACCATTCAGCATGCGTACCAGTCTTGCAACATCACCGGCCAGCATGGCTTCATTGAGCTTGAAGACATCATAGCGCGCGACATTCAGCACGGCATCATGGATTTGCTCAAAACTCAGTTTGCCTGCCGGGTGCAGCAAGGCCAGCTTCTGGATTTCCTGGTGAGCTGCCAGCAAGTTGCCTTCTACCCTGTCGGCGATGAAATCCAGGCTTTGCCGGTCTGCGCTTTGTTGTTGCAAGGACAAGCGCATGCTGATCCAGCCCGGCAATTGATTGCGCTCTACCAGCGGGATGTCGATATATACCGCGGCTTGCTGCAAGCTGCCTACCCAGGCAGCTTTTTGCGTGGCCCAGTCCAGCTTGGGCAAGGTGATCAGGGTCAGGTTATCGGGTGACAGATTCGTCACATAATCCTGCATGGCCTGGCCACCATCCTTGCCGGGCTTGCCGGTAGGAATGCGCAAGTCTATGAGTTTTTTATCACCAAACAGGGATTGCGACTGATTTGCTGCCAGCAAGGCACCCCATTTGAAACTGCGTTCCACCGTCAGGATTTCGCGCTCGTAAAAACCCTGTGCTTTAGCTGTGCGACGTATCTTGTCTGCCGCTTCCAGCGCCAGCAAATGCTCATCACTGGTGATCACATATAGTGGCGCCAGTGTTTTCGCCAGATGGCCATCAAGGGCATCGAAGCGTAATTGCATATCAGTCGTCCATCTTTACAACAGCCAGCCTGCGCATGATTTGCTGCACCAGGTCACTTTGCATATCGCGGTACAGCAAGACTTCTTCTGCCTCTTTCGCCAGTACTTGCGATTCATTAAAGGTGATATTGCGCTTCAACTGCAGATCTACCGGTTCCAGATATTCCTTGCCTACATTATTGCGGACACGGAAACGGAAGTTATAAATCAGATTATATTCACGCACGCGCCCCTGGCTGTTCAGCGACAGGATTTGTTTTTCGCGGGTTTCACTCAATACTTCAAGTACCACTTGCGCGTCCTTGGCCTCAGACATGATCTGGGTCTGGCCATTGGCACGGATATGGCGGCGCAATTCACCACCCAGGGCCGAGCTTTCTGGCATGCCGATATATATACTTTTAAACGGCAAGGCAACCGGGCCGCGCAGGGCGAAACCGCAGGCCGACAACAACATGATGGACATGATGGCTGCCAGCCATTGCAGACGCTTTACATAGTTTGCTTGCATGCGGTTTTCCCTGTTACTGGTATATCTGTTAAACAATCAGGCGACGATATTCACCAGCTTGCCAGGCACGATGATGATTTTCTTGGCGGCGCCTTCCATGAACTTCTGTACGCTTTCATTCGCCAGAGCAGTCGCTTCTATGGTGGCCTTGTCGGCATCCTTGGCAACCTTGATGCTACCGCGCAGTTTGCCGTTGACCTGGACCATGAGCTCGATTTCATCCTGTACCAATGCAGCTTCATCGACCAGCGGCCACGGTGCATCAATGATTTCACCGAGTTCTGTCGCCAGACCCAGTTCCTGCCAGAGTACGTGGGTAATATGCGGACATACCGGATACAGGCCACGCAGCAAGATACTGAAGGCTTCGCGCAAAGCTGCAGCGCTACCTTCGGCCTCTGACTTGAATGACTCTATGGTGTTGAGCAACTTCATCGCACCGGATACAACGGTGTTGTATTGCAGCCTATCATAATCGGCATCGATCTGTTTCAGCGTCAGATGCACTTCACGGCGCAGGGCCTTGACATCATTTGCATAAGCAGTTGGTGCCACTGTACCGGAGGCAATCGTGCCGGACAGTTTCAAGGTAGAAGCCCACAGACGACGCAGGTAACGTGAGGCACCTTCTACACCGCTATTGCTCCATGCCGCACTTTGATCTGGAGGACCGGCAAACATGGTGAACAGGCGTGCAGTATCTGCACCAAACTGCTCAATGATGTCTTTCGGTTCAACCACATTGTTCTTGGACTTGGACATCTTTTCTATGCCGCCCATTTGCACAGGCTGGCCATCGCTCTTCAGCGAAGCAGAAATGGGACGTCCCTTGTCATCATGCTGGACTTCAATTTCATTCGGGTAGAACCAGATTTTCTTACCGCTGGCATCTTCACGATAGTAAGACTCGTTGAGCAACATACCCTGCGTGAACAGGTTCTTGAAAGGCTCGTCTATCTTGACCAGACCCAGGTCACGCATGGCCTTGGTCCAGAAACGTGCGTACAGCAAATGCAGAACCGCATGTTCGACGCCACCGATGTACTGGTCCATCGCCATCCAGTAGTCATTGCGACCATCCACCATGGTTGTCGCATCAGGGCAGGTATAACGCATGAAATACCAGCTGGAATCAACGAAGGTGTCCATGGTGTCGGTTTCACGGTGTGCCGGGCTGCCGCATTTAGGGCAAGGCACATTCAGGAAATCTTCACGGTGTTTCAATGGATTACCAGAACCATCAGGGATGCAGTCGGTAGGCAATACCACTGGCAAATCTTCATACGGCACAGGCACATCACCGCAGCTTGCGCAGTGGATGATAGGGATAGGTGTGCCCCAATAGCGTTGACGGGAAATACCCCAGTCACGCAAACGCCAGGTGGTTTTCTTTTCGCCAAGTTCTTTGGCAATGAGGTCGGCAGCGACTGCATCGACAGTTGCCTTGAAGCTCAGGCCATCATATTTACCAGAATTGACGGTGACGCCGCGCTGCTTGTCGCCATAGGATTCGGCCCAGGCGTCAGTGGTGAAGCTTTCGCCGTCAATCGCCACGACCTGCTTGATGGCGATATTGTATTTTTTTGCAAAGGTAAAATCGCGTTCATCATGCGCAGGCACACCCATGACAGCGCCATCACCATACGTCATGAGGACATAGTTACCTACCCAGACTTCGACCTGCTCGCCAGTCAGAGGGTGAGTAACGAACAGGCCAGTCGGCATGCCCTCTTTTTCCTTGGTCGCCATTTCAGCTTCTGTCGTGCCACCAGCTTTGCAGACTTCGATGAAGGCTGCCAGTGCTGCATTATTCTTTGCTGCCAGTGTCGCGATTGGATGCTCTGCCGCCACTGCGCAGAAAGTCACGCCCATGATGGTGTCGGCACGGGTAGTAAATACATACAGCTTGCCGTCTTGTACCAGTGCGCCGGTTTCGTCAGCGATCTGATGCGGGAAAGCAAAGCGCACGCCTTCGCTCTTGCCTATCCAGTTACGCTGCATGGTACGTACCTGCTCAGGCCAGCCATCAAGATCATCGATGCTATTCAGCAATTCGTCTGCGTACTGGGTGATGCCAAAGTAGTAGCCAGGAATTTCGCGCTTCTCTACCAGGGCGCCAGAGCGCCAGCCACGGCCATCGATAACCTGTTCATTCGCCAGTACGGTTTGATCGATAGGGTCCCAGTTCACAACCTGGGTTTTTTTGTAGGCAACGCCTTTTTCCAGCATCTTGAGGAACAGCCACTGGTTCCAGCGATAGTAGTCAGGGTCACAAGTTGCGACTTCACGCTTCCAGTCAAATGCCAAACCCAAAGGTTGCATTTGTGACTTCATGTCTTCGATATTCGCGTAAGTCCATTCTGCAGGAGATTTCTTATAGGCAATCGCCGCATTTTCTGCCGGCAGACCAAATGCATCCCAACCCATGGGCATGAGGACGTTATAGCCCTTCATGCGCAGCTGGCGTGCCAGCATGTCATTGATCGTGTAATTGCGCACGTGGCCCATGTGCAGCTTGCCGGAAGGGTAAGGCAGCATGGAGCAAGCGTAATACTTGCCTTTAGGGAAACGTGGATTGTTTTCTACTGCCGTATAGGCATCGATCTTTTTCCAATGGGTTTGCGCCGATTGTTCGACGTCAGAGGGCGTGTATTTTTCTTGCATGGCGTAAGCAGAAGTAGATGCGGAAATGACTCATAACCTTTGATTATAACTGGTTCAGACACATTATTGAGGAAAGCCTGACAGGCAAAGGCTCCCGGAGCCGTTTTACAGGGTGCAGCGCAGTCTTGTACTGACTCAACCGTGGCAATTACGGTTTTTTGGCTTGCTTGCTGTCGGTTACAAAAGAAATCCTGGCCAGCCCTTGCGTCTGGGCTGCCGCCATCACCTGGGCGATAATTTCATAACGGGTAGCCTTATCGGCCCGCAACTGGATTTCTATCTGCTTGTTCTTTTTCGCCAGCAGGGCCAGCCTGGATTCCAGGTCAGCCATGGCCAGTACCTGTTTATCCCAGTAAAGGATGCCGTCAGCATCAAAGGAAATACGCACAGACTCAGCCTGCTCGGCCACCGGGGCTGATTGTGCTTGCGGCAAATCCAGCTTGATCGCATGCGTCATGAAAGGGGCAGCGATGATAAAGATGACCAGCAAAACCAGCATCACATCGACCATGGGCGTGACATTGATGTCCGCCATGGAAGTCAGGGGACGGGATGAGGATTCGCGCGGCGTATGAAATTGACCGAATGTCATCTTTTAATTTTCTTGATGCTTTACTAATTTTTTAATTCAAGACTTGTTCATGTGAGCATGCAAGTCAAAGGCAAAACCATCCAGCTCAGCCAGGGTAATGCGGTTAATGCGGTTGAAGGCGTTATAAGCCAGCACGGCAGGTATCGCCACCAGCAAACCCAGCGCTGTCATGATCAGGGCTTCGCCCACCGGCCCTGCCAGCTGATCGATTTGCACTACACCGTTGGATGAAATAGCCGTCAAGGCACGATAAATACCCCAGACTGTACCCAGCAAGCCAACAAAAGGGGCGGTTGCGCCGACTGAAGCGAGAAAGCTCAAGCCAGTTTCCAGCCTGACCGTGAGGCCTTGCAATTCCTGGCGCAGGCTGCGTGTCAGGATTTCACTCAGACCAGCATTGGCAGACAAGGTGGCGCTGCGTTGGGCTGTATCACTGGCTGCATGTGCTGCATCTGCCAGGGTGATGAATATTTTGGACTGGTCAGCTTGGCGCAGCGACGACAATGCATCTGCCAGACTGGGCGCACGCCAGAAGGCGCGCAAGCCTGGGGCTGCTTTACGGATACGCCAGAAACTCCAGGCCTTCATCAGTATCAGTGTCCAGCTCAGTACCGACATCAACAATAATAACCAGCCAACCAGATGACCCAGTGCGTCAGCCTGTTCCCAATAATGTGCGATTGCAGAATTCATGCGTGTGCCGCTTATTTCACTTATTCAAATATCAGGCGAATGTGCGCTATTAACGAAAACCAAAGCAAACTAAATAGGACTTACGCAAAATTGTCCCAGCAAGGCGTAGCGACGAAGACAGTACTTTAGTACGGCTAGGAGCTACAACGCAGCTGGGGCGGTTTTGCGTATGTCCCACTAACGGAAACCCAGGACATCGTACATATCATACAAGCCTGTAGATTTGCCTTGCAAGAAACGTGCAGCACGCAGGCTGCCATGGGCATAAGTCACACGGCTGGAAGACTTGTGGCTGATTTCTACGCGTTCACCTATGCCGGCGAACAAGACCGTATGATCACCAACGATGTCGCCGCCACGGATAGTTGCAAAACCGATGGAAGATGGATCGCGCTCACCTGTCACACCTTCACGGGCAAACACGCCCACTTCATTGAGGTCACGGCCCAGTGCATCGGCGATGACTTCACCCATTTTCAGGGCTGTGCCTGAAGGAGCATCGACCTTGAAGCGGTGATGGGCTTCGACGATCTCAATGTCATAACCTTCGGCAAAGCTTTTGGCTGCCATTTCCAGCAACTTCATGGTGACGTTTACGCCTACACTCATGTTCGGCGCAAACATGATCGCGGTTTTTTCTGCTGCGACGGCAATCGCTGCCTTGCCTGCTTCATCAAAGCCCGTGGTGCCGATAATCATCTTGATGCCATGAGCTGCACAATATTCGAGATGCTTAAGGGTGCCCTCAGGGCGGGTGAAATCGATCAGGTAGTCGGCATTGGCCAGGCCAGTTGCCAGGTCAGCAGTAATATTCACGCCGCAAGGCTTGCCCAGACTGGCTGCGGCATCGGTACCGAGGGCTGGTGAGGCTGGCACATCCAGCGCACCAACCAGGACCATGTCATCGGCATTGCTGATCGCTTCGACCAGCATTTTCCCCATACGGCCAGAAGCCCCGGCCACGGCAATTTTGAGTGCAGTCATAAATATCTACTTCTCTCTTAGCTTATTTCTCTTTTTTCTTCGGCGCATCGGTCTCTATCACCGATTGCACGCGGTTCAGGCCCAAAGCGGATTCTGTAATACGTGCCAGATATTCTTTTTCAGTCGGCAAGTTACCGCCTTCAAACTTTGCTACCGTACCATCTTTGAAAAACACCGACACGCGGCTGGTGATACGTTCACCATTTGGCTTGGTCAGGCGGAAAGGATAATCCCAGCGGTCTTCATGGAACATATCGGTCAGCAAGGCTGTACCAAGGATAAAACGCACCTGCTCACGTGTCATACCTTCTTTTAACTGTGCCACCATTTCCTGGGAAACGAAGTTACCTTGCTGTATGGGAACGCGGTAAGGCGAAATAAAGGCCAGTACCTTGCCAAAACCGGTCGGCTCAACCACTTGCGCGCCATTTGCATCACTAGGTGTGCCTGATGTTGCATATACTGAAGTTCTGTCAGCCGATGACAGCAGGGGAATAGGTGTTGAACATGCTGTCAAAGAAGCCAGCACTACCAGACCCGCTACACGGCTCATCTTATTCCGCGTTAAACCTGAAAACAACAGTTGCATAGATAACCTCTTAATTGAGCAACAAGCCCTAAAACCCGATATCATAAAGCAGATAGCAATTTTTTGATCGAAAACATGACAAACAGCTCCCCAAACCTCAAAGCCAGCGGTCTGAAAGCCACTCTGCCCCGCCTGAAAATCCTGGAAATCTTCCAGAGCAGCAAGGTTCGTCATCTGACAGCAGAAGATGTATATAAGATCCTGCTCAATGAAAATATGGATGTCGGTCTGGCAACTGTGTACCGCGTCCTGACCCAGTTTGAACAGGCCGGACTGTTAAACCGGAATCATTTTGAGACTGGCAAAGCCATTTTTGAATTGAACGAGGGTTCACACCATGACCATCTGGTCTGCCTGGACTGTGGCCGTGTGGAAGAATTTTTTGACGAAGAAATCGAACAACGCCAGCAAACAGTCGCCCTGGAACGCGGCTTCAAGATTGCTGAACATGCACTGGCAATTTATGGCAATTGCACCAAGCCTAATTGCGAACACAAGGCTTGAATCGTAAGCGCAAAGCTTAAAGTAAAGAGAAATCCCCCAACTTTAGCCTGACAAGCGCACCCGGCCATAGCAACCCGGTGTGCGCTTTCCAGCTTAATTCCAGCCTATTTATTGATCTTGGCTACGACAGCCTCGACAGTTCCTATGATCTTTTGCGCATTGAATGGCTTGAGGATATAGCCGTGGATGCCATTCTTGACTACTTCCGTAATCGTATCCTGGTCTTTATTGGCTGTTACCATCAAAACCCTTGAGTCTGGCAACAATTCGCGGATGCGGGGCAGGATTTCAGTACCACTGATCTTGGGCATGACAATATCGAGCAAGATCAGGTCAGGTTTGAGTTTCACTGCCATTTCCAGGCCAGTGCCACCATCGGTAGCTTCGCCAACGACGTTATAACCCTCGCTGCGCAATATGACCCTGAGCACCTCGCGGGTGACATCATTATCATCAATCAATAAAATCTTAGCGTTTTTCTTTTCCATAGCAACCCTGTATGCGCATCAATGTTTGCTTGTTTTTGCTTATTTGCTTCGCTATTTCACACTGTATCTTAATGCTTTATTACTGACTAAGTGCATTAGATAATAATTTTGAAGTGATGTCTACGATGGGGATAACTCTTTCATAGGCCATGCGGGTAGGTCCTATGACACCCAGGGTACCCACTATCTTGCCGTTCACCCCATAGGGCGCTGTGACAATACTCATTTCTTCCATGGGTACCAGTTGTGATTCGCCGCCGATAAATATCTGCACACCAGTTGCCTTGCTGGATACATCAAGTAATTGCATGAGGCTGTTTTTTTGCTCGAACATATCAAACAGCTTGCGCAGGGAACTCATATTTGACGACAGGTCTTGCACATTCAGCAAATTACGCTCACCAGAGATAACGACCTCGTCATTATCCTCATCCATGGCATTGCTGCCCGCCTCTACCGCCGCCTGCATGAGCCTGGTCATATCATTTTGCAATTCCCGCAACTCACTGTTGATACGGGTGCGTGCGTCGGTAAAGCTCAAGCCACCAAAGTTCTGGTTCAGGTAATTGGCGGCCTGCACCAACTGCGTTGGCGTGTAATCAACATCGGTCAACAACAGACGGTTATGCACTTCGCCACCAGGTGCCACCACTACCAGCAAGATACGTTTTTCTGACAGGCGCAAGAATTCTACCTGCTGGAAAATCGACTCAGTACGCGGCGTCATGACGACACCGGCAAATTGTGACAAGGACGATAATATCTGCGCCGCGTTCGCAATCAGTTTTTGCGGCGACTGTGCATTCATATTTGATTGCAGGCTGGACTGCAGGCGCGAATCCATGGCTGCGCCATTCACATCTTGCACAGTAAGCAAGGTATCAACGAAAACGCGATAGCCCCTGGGCGTGGGGATACGGCCCGCAGAAGTATGCGGGCTTGCTACGAAGCCCATTTCTTCCAGGTCGGCCATGACGTTGCGTATCGTCGCCGGGGATAATTCCAGGCCAGATATTTTGGACAAGGCACGGGAACCCACAGGCTGGCCGTCGGCGATATAACGCTCGACCAGGGCTTTTAATAAAGTTTGTGCGCGGATATCTAGTTGCATGGTTTCATTTTATGCGTTCATGACTGACATGAACATAGAAAAATTCATAGCCATAGAGTCAGGTCATGCAGATTGGCAAATTCCGCATCCGGCTTGATATGCAGATGGCGCTCATCTTCAATTTTTAAACCCTGGCGGTTCATCCAGCCGCCTTTTAATCCCGCCTGTTGCGCACCTTGCACATCGAGCAATAAATCATCGCCAACATATAATACTTCTGCAGGTTCCAGGCCCAGCTCCTGGCAAGCGGCCAGGAATATCCTAGGGTCGGGCTTGGCACAGCCAAAACGATAGGCAGCGATAGACACCTTGAAGTGATGCGCCAGGCCTATCGCCTGCAAATCGGCAAAACCATTCGAGACTGTGCCTAGCAACAGTTTTTCTTGCAAAGCCTGCAAGGCGGGTTTGACATCGCTGTACAAATCGACTTTGTTACGGGCATCGGCAAAAACGGCCATGGCCTGGTCGGCTTTTTCGGCTTCCACGCCATGCTCATCAAAAACCTGTTTCAACAAGGTATGACGCAGAGCCCATAAATCGTATTGAAAACGCTGGTCGCTCGCTACCAGCAAATTCCTGCGCTCACGCAATTTTTCCACATTGTAATTTTGCGCCACAAGAGGTGCGTGTTCATGCAACCATTGCTGCAAAACGGATTCAGCATGACGAATAACTGGCGCAACCGGCCACAAAGTATCATCGAGGTCCAGCAAAACTGCTTTAATTGCCATAAAGAGCACTCATTCCATTCATAGATGCCCTAATTATGTTCTAATCTCAGGCATCATGTCACCCTACCTTTGTTTATGACAGTACAGGCCAAAACCATTGCACTTGTTGGAAAATCGAATGCGACAGGCATTGCTGACTCGATTAAGGAACTGGCCAATTTTCTCGCGAGCGCCGGACACCGCGTCGTCATCGAGGCAGAAACCGCGCAATATCTGCAGTTGAGCGAATTCAGCAGCATGCCCGTGCCTGAGATAGGCAAGCTGGCCGATGTCGCCATCGTCGTTGGCGGCGATGGCACCATGCTGGGCATAGCACGGCAACTGGCACCCTACAATATTCCTCTGATTGGTATCAACCAGGGCAGACTGGGTTTCATTACCGATATTGCACTTGACCGCATGATCCCTGTCATAACAGAAATGCTGGATGGCAAATATGTGTCCGAGCGCCGCAGCCTGTTGCAGGCCATCGTGACCCGCGATGGCAACCAGATTTTCAGTGGTGTGGCTTTCAATGACATCGTGGTCTCACGTGGTGCAGGCTCAGGGATGGTGGAATTACGTGTCGAGGTAGATGGACACTTCATGTATAACCAGCGCTCAGATGGTCTCATCGTTTCGACGCCGACAGGCTCCACTGCCTATGCCCTTTCTGCTGGCGGCCCGCTGCTGCACCCCAGCCTGTCAGGCATTGCGATGGTGCCAATTGCGCCGCATGCCTTGTCGAACCGGCCCATCGTCTTGCCAGACAGTAGCGAAATCGTCATCACCATCGTGGCCGGACGCGATATCAGCTTGAATTTTGATATGCAAAATTTTGCCAGCCTGCAGCATCAGGACAGGATTATCGTGAACCGTTCTGCCCATACGGTAACCTTCCTGCATCCTCCCGGCTGGAATTATTACAACACCTTGCGCGAGAAACTGCACTGGAATGAATATCCATCGGTAGAGGGTGCGCTGAATTAATTTTTTCGCCCACTCTTACAAACACAGAAGTCACAGGCTGTTGCTAAAATAGCGATTTCGCTATGCTGGCTGGTACTTTCCGGCACCATTTTCTTAACAAATTCCTTCATGTCTGCCCATTATGTTGCGCACGCTTGCCATACGAGATTTTGTCATTGTTGATACGCTGGAGTTGGAATTTTCTTCAGGCTTCAGTGTGCTGACCGGTGAAACCGGTGCGGGTAAGTCCATTTTGATCGATGCCCTGACCCTGGCCCTCGGTGGCCGGGGTGACGCCAGCATGGTAAGAGAATCTGCCAGCAAAACTGATATCAGTGCAGAATTTGCCGTCAATGAAACACTCGCCACCTGGCTCAAAGAACATGAATTCTTTGACCAGGATCAACCGCTGATCTTGCGGCGTACCATCGATAATGCAGGCCGTTCCAAGGCCTGGATCAATGGCATCACCGCCACTGCAGGGCAATTGCGCGAGATAGGCGACATGCTCGTAGATATCCATGGCCAGCATGCACACCAATCCTTGTTGAAAACCGAGGCACAGCGCGACTTGCTGGACATGCAAGGCGGCTTGCAAGAGCAAGTCACCGAAGTAGGCTTGCGTTACCGCGCCTGGCGCAATATCAGCAAGCAACGTGAAGAATTTGAGACCAATGCCAAGAGCGTCTTGCAAGAGCGCGAGCGTCTGGAATGGCAGGTCGGCGAACTCGATAAATTGCAGATCAAGCCCGGTGAATGGGAAAGCATCAGCCAGGAGCACAGTCGTCTGGCTCACGCTGCCAGTCTGCTGGAAGCCGGACAAGAGGCAGCCGCATTGATTTCTGAATCCGAGCATCCTGTCTTGTCGCAACTGACTGCCATCCAGCAAAAGCTGTTGAAGCTAATCGATTACGATGCGGCGCTCAAACCCGTCACCGATGCGCTGGAATCTGCCTGCATCAATTTGCAGGAAACCACCTACGCACTCAATGTTTACCTGAGCCGCACAGAACTCGACCCTGCCCGTCTGCGCGTCGTGGAAAACCGCGTAGAAGTGATACACACGACGGCACGGCGCTTTCACGTCGCGCCTGAAAAATTGCACGAAGAATTTGCCACGCTGTCAGCCCAGTTGGCGCAGTTGTCGAATGCCACCGACATGGATGCCCTGAAAGCACAGGAAGAAAAAGCCAGGCTTGCCTACCTGCAAACCGCAGGAAAACTCAGCAAGATCAGACAAAAAGTTGCCAAAGACCTGGGCGCAGCAGTCACCACGGCAATGCAAGACCTGAGCATGGGCGGCGGCAGCTTCTCGGTTGCACTCAATCCTGTAGAACCAGCCGCCTATGGCCTGGAACAGGTGGAATTTCTGGTCGCAGGCCATGCCGGTGTACAGGCAAGGCCATTGGCCAAGGTAGCCTCTGGTGGCGAACTGGCGCGTATCTCGTTGGCGATTTCTGTCATCACCTCTTGTGCTACTGCTACTCCTACCCTCATATTTGATGAAGTTGATAGTGGCATAGGTGGTGGCGTGGCTGAAGTGGTTGGTCGTTTATTGAAACGCCTGGGCCAGGACCGGCAAGTCTTGTGCGTTACGCATCTGCCGCAAGTGGCCAGCCAGGCTAACCAGCACTTCCAGGTCAGCAAGGCCAACCAGAATGGCAAAACCGTTTCACAAATAGAAGCACTCGACAATAAACAAAGAGTGGAAGAAATCGCCCGCATGCTGGGCGGCATAGAAATTACGGCGACTACGCGCAAACACGCCAGAGAATTATTGGCATCTTAAGAAAAAAAATACATCATGCGCTTCCTCAAAGAACCTAAATATTCACACGGCAAAATCGCCAAGACAGCCGTGGTGCTGATCAACCTCGGCACGCCTGATGCACCGACGACATCGGCAGTGCGCCGTTATCTCAAACAATTTTTATGGGATAGACGCGTAGTTGAAGTACCGCGCCCGGTCTGGTGGCTGCTCTTGCACGGGATTATCCTGCCCTTCCGTTCTGGCCAGTCAGCAAAGAAGTATGCTTCGATCTGGACCAGGGATGGTTCGCCACTGAAAATACATACACAAAAACAGGCAGCATTGCTGAAAGGCTATCTGGGTGAACGTGGGCATGAAGTACAAGTTGCCTATGCCATGCGTTATGGTTCACCTTCGATACCCGAGGTCTTGCAAAAACTCAAAGTAGACGGTTGTGAGCGCATACTGATATTGCCAGCCTACCCGCAATATTCTGCCACGACGACAGCCTCCAATTTTGACGCGGTGGCCCAGCATTACCAGCAAGTCAGGAACATGCCTGAACTGCGCTTCGTCAAGAATTATCATGACCATGATGCTTATATACAGGCTTTGCGCGTGTCGGTCATGGATCACTGGCAAAGCCATGGTCGCCCTGACAAACTGGTCATGAGTTTCCATGGTTTGCCAAAAGCATTTTTATTGCGCGGTGATGCCTATCATTGCGAATGTTATAAAACCGCCCGCTTGCTGGCTGAGAAACTGGGCTTGGGCAAAGATGATTATGTGGTCACCTTCCAGTCACGCCTGGGCCGTGCCGAATGGTTGCAACCTTATACAGCACCTACCGTGGCAAAGCTGGCCAAAGAGGGCGTTAAACGCATAGACGTGATTTGCCCCGGCTTTATCGCTGACTGCCTGGAAACCCTGGAAGAAATTGCCATGGAAGTGAAGACCGATTTTCTGAAAGCGGGTGGCAAGGAATTCAACTACATTCCCTGCCTGAATGAGTCACCGGCGTGGATGCGCGGCCTGGCTGAAATTGCAGAGCAACATCTGATAGGCTGGCCTACCATGATCACCGCCAGCGTGCGTGAACAGCAAAAACAGCAAGCCCTGATCAGCCGCGCAGAAGCCAAACGCATGGGTGGCGAGCCCTGAGGCAGCAATGGCAAAAACTTATTTTATCGGCGATATACAAGGCTGTGCCGACCAGTTGCAAAGCCTGCTCAACAAAATAGAGCAGACCGAAGCAGATGCACAGTATTTGTTTGCAGGCGACCTGGTCAATCGCGGCCCCAAATCGCTGGCCAGCCTGCGCCTGATACGTGATTTGCAAGTTGCTGGCCGGGCAGAATCCGTACTCGGCAACCATGACCTGCATTTGCTAGCTGTCGCCAATGGCATACGTAAAGCAAGTCGCAGCGATACCCTGGACGATATCCTGCAAGCACCAGACCGTGAAGAATTGCTGGACTGGCTACGGCACAGACCCATGGCGATTTCACAGCACCAGCACTTATTGATACATGCAGGCATCTTCCCGCAATGGTCAGCAAAGCAAACCATGAAGCTGGCGCATGAAGTCGAAACACAGCTACACAGTAAAGACTGGCTGGATTTATTACGCAATATGTATGGCAACACCCCAGCGCAATGGCAGGATGATCTGGAAGGCTATGACAGATTACGCTGCATCATCAACGCACTGACACGCATGCGTTTTTGCAATGCAGATGGCGTCATGGATTTTGACAGCAAGGATGGCCTGGACAGCGCACCGCAAGGCTTTGCCCCTTGGTTTGAGCTGTCACGTGCGAGTGAAAAAAACACCGTGGTATTTGGTCACTGGTCCACCTTGGGCCTGATTTTGCGTGACAACCTGATTAGCCTGGATACTGGCTGTGTATGGGGTGGCAAGCTGACTGCCGTCGCACTGGAAGACCGGCAAGTCGTGCAGATAGATTGTCCGCAACAGCAAAAACCTGGGTAAATATTACTCGCTTAATCCCAACTCCTTCATCACCGCTGCACGCGCCACTTGCGCCACTTCCCTGCGGTGCGCACCTTCGGTAGGAATCGCAGGCAGGCGCACCAGTTCTGCTGTCATACGTGGTGCCAGCAAGATGATGCGCATGCTTTCTGCAAAAGTCATGTCACCAATAAAATCAGCGGCAGGGTGGAGCTGTCCCTGCGCATCAAGATAGCGCACAACAAAGGGCTGTACAGGTACATGTGCTTCTATTGCCGCTTCAAACAGGTTGGCGTGAAAAGACAGCAGATTACCTTGCGCTGCAGTTGTACCCTCAGGGAAAAACGCAATGCGCTTGCCTGCTTCTATCTGATGTACCAGGCCTTCATAGATACGGCGCACATCGCGCTGCCTGCCACGCACCAGGAAAATTGTACCTGCCTTTTCACATAACCAGCCCAGCAAAGGCCAGTTGCGGATGTCAGACTTGGCGACGAAGTGGCAAGGATGCAGGGTATTGATGACAAAAATATCCAGCCATGACACATGGTTGGAAACGATCATCGCCGACGGATTCACCGCACCCCCGCTTTTATCCTTGAAAGCAACATCCACGGTACAGATGGCGAGCAATTTGACCGACCAGCGGCGAACCAGCTCATCACGCCTGGCATCAGAAGAAAACGGAAAGATCAGGGCGCAAGTCAGCAGACCTGCCGTGAGATGGAGAAATATCCGGAAAAAATGCCAAACGATCATACTGACTCACAAAAATACTCACGTAGAGTAACAATTAAAAATAGCCAAGCTGAATAAACAAAAGCGGGAGTAAGGCTATACCTGCCTTTACCCCCACTCTTCCCACTCGTCCCGCTCTTCCCACGCATCCTACTCAATCAAACGAATTTCTCACTGAGCAGTTTGGACACTACCTCAGCCTGCTTCAGGCACGCATTCTTACCACTTCCTCTTTGGCATCTTCATCAATCAAGACACTCACTGACTCTGCATAATGCACATTGGAGCCGCGTTTTTTGACGCCTGAAATCCAATACTCTTCATGGGTATCGGCGTCAAAAAAATTACCGGATATTCCACCTCCGGTACATGCCTGCAAGGATTTTCCACGGTAGTAAACTGTTCGCCCTGTTTTGGAAAACTCAACCCAGCCTATGCGCGCAGCAACGCCATCGATCAAGCCGTTTTTATTTTCCACATACATGACGCGTCTTTGTTCACCACGGGTAAGCTGATTACTTTTCATCTGCGATGTTAATGCAAAGTATCAAACGCAGTATGCCCTGACACTATCGTGGCCTTGACCACGCCCGGCAATTCATAACCCAGGAAAGGCGTGTGCTTGCCCTGGCTGGCGAGGGCTTTGGCTTCTACCTTCCAGCGTGTGGCAGGATCAAAGATGCAGATATCCGCTGCCTGGCCTACGGCGATTTGTCCGGCGGGCACACCTGCCACTTTGGCGGCATGCTGGCTGATTTTGGACAGGGCCAGCATCAGGCTGACGTCACCACGGCTGTCTTCTGCCCATTTCAGTGCCAGTGACAATAATAATTCCAGGCCGGTGGCACCGGGTGAGGCCTCAGCAAAGGGCAGCAATTTCTCATCATCATCGACCGGTGTATGGTCTGAGCATATCGCATCGATGGTGCCGTCTTTCAGTGCCGCAGAAATGGCATCGCGGTCACGCTGACTGCGTAAAGGTGGTGTCAGGCGGGCATTGGAATCGAAGTAACCAATGTCAGCATCAGTCAGATGCACATGATGAGCACCAACGTCGCAGGTCAGCGGCAAACCTTCTTTTTTGGCTTTGCGTATCAAATCCAGTCCAGCGGCGGAAGAGATGCGGCACAGATGTACTTTGGCGCCGGTGGCGCGCATGAGTTCAAACAGGGTATGCAGGGCAATCGTCTCGGCCATGACGGGCACACCAGACAAGCCCAGGCGCGAAGCCAAGGGGCCGCTGTGAGCAACGCCGCCCTTGCCTATGTAGGCATCTTGCGGACGCAGCCAGACGGTGAAACCAAAGGTGGCTGCGTAATCCAGCGCCCTTTGCAGGGTATTGGTATTGGCGATGGTTTCTTCGGCCTGAGAGAAACCTATGCAGCCTGCCGCTGTCAGCTCCACCATCTCGGTCAGGGATTCACCTTTCAAACCTATGGTCAGCGCACCCAGCGGATAAACGTGGGCCTTATTTTGCATGCGGGCTCTTTGCTTGAGCATTTCTACCAGGCCTGATTCATCCAGCACAGGGTCAGTATCTGGCGGGCACACCAGGCTGGTGACGCCGCCGCGCATGGCGGCCTGTAATTCAGATTCCAGCGTGGCCTTGTATTCAAAACCAGGCTCACGCAGGCGGGCACTCAGATCGACCAGACCAGCGGTAACGATCAGGCCAGAAGCATCAATAGTTTTATTGGCGACAAAGTCAGCCGGGGCCTGGCCTATGGCAACGACCTTGCCGGCAGCGATAAACACGTCCTGTACTGCATCGCTAGCACTTGCCGGATCAATCACGCGGCCATTTTTGATATGTATCTTCATATTCTCCTCATACCCCGCCGCTATTGCCTGCGACGATGCTCATGACAGCCATGCGCACGGCAATACCAAAAGTCACTTGCGGCAGTATTACTGCCTGCGGGCCATCGGCCACGGCAGAATCAATTTCCACACCACGGTTCATGGGGCCGGGGTGCATGACGATGGCATCTGGTTTTGCCAGCGCCAGGCGTTCTGGTGTCAGGCCATAGCTCTTGAAATATTCTTGTGCAGAAGGCAGCAAGGCACCGCTCATGCGTTCATTTTGCAAGCGCAGCATGATGATGACATCAACACCTTTGAGGCCTTCATCCATGTTGTTGAATACCCTTACACCCATTTGCTCCAGGCCACCGGGCAACAAAGTACGTGGGCCTATAACACGCACTTCGGGTACGCCCAGCATGGTCAATGCATGGATATCGGAACGGGCGACGCGGCTGTGCAAGACGTCACCGACAATCGCTACTGTCAGATTGGTGAAGTCTTTTTTGTAGTGGCGTATGGTGTACATGTCCAGCAAACCCTGGGTTGGGTGAGCATGGCGGCCATCACCGGCATTTACCACATGCACATGGTGCTGTTTGGTGTCGTTCAAATGCTTGGCGATCAGGAAAGGTGCGCCTGAGGTTGCATGACGCACGACGAACATGTCAGCATGCATGGCGGCCAGATTATCGATGGTGTCGAGCAGGGATTCACCCTTGCTGGTACTGGACGCAGCGATATTGAGATTGATGACATCTGCCGACAAACGCTTGGAGGCAATTTCAAACGTCGTACGTGTGCGGGTAGAGTTTTCAAAGAACAGATTGAAGACGCTTTTACCACGCATCAGCGGCACTTTTTTGACTTCTCTGTCGCTGACGCTGACGAAAGAAGATGCGGTATCGAGAATATGGTTGACGATGGCTTTCGGCAAGCCGTCTATCGTCAGCAAATGCTGGAGTTCGCCGTGTTTATTGAGCTGGGGATTATGCATGATCGACAGAGATGCTGAAAGTGCCGTCATCTGCACGTTGCAGATTGACAGAGACGGCGGGTTCAAATGAGGCGGTATGGGCAACAAAATCAGCTGCCACCGGCAATTCGCGGCCACCACGGTCTACCAGGGTAGACAGCATGATGCGGGCCGGACGGCCATAATCAAATAATTCATTGATGGCGGCGCGGGTGGTGCGGCCTGTGTACAACACGTCATCTACCAGGATGATTTGTGCACCATCGACATCGAAAGGAATTTGCGTAGGTTTGACTTCAGCATGCAGGCCCTTGGCGGCATAGTCGTCGCGGTAAAAAGACACATCAATGCGGCCTGCTTTATTCGGCAAGCCCAGGTCTTGCACCAGGCGCTCGGCTATCCACGCGCCGCCTGAATAAATACCAACGATGCCCAGTTTGTCTTGTGCCAGCGCATGTGGCCTGATTTGCTCCAGTAGCAGCTGATACAGGGCTTCTGCATCAAGCTGGGCAGCATTAGTGGTCGTGGTAGTCATGGCGTTTCATCAAAATATTGTTGCAGAATGAGGGCAGCCGCATCGTCATCGATGAACTCGCCACGCGAGCTTGAGAGTACGGCAGAAGAATAGCGTTCATCGACCAGCACGGCAGGCAGGTTGAAGCGGCCATTGAGCTGATTGGCAAAGCGCTTGCAGCGCTGTGTCATTTCATTGTCGGCACCATCGGGGTGCATGGGCAAACCCACCACGCACAGCACGGGCTGCCATTTTTCTATGAGCTTGGTGATGTCGGCAAATTTGCCGTCATTGGTAGGAGCGTGGATGATGCTGAGTGCTTCAGCCTGGCGTAAAAACGTATTGCCAACGGCAACGCCTATGCGCTTTAAACCAAAATCAAAGGCGAGTACCGTACCTTCGCTTGCAGCCATCAGGCATGCCCCGCTTCGGCTGCCAGCATCAGTGGGTCTATACCCAGCAATTTGATGGCGGCGGCAAACCGTTCTTCCAGCGGCAAATCGAACAGGATGCGTGCGTCAGCAGCGACTGTCAGCCAGCCATTGGCCAGTATCTCCTGTTCCAGCTGGCCAGCACCCCAGCCTGCATAGCCAACACTGATCAGGACTTGTTCAGGCCCGTCACCGGCTGCCACGGCTTCCAGCACATCGCGTGAGGTGGTGAAGGCGATCTCGTCTGTGACCTTGAGCGAAGATGAATAAGCGCCAACAGGGGTATGCAGGACAAACCCCCGGTCATCCTGCACCGGCCCGCCAAATATGACAGGGCGTTTGCCTATGGGATGAGAGTCAGGAATGATTTCCAGCTTCAGGTCTATGCGGTCAAACAAGCCAGCCACGGTCAACTCTATCGGCCGGTTGATGACCATGCCCATGGCACCGCGAGGGCTGTGCTCGCACAAATAAATCACCGTGCCGCCAAAGACGGGATCCATCATGGATGGCATTGCAATCAGGAAATGATTGGTTAAATTCAATTCCAAATTGTTATCGTCTTCGCTTTTCACCTGAAATTTATGTCTGGAAGTCATGGGGGCCGACTGTGTTGCATCGTCGTGCAGATTGGTATGTAGTGATTTTGTTTGCTTCGCCATGGTCACATTTTAGCATTTTTAGCGTGTATTTTCGATGTGTGCTAAGGTGCCACACTGCGTTTTGACCACACTATCCGACAGATCATGCAAGAAAATAAAGCCGAGAAAGCCCATACAGCCCATTACCCTCGTTCGCTGGTCTGGTTCCGCCGCGACCTGCGTAATTTTGACCACGCCGCCCTGTACCATGCCCTGCGGCAAAGTGATGAGGTCTACTGCGCTTTTATCTTCGATAAAACAATATTAGACAATTTGCCAGAAAATGACAGGCGGCTGGCCTTTATTCATGAAAGTATTCTTGAACTGGATCAAGAATTACAGCAGATGGGCGGTGGCTTGCTGGTGCGTTATGACTATGCAGAAACAGCCATACCGCAACTGGTGGCCGAGCTTGGCGTTGATGCCGTATTTACCAATCATGATTACGAACCACAGGCTGCGACCCGTGATGAGTCCGTCAGGCAAGAATTATCAAAACGAAATTGTGCATTTCTGAGTTTTAAAGACCAGGTTATTTTTGAAAAGGCTGAAGTCTTGTCGCTGGCGAATGCGCCCTTCTCTGTCTTCACGCCCTACAAAAATGCCTGGCTGAAAAAATTCCATGCAGAAGGCAGCGACTTTTATTCGCGTTCTTACCCTATAGAAAAATATGCGCACAAGCTAAGCAGCATCTCAGCGCAAACTATACCTACGCTGTCAGAAATGGGCTTTGCGCAGGCCGCTGAACGCCGCATGCCTGTTGCCGCAGGCATGTCGGGTGCACAGGCTTTGCTGGAAGACTTTGTCAGCCGCATGAAGCTGTACGACCAGTCGCGTGATTTTCCGGCGATCAAGGGGCCATCGTATCTGTCAGTCCATTTGCGCTTTGGCACGATATCGATACGTCAACTGGTACAGGAAGCCGTCCGACAAATGCGTATCTCTGCCAATCGCGGGGCAGAAATCTGGTTGTCTGAACTGGTCTGGCGCGACTTTTATTTCATGATCCTGCATCACCACCCGCATGTGGCAAGCCGTTCCTTTAAACCAGATTACGATGCCATACAGTGGGAAACCGGCCCGCAAGCGGACGCCCACTTCGCTGCCTGGTGCGAAGGCCGCACCGGCTACCCCCTGGTAGATGCCGCCATGCTGCAACTAAACCAGACCGGCTACATGCACAACCGCCTGCGCATGGTTACCGCCTGCTTCCTCATCAAAGACCTGGGCATAGACTGGCGCCGCGGCGAAGCCTATTTCGCCGAACACCTGAACGACTTCGACCTATCCGCCAACAACGGCGGCTGGCAATGGGCATCCTCCTCCGGCTGCGACGCCCAGCCCTACTTCCGCATCTTCAACCCCATCACGCAGTCAGAAAAATTCGACGCCGACGGCAAGTTCATCAAACGCTACCTGCCGCAACTGGCGAAACTGGACAAACGCAGCATCCATGCACCGTGGAAGGCTGCGCCATTATTGCTGGAGCAGGCTGGAGTCAGGGTAGGCAGGGATTATCCATTTCCGCTGGTCGAACATGACGTGGCGCGAAAGCAGACTTTGACGCGGTATGCGGTGGTGAAGAAGGTGGCTGCGCATGGTGAGGAGGAGTGAAGGACTGAAGCTTAAGCGAACTAATACCATAGCAATGTGCGCATGCTGGTTTTGAATTTGCCGTTGGTTTTGACGTTGCCGTTGGTTTTGAAATTGCTGTTGATTTTGACGTTCCCATGTGTAGCCGCCGTTTGTGCTGTACAGAAAATGGAAAAAGAAGGACCGCTGTCTGAGCGTAGCGAGTTTCGGGCCTTCCCATTTTTTGTACTGCACAAACGGGAACCCCGCAGGGGCGGCTACGCCTGGGTCGCCTTTCTTTGAATACTTACTTTGGCGACGCAAAGAAAGTATTTCGGCTGCCGGGCCGACACCCGGCTTGTATCCACAGAGAGTAGTCGTGTTAATCAAAGTGAGTCATCTAACGAGTAATATGGCATGCCACGAACGCCACTGGAGCGCCAGCCCGATGGATTCCAGCTAAAAACACGCTGGAACGATGGCGCTTAGTTTACGGCAATTCATCCTGCATGGCATGTCTTGAGCCCGTTCAAAGGTAACTTACCAACAGCGAATAACAAGTCAAATACAGAAATACAAGTAGCAAAAATATGCGCACAAAAACAAAAAAAGCAGAGATCACTCTCTGCTTTTTTGACTATCTAAAATCTACAGCCTGCTTACACTATGACCGCCGCATCTTTACCCAGGAAGCCCATAATCGCCCCCAACAAATCATCCTCACGATACGGCTTACCAAAGTACTCATTAACACCGAGTTCTTTCGCATAGTTACGATGCTTATCCGCAGTACGCGAAGTAATCATGATGATAGGAATATGGCTGGTACGTGAATCACTGCGGACGTTACGGGTCAGATCGAAACCGTCCATGCGTGGCATTTCGATATCAACCAGCATGACGTCTGGTGTCACTGACTGCAACTGCTCCAGCGCATCAATACCGTCTTTTGCCAGGATGACCTGATAACCCTCACGTGTCAGCAAACGCTGGGTCACGCGGCGTACGGTCAAGGAATCATCAACGACCATGACGGTATGCTGGGTACGCAAGCCCTGTACTGGCTGGGCTTTGGTTTCAGCCACTTCCGTTGCTGTATGCAGGTTGGCAACCGCACCCATTTCAGGTGTGGCTTCTGTACCCAGTTGCTGCAGACGTGCATGTTCATGTTCCATGCGTTGTGCCAGCGGTACAGGGTTCAGGATCAGAACGATTTCACCAGAACCGAGTACAGTCGCGCCGGCGATACCTGTCATACGTGCCAGTTGCGGGCCGATGTTTTTAACAACCACCTCGCGGTTACCCAGAACGTCATCGACGTGAATCGCAACACGTTCGCCACCGCTCTTCATGATCAGCAGCGGGCTGTATTGTTGTGTCATCGGTGTGGCATCGTCCTGGCCCAGCATGGAGGACAGGTAATACAAAGTCACGCGCTGACCTTGCCACATCACTGCCCCTTCGTTGTAGGCATTGGCCAGGGCATTCGATTTCAGTTGCTGTACTTGCTCGACCAGAACAGAAGGCACGGCGAAGGTACGGCCACCAGAACTCAGCAATACCACCTGCGTCACAGCCAGTGTCAAAGGCAGGCGAATCGTGAATTCAGCGCCCTTGCCTTCATTGGTTGTTACTTCAACACGGCCACCCAGGGATGCAGCTTCGGAGCGGACCACGTCCATACCGACGCCACGACCGGCAAGTTCAGTAATTTCTGTCGCTGTCGAGAAGCCGGGTTCGAAAATCATGTTGGCTGTTTCGAGCTCACCAGGATTATCTTCATTGGAGATCAGCCCAACGGACAGCGCTTTTTCGCGGATGCGGGTCAGGTTCAGGCCCTGGCCGTCATCGCTGAAGCGGATCACAACCTCATTACCTTCCTGACGGATTTCGATCAGCAATTCACCGGTTTCTTCTTTGCCATGGTTACGTCTTTGTTCACGGCTTTCTATGCCGTGGACAATCGCATTACGCAGCAAATGTTCGAAAGGACCGGCCATTTTTTCCAGAACGCCCCTATCCATCTCTACCGTTGCACCGCGGATATCCAGATTCACGCGTTTATCGACTTCTTTGGAAGTCTGGCGTGTCACGCGATACAGACGCTCGGAAATACTGGCGAAAGGAATCATACGCACGCGCATCAAATCCTGTTGCAAGTCACGTGTCAAACGCGCTTGTACCAGCAAGTCATTGGTTGCGCCGTCGATAGTACGCGTCAAGTTGGTTTGTACGGTGGCCACGTCGCTGACGCTTTCGGCCATCATGCGTGTCAGTTCTTGCAGGCGGGTGAAGCGGTCAAACTCGAGCGGATCAAATTCACGATCTCCCGAGAGTGCCATACGTGAAGTGATCTGGGTTTCTGCCTGGATTTCAACTTCACGCAACTGGTCGCGCAGACGGTTGACGTTCTCTGTCAACTCGCTGAGGGACGAGCGCAAGGTGCTGACTTCATTTTCCAGACGTGAACGCGAGATGGAAACTTCACCAGCCTGGTTGACCAGGCGGTCAAGAATATCTGCACGTACACGTACCAGCGTCGCTGGCGTATTGGCGGCTACCGCTACTGGTGCGGCTGCTGCCCTGGCCGGTATGGCGCGGGTCATGAGCGGCACGACAGGCGTCAGGTTGACCAGTTCATTGATGACAACCGGCGCATCGGTATTGGTCGCGGCCATTTGCTCCTGGAACTGATCCAGTTCCTGAGCAGCAGTCAGAGGTGCATCAGCTTGTACTGGTGTTGCATGTGCTTCTGGATGCAACAGACGGTCGAACATATGCATGCTGTGGTCGTGACGTGCCAGCAAATCATCCAGCAGGGAGACACGCACTGCACTACCGCCATGCATCAGTGTTTCAATGCGTGATTCCATGTCATGGATGTGCTGACCCAGGCCCATGGCACCGGCCATACGTGCACTGCCTTTGATGGTATGCATGATACGGGCAATGGCTTGTGGTGCTGCCATGTCATCCGGTTTTTCTTGCCAGGTACGCAGCAACTGACCAACCATAGGCAGCAAGTCATTACCTTCTTCTATGAAGACTGGCAACAAATCCATATCCAGATCATCACGGATCTGTACAGTGCCGTCACTGGCTGGAGCAACATATTCAGGCGCAGCCTGAACAGTCGGCGTAAAGCTTGACGGTGCTACTGACACTGCCGGGATGGCTACTGCTTCGACTACTTCTGGCTCGGCAACAGGCTCAGGCACTGCTACAGGTGCAGGTTCAACGACAGGAGCAAGCTCCGCATGCGTTTCCACCGGATGGATATCATCCATGGCGTCAAGCATGATGGAGCCGATGCGGTCAGTAATAGTTTCTGCCGGTGCTTCTGGCTCTGGCAAGGCCGCGGCGATGACAATTTCTGCTTCCAGCGGAGTTTCAACAGCCAGCTCTTCTGCAGTCAATTCCTCTGGCAATTCTTCATCAAGAACAGGCAAGGCTTCCAGTACTTCTGCTTGATCCAGATTGAACTCAGGCTCAGCCAGTGTTTCGGTAACGACCGGTATGTCTGCGGTAATTTCTTCAGGCGCATCAAGCGTATCAGGCACCTCTGCCGTCAACAACTCTGTAGCAGCCAGATCGACCAATGGCAACTCTTCTGACAGGGATATCGGATCGAGTTTTTCGTTGGTAGAAGTGATGAATTCTTCATCTGCACCGGCGTTGGAACGCTCGATGACGACTTGCAACAAATGCTCAAGCTGACGGATTTCTTCTGGTGCGGATGCCGCCATTTCTGACAAGGCAAACTTTTGCAGCATGCGTTTGGCAGAGTCCAGCGAACGGTCCAGCACATCGTATTCTGATTCCAGCAATACGACAGGATGACGTTCCAGTCTTTGCAAGACAAATTCCAGGCTATGTGCCAGTTCTTGCAAAGGTTTGAGGCCGACGGTTGCGGAGCTACCTGCCAGAGAATGGCTGGCATGGATCGCATGTGTAGAAACATGACGATGCGGTTCATGTCTCCACTCAGCAAAGTCTTGCACCAGGAAACGGACGATTTCATCTGTCTCTGCCATGTAGATGGAATACAAAGGCAGGCTGATTTCTATATCGCCAATGCGCTTGATATTGTCGTCCACACTAGGCGCGGGCACAGACAGATCAGGGAAGTCGATGATTTTTGCCGTAGCAATTTCAGCGACCTGGGCGACAGGAGCAACTTCAGGTTCTTTGATAGCTTCTGCTTCAGGCTCATCGCTGGCAATGCTTAGTTCAGGCAAGAGGCTCTCAGCAGATGCAGTGACAGAATCTGCCAGCTCCAGAACTTCTGGTTCTGGCACAGACGTAGTTGCAACTGGCAAGTCGCTCGCTGCTATTGCTATGACTTCTGACAATTCCAGTGAAGGCACATCTGCCACAGTTTCAGACAACAATTCGAGAGGAGGAGTGTCTTCTGCCGCTGTTATGTGCTCAACTACATGTTCCGCAGCCGGCTCTGCTACCTCGGCTACCAGAATTTCTTCCGGTACAGCTTCCAGCGGCAATTCAGCAACTAGTTCTTCAACATCTGGAACCGGCATATCTTCTGCCGCAACTGCCACTTCCAGCGCACGGTCGAGAGACAGTATATCTTCTGACAAACTGGCTTCCTGAGCTTGCACAGGAGTATCGAGCGTCAGTTCTGGCAAGCTGGTGAATGCTGGGATCTCTACCGCATTAATCTCGACCACAGTTGGATGCTCAACATGTTCAGTTGCTACATTGATCTCTGGCACTAGCTCTGGTACTGAAGGCACCGATGGCACTTCTGCCGTAGTCGGTTCAGCATCGACCAGTTCTACCGGTGTGAATTCAAATGCATCAAGCTCAAAAGTTGAAGGCTGGGTTGCTGGCGCAGCGGTCACTTCTTCCACGGCAGGTGCTGCCACGATTTCGGTTTCTGCGATCTCGGCAATTTCGGTAACTTCAGGCAGGGCAGCAGCCTGAATTTCTTCAACAACTGGAGTAGCAACGACTGGTTCTGGCTCAACAGCCGGTGCGGCGGCCACTTCAGGAATATCCTGATAATCCTCGCCTGCCTTGACACGTTCAGCTGCAGCGATGATAGCTTTGCCAGTGCGTGCAGAGACACCGTTTTGTTTCAGCTCGCTTACCCACTCAACCATTTCACGCGCAGTGCGGTCCAGCAGAGCATACAGGTTGTCATCGCCACTACGTGAGTCAGACAGCCACAGGTTCATAACCTGTTCTATGCTCCACGCTGCTTCGCCAAACACCATCAAGCCAACCATGCGGCCACTGCCTTTGAGGGTATGGAAGGAACGGCGCAAGCTGGTCAGGTATTCCTGGTTGTTGGTATCTTTTCTCGACAGCGGCAAGGTAGTCTGGACATACTCCAGCACCTCATCGGCTTCCATGAGGAAGATTTCCAGCAATTCAGCATCAATCGCATCATCACCTTCAGGAATATCCTGAGCGGGTGCGGCAGCGACGGTGGTTTCAACTGGCGGTGTCGTCACTATTTCCTGCAAGGCACCAGAGCCACTTGTCGCATCGGTTGCGGCCAGCAGGGCAATGGCAGACTTCGCACGTTCTGAAGCCGCAGTATCATCCAGCAAGATAGCAACTGAACGCTCGGATTCGAGAGAACTTTTCAGTTGCGCCTGCAGGCCTGCGTCTTCTGGCGCAGCTGCCAGAGATGCTGCCAGACGGGCAGATTCTTGTTGCTGCTGAGCCAGTTCCTGCTCGGCTGTTTGCAAGATGGCGACTTTAGGTTCCTGGCCATGAGCTTCATCGCCAGGCAAATGAATGTCTGCGCTAGGTAACAATTCCTTGCTTGCCTGGGCTTCCAGCAAATTGGAACGGAACAGGCCGGCTTCTTTGTCGAAACTGAATTTCTTTTTCGCGGTATCAGGCTGAGAATGCAAGGTCTCGATGAAGAAAGACAATGCACCTATGTTTTGCGCCACATTTTCATGAGAGGCAGCTTGCGCAACCGGATCAATCGCATCTTCTTCTTTAAAGCTGCTGATCATCTGACGTGTATGCTCAACTGCGGCCATAGCGTCGTCCTGATCGAGCATGGCCAGAGCGCCACCGATCTGGTGCAGATTGCCGTCGATAGGTTTCAGCGTTTCTTTGTCAGCAGGATTGCGGAAATACTCATCCAGCACTTTTTCTATATGACGCAGGCTGGACTGCATTTCAGCAACCAGCACACCCATGGTCTGACGTTGTTGCGCTTCGCGGGAAATCTCACCCATCCAGCTGGCCTGGGTTTGTGGGGTTTCACCAGAAACTACGGACAGCAAACGGGTCGTGATTTCTTCAGCGCGTTCAGCAAAATTGGCTGGCAGGCGTGTGACGTGATCCAGTGCATGTTCAACAAACAGCAGGCTGGTAGCCAACTCTATGCCAAGCTTGCTGCCATCTGGCGAATGCGCGACACTTCGGGCAATGCCGTTCAGTTCACGCAAGAGTTTTGCCAGTGCTGGCGCATTCAGACCTGCGCCGGTATCGGCCAGGTCAGTCATTTTTTGGGAGAATTTTTCTGCCAGGCCAGTTTCGCCATTGGCTATCCTGCCCCACAGGTTTTTGACTGCTGACAATTGTTCTTTTGCCGCTGTCAGTGCACCTGCTGTGATCTGGCCATAATTCTTTTTGTCGTAATCGACTGGCACTTTGTCATCAAGCTGGTAAGCCTTGCGTACCCGGGTGACAAAAGGAGAAGGGTTTTCAACCTGGGCCAGGAAAAACAGGGCATCGCGCAACAGGCGCTCAGGGATGGTGCTGACACCTTCTACCAGGCGACGGATTTGCAGATTGATGCGGCCAAATATCTGTTTGACATATTGCTGGTTATCGATAGCACCATGACCTACGGCTTCAACAAAAGCACGCATGACGACCCAGAAAGCCTTGGCTTGCGAGTTGGTCTGGCCATTTTCGATTTCCGCAATCATGTCGTGCATGGATTGCGTGGCAGCGCGTTGTTGTTCCTTGTCTTTGCTGGTCAATACGGTCAGCAAGAGCTTTTCAAAACGCTGGCGCAAGCCGGTATAACTGATCGCCACAGCCTTGCTGCTGACAGCCAGTTCAGGTATCTGTTCTTTGGCGGACAGGGATGGGAAAAACAAGTCAGCCGGATGTATTCTCTCGGCACCCTTGAGTTCGAGCAGGGCGCGGTAGTACGGGAACAGGCGGACTGGCTGGTGCAGTGAACCAGACAACAAATCTTCCAGATAGCGCAAGACCGCATGGAAGGCATCGACGATGACTTCCACATTTGCCTGAGTCATCTCAAGCTGGCCGCCTTGCAGGCGTTCGAGTAATTCTTCTATGGTTTCTGTAACGATGGATACACCATCGATATCAACGATCTGCAAGGCACCATGGGCCTGGTGCAGATAGCTTTTTGCATGCAATAAGGAGGTAGGGCGGGTTTCAGTGTCCTGGCCAAGTGCTTCCGTCAGCATCTTGCCAGCATTCGTGATTGCTTCCCGCACTTCTCCCATCACCCAGGATAGCGGCCCGATGTCGAACTGCTCCTGTGGAAGATCTGGCGATTTTGAAAAATCGGATGTCATGCGTACTCCGCAAACTCAAGGGCAATGGACCGCAGTCCATTGCCGTGCAAATATGATAGGGTTGCAGCTAGTGGACTGTAACAGTGAAAACTCGAGTGAAGGACATGTGCCCGGCGAACCAGGGTCAGGCCAGACTTCCAAGCATACTCAGCAATAGCCTGGCTACCGCGAGTATGTGCAACGCCACCCTGGTCGGCGCGCACTTGGCAGACACTTCGTTTTTCACTTTTAAGGTCCACTCTCACAACCGGGGCGTGAAAATCAGGCAGCAACCCGGAACCGTGACACAGAGTTCTTGAGTTCTTCCGCAAGCATGGACAATTCTTTAATGGAAACCGCAGTTTGCTGCGTACCATGCTGCGTTTGCTCGGTGATGGTCAAAATGTGTTGAATATTTTGTGCAACGCCGTTAGCTGAGGTAGCTTGTTGTTCCGTCGCCAGCGAGATACCTTGAATCAGTTCCGCGAGACGGTTCGAAACGCTACGAATTTCAGACAGCGCCGTACCGGCCGCATCTGACAGTTTTGCTCCCTCAACCACACCCTGAGTGGATTTTTCCATCGCGGCAACCGCGTCATGGGTATCCGTTTGAATCGTACGAACCAGCGCACCAATCTGCTTGGTCGCTTCAGCTGAACGTTCCGCCAGACGCTGAACCTCTTCCGCAACCACTGAGAAGCCTCGACCCGCTTCACCGGCTGACGCCGCCTGAATCGCCGCATTCAGCGCCAGTACGTTGGTTTGTTCGGTAATGTCGGAAATCAGTTCAGTGATCTCACCAATCTCTTGTGAAGATTCACCCAGCCGTTTAATACGTTTGGAAGTTTCCTGGATTTGTTCGCGAATCTCGTTCATACCCTTGATGGCGTTTTCCACCGCATGGGCACCTTGCTCCGCCGCAGCAACCGACTGACGCGCAACCAGTGCTGATTCATTCGCCGAGCGGGAAACGTCAGTAATCTCAGCCGCCATCGTCAGAACCACCTGACCGGCATCAGAAATTTCGCGTGACTGTTGTTCAGACGCTGTCAACAAATCGCTGGAAATATTCTGCGCTTGTGTTGATGCTGAAGTAACCTGTTCTGCAGTTGCCGTAACACGACCTACCAGACCGCGCAACTCTTCCACCGTGTAGTTAACCGAGTCGGCAATCGCGCCCGTGATATCTTCAGAAACCGTCGCTTGCACAGTCAAGTCACCATCCGCAACCTCTTGCAATTCATTCATCAGTCGCAAAATCGCAGCCTGATTCTGATCGTTCGCGGCTTTCGCTTCTTCTTCCTGTTTCTGCGCTTGCATCATTTGTGCCGCAGCTTCAAGACGACGATCATTCGCTTCTTTAGCGCGGTTACGGCTTTCCTGCAACTGAACGAAACCCACGCCTACCGCAGCCAGCAACGCGAAGAAGGCGGAACCCAGCATGGCATAGAAGTAGATACTGGTACCATCCTGCTCAGCCGTGTAAGTTTTCTGCAATTTGGACAGTTTGTTTTTGAGATCTTCGTTCTCGTTAAACACCAGCTGTTCAGATTGTTTTGCAGCGATAAAGTTTTGCAGATTGCCCAGAATGCTGGAAACCCATACCTGGTATTCAGAGAAGGTTTTTTGCAGTTCTGTGAGTTTGTCGCGTGTATCTGCATCCTTGGTCGCTGTCAGGCGCAATACATCGCTGCCCTTCAGGAAGCCATCGACCAGATCACGGAAAGTATTGGTATCCTTACCCAGCAAGAACGCCGTTTCAGGATTAACACCTTCGGAAGTCAGGAATTCATTCGCACTACGACCCAGACGCTGGGTCAACATGACCAGCTGACCGGCAGCATTAATTTCACGCGCTGAACCACCGCCCTGTACTTTCAGGGTAGAGATTTGTTCCGTCAACTCCAGCAGGATTGGGGACAGGGCATTCATTTTTTGCAGAGTCTGACCGAAACCCGTCAATTCTTTTTGACGGTTCAAGATCGTTTCCGCAGCCTTGTTGGAGTTATTCCAGGCTTTTTGCGCTTCTTTGACAACAGGTTCCAGCGAAGAGTCAGCGCGTTTGACTGAACGGCCCTGGTATGGACCACCACTCAGCAGAACGCTCAGATCGGCATTCAATTCGCCACGGCTGTCCTTGAGCTGCTTAAACGCCTCAACGTTACCCTGAATCGCATTCGGTGCCGCTTTACCAATACGCTGCGAGTGCATCAGCGCCTCACCGGCGATCTGTGCCTGTGTGGACAGCAGCGTTGATTGCTCAGAGTTCAGATATACCGAGATACCACCCACCAACAGGAAGAATCCCATGGTGTAGAGCAAGAAGTTGGTCTGACGACGAACTGACATGCCGCCGATGATAGGCAGGCGCATGCCGCTGCCTTTTTCCAGAGGGTCACCGATAAAGGTGGCGTCGCCATACGACTCTACTTTAGTAGCAGTTTCTGCCACCGCAGGCGTGGCAGCAGCTGCCTCCTGCTCTGGAGTCAGCATTTTGACGTTGCTTGCTTCTTCAACTTCAATCGAATCAGCATTCCCGAACGACCTTGCCGCAACTTCTGCTCCGTCAATTTCCGGATTTTCTTTATCTTTGGACAAGAACGGTAGATTAAATGCCATTACTAAGTCTCCTAAACGATTGAAAAGCTGTCGGTATTGCTACAGTGCACATACCGACTTAAATACCTATTTGCAAAAAATCCTGGTCTTGTACCAATGTGGCCAGACTAAGCTCAAACCAGATGTTGCCATCCTTATCCCTGTACTTTTTCCTCAACCAGGCCTTGCTTTCAAACTGATTGTCTTCAAAAGGGATTTCTTCCATTTCTGAAACCGTACGCAAACCCAGAACCTGGGATACCAGCAAACCGCTGTTGAATGCCATGCCGGGAGCAAAAGCAACGATCCGGCACTGGGTATCAAGCTTGGTGTTATCCATGCCCTGGAAACGCGGCAAATCGACGACGCCAGTCAAATTACCACGGATATTGGATAGCCCTATATACCAGTCGCGTGTCAAAGGCACCCGCGTCAGAGTGCCAGCAGTGACGATCTCTCCGGATTCTCGCAAATCCAGGAGATAACGTCGCTGTCCTATCATAATGCCCAGCTGGCTGAGTTTCGTATAGCCGCCACGCTGGGCAGCTTGCATGCGTTCAACCAGCTGCGCCTGAAATTCACGCAAACGGGTACGTCGCACGCCCTTTTCAGGTTTGACAACGTCCAGATTTGCTGCAGCAGTTTCACGCACAGTCTGATTCATGAGGCAATCCGAAGATATCTTATTGTTGATGCAAGAATTAATACTTTAATACTTGTCTATGCGGATTAACCGAGGGCTGAAATTTTCGCCAGCAATTCTGCCGGGTCGATAGGCTTCACCAGGTAATCACGGGCACCTTGACGCAAGCCCCAGATACGGTCAGTTTCCTGATTTTTGCTGGTGCAAATAATCACAGGAACATCTTGCGTATCAGGATCCTTGGCGATCGCACGGGTAATCTGGAAACCATTTTGCCCAGGCATGACCACGTCCATCAAGATCAGCTGTGGTTTGTCTGCCTTGATTTTTGTCAGAGCCTCTTCGCCGTTTTCAGCTGTTGATACTGAAAAACCATTTTTCACCAATACATCGGTCAGGAAATAGCGTTCTGTTGGAGAATCGTCTACTACCAGAATTTTTTGAATGGCCATCTTGTTTTACCTCACATTAACTAACTTAACTATATAAATCTATGTCGCTGAAGTGTAATTCTTTACCGTTTTCAGCAGACTGTCCTTTGTAAAAGGCTTGGTCAGATACTCATCAGAGCCGACCATTGCGCCACGGGCACGGTCAAATAAACCGTCCTTAGAAGACAACATGATTACCGGTGTATCCCGGAATTTCGCGCTTTTTTTAATCAAAGCGCAAGTTTGATATCCATCCAGCCTGGGCATGAGGATATCGCAAAAAATCAGGTCTGGATGAGAATCGTTAATCTTGGCGAGTGCATCAAAGCCATCTTCTGCCAACACTATTTTGTATCCGGCCTGACCAAGGAAAATCTCGGCCGAACGGCGTATGGTGCTGCTATCGTCAATCACCATGATTTTCAAGTTCTCGTTGCCTGTCAACGTTGACATAAAATCATCTCTTCCCGGCAGTATTAAGGTTACATATCACTGTAACAAAAAATCGCACATTTGCGCTTTTTTTCCTTGAATAAACATATTAAGCAACATCAAAATCGATAAATCGATCAGATTGCCACCATTTCGAAGTCTTCTTTACGTGCGCCGCACTCGGGACAGGTCCAATTCATGGGTACGTCTTCCCATTTGGTACCAGCCGGAATTCCGTCTTCAGGGGAGCCTTGCTCTTCATCATATACCCAACCGCAAATCAAGCACATCCACGCCTTGAAAACTACCTTTTCCGTTACCGTATCAGTCACGACTAAAACCCTTCAATCAAGTAAAATATTGAAACTGCTGCAAATATTCTGTTTGCAATGTGTTACTAATGGCATTTGCGCGAGTAAATAAGTCCTCACGAAGTCAGCTATATTAATCTACCCAACGTGCAAAACCAAATTTCTCCACTAATACTTAGCTTTGGCGCCTCAGATCCTGTTGCCGCCACCGGTATCCATGCTGATTTAGCATCGTTTGCAGCCATGGGCTGTCATGGACTGCCAATCATCACCGCCATTTTAACTGGTGATACGTCGCAAATCGATGATTTACATCCACTTGATGGAGATTTAGTCGATGAACAGGCACGTACCGTGCTCGAAGACATGCCCGTACTGGCTTTTAAAGTCGGTCAGGCAGGCAGCGTCGAGAATGTCACTGTCATCGCCGAGATCGTTTCTGACTATCCTGAACTGCCGCTGGTACTCGACCCCTTCAATGCTGCCCTGACAGAACAAGGGCCGGAAGCAGAAGACCTGGTATTGGCAATCCGTGAATTATTAATTCCACAAGCCAGCCTACTGATGATCTCTGCCGTGGAGTTATCGCGCCTGGCAGAAACCTGGAAAGAAAACACCGAGGCCGAGGCCGACACTGAGGCAGAAACCGAAGACCTGGCAGCCGACACCATGACGCTGATCGAATCCGGCTGCGAGTATATATTAGTCACGGGCACAGCGGGTGAAACTGGTGAGGTGGTTAACACTTTATATAATGAATCCGGCGTTGTCAGGCGTGACACCTGGCAGCGCTTGCCGGGCTCACATGCAGGCGCAGGTTCTACCTTGTCTGCCGCGATTGCCGCCCTGTTGGCGAATGGACTGGAAATACCCGAGGCCGTACTGGAAGCCCAGGAATTTACTCATGCCGCGTTAAGTCACGCGCAAAGACTGGGCATGGGCAGGTTGATACCAGACCGTTATTTCTGGGCCAGGGAAGCCAGTTGATCTTCAGTTGGTGATCTTCAGCCAGCAATCATCAACCAATATTCGTCAGCCAATACTGCACCCACTAATATATACATCTATATACGTCTTTATTTACAGACATCCTCTTTGCATCATTACTTATTGAAGCTCCATCATGACCGATAAAAACGACATCCTGTTTGCCCGCGCCCAAAAGACCACGCCTGGTGGCGTGAATTCCCCCGTACGTGCCTTTCGCTCTGTCGGCGGCACGCCACGTTTTATCACGCGCGCAGCCGGCCCTTATTTTTGGGATGCAGAAGACAAGCGTTATATTGATTACATAGGCTCATGGGGCCCGGCCATCGTTGGCCATGCCCACCCTGAAGTCATCAGTGCAGTACAGGAAGCTGCCGCCCGCGGCCTGAGCTTTGGTGCGCCGACTGAAGGTGAAATCGAGATGGCAGAAGAAATCTGCAAACTCGTGCCCAGCATAGAACAAGTACGCCTGGTGTCCAGCGGCACCGAAGCCACCATGAGTGCCCTGCGCCTGGCACGTGGCGCCACCAAGCGCGACAAGATCATCAAATTTGAAGGCTGCTACCACGGCCATGCTGATTCTTTGCTGGTCAAGGCTGGCAGTGGCTTGCTGACATTTGGCAATCCAACATCTGCCGGTGTGCCGGAAGACTTCAGCAAACACACGCTGGTGCTTGACTATAATAACTGCGAACAACTGGAAGAAGTTTTTAAGTCCATCGGTGAGCAGATCGCCTGCGTGATCGTTGAACCAGTTGCTGGCAACATGAACCTGATACGCGCCACGCAAGAATTCATCGAGACCATGCGCAAGCTGTGTACTGCACACGGCAGCGTTTTGATTTTTGATGAAGTGATGTGCGGCTTCCGTGTAGGTCTGCATGGTGCGCAGGCATTGTATGGTGTGCAGGCTGACCTGACTTGCCTGGGCAAGGTCATCGGTGGTGGTTTGCCGGTCGCTGCCTTTGGTGGCCGTGCTGAGTTGATGGGTCACATGGCACCTTTGGGCGGCGTCTATCAGGCTGGCACTTTGTCAGGCAACCCGGTTGCAGTGGCGGCGGGCATGACTACCCTGAAAATTATCCAGCAGGCAGGCTTTTATGAAAACCTGACAGCGCAAACCCGCAAGCTGGTGGATGGCCTGAGTGTTGCTGCCAAGGCTGCTGGCGTCACCTTTTGCGCAGATGCCGTCGGTGGCATGTTTGGCCTGTATTTTGCCAATGAAGTACCGGGTTCTTATGCCGCCATGATGGCCAGCAACAAGGAAAGATTCAACCGCTTCTTCCACCTGATGCTGGACCAGGGCGTCTATCTGGCACCATCCGCATTTGAGGCTGGCTTCGTTTCTGCGCAACATGATGATGCTGTCATTGCCGATACGATTGCTGCGGCTGAAAAGGCTTTTGCACAACTCTGATCCCGGGATCATCTGCAACTATAAGGAGGCTTGCTAACGCAAGTCTCGCTTGGTAGGGTGCGCCATGCGCACCATTTTTTTGGCCTACGCATACGTTTCTGTGCGTGAAGTCCGACAAGAAAGACGGTGCGCACGGCGCACCCTACCCGCATTTTGCTTCAATGTGATCTGTGATATCAGTGCTTGCCTATATTGATTGCGCAACAGCCTTTCAATTTTTTGACCTAAAATCTATCTGTCCTGGCCGTCCTGGCAAATTCAAATTCGCATGCGGCACCGGCGTCTGGCTGATAACTTTGCCGCGGCGCAGCACATGGGTGCGGGTGGCGCGCAAGCGTATTGCTTCTACCGGGTCGCTGGCATCGAGTATTACCAGATCGGCATTGCAGCCGACTTCCAGACCATATCCTTCCAGGCCCAATATGCGTGCAGGTGCGGCCGTCACTGCCTGGAAGCACTGACGCATCGCATCCTGCCCTGTCATCTGCGCCACATGCAGACCCATTTGCGCGACTTCGAGCATATCGCCAGAACCCAGGCTATACCAGGGGTCCATCACGCAGTCGTGGCCGAAGGCGACTTCTATGCCTGCAGCCAGCATCTCGGGCACGCGGGTCATGCCACGGCGCTTGGGATAAGTATCGTGGCGACCTTGCAAGGTGATATTAATCAGGGGATTGGCGATGGCAGCCACGCCGGCTTCGCGTATCAATGGTAATAATTTACTGACATAGTAATTGTCCATCGAATGCATGGAGGTCAGATGAGAACCGGCCACCCTGCCCTGCATGCCCAGCCTGTGGGTGTGATAAGCCAGGGTTTCTATATGACGCGACAAGGGATCATCCGATTCATCGCAGTGCATATCAACCCGCAGGCCTTTGTCGGCGGCGAATTCACACAGCAGCCGTACCGACTCTGCACCGTCAGCCATGGTGCGTTCAAAATGTGGGATGCCACCGACCACATCGACACCCATGGCGATGGAACGCTTGAGATTATCCATGGCGGTGGCGCTACGCAAGATACCGTCTTGCGGAAAGGCCACCAGTTGCAAATCCAGATAAGGGGCAACGCGACGTTTCACTTCCAGCAAGGCTTCGACTGCCAGCAAACGGTCATCGCAGATATCAACATGCGAACGCACTGCCAGCAAACCCCGCCCCACCGCCCAGTCGCAATAACGCATGGCCCGCTCGACCAGCGCTTCTTGTGTCAGCATGGGCTTCAATTCACCCCACAAGGCTATACCTTCGAGTAGAGTGCCGGACTGGTTAACCCGTGGCAAACCGTAGCTGAGCACCGCGTCCATGTGGAAGTGCGCATCGACGAATGGCGGTGTCACCAGATTGCCATTGGCGTTGATTTCTTCAGCCGCGCTGACAGGCAAAGCCACATCAATCGCGATGATGCGGCCACCCTGGATAGCGATATCGATACCCTTGCGACCATCTGGCAAACTGGCATTGCGTATGACAAGATCGTTCATCAGAAATCTCTCTCTATTATTAGTACATCGATTAGCAAATAGATTAGTACATAGTTATTACAGAAAATATGCGCCACGAGCCTCATCCTGCGTCATAATCTTGGCACAGAAAGGCAGGAATCTTATGGCAACAATGAAGCAAGTCGCAGAGAAAGCCCGGGTTTCAACGACCACGGTTTCTCACGTCATCAATAATACCCGTGTCGTCAGTGAAGATGCACGTGAACGTGTGCTGGCCGTGATACAGGAATTGCGCTATATCCCCAGCGCGGTTGCCCGCAGCCTCAAGAACGACCGCACCCACACTCTGGGTATGATGATACCGAATAATTCAAATCCCTATTTTGCCGAAATCATACAGGGGATAGAAGACGCTTCATTCAAGCTGGGCTATAACATTATCCTGTGCAACTCCTACGATGATCCAAAGAAGCAGGCGGCCTATATCCGCGTGCTGATGGAAAAACGCATTGATGGTCTGATCCTGGTGTCCTCCGGTTCAGATGAAGAGCTGACGCAATTGCTGGCCGACGAAGGCATACCCAAGGTGCTGGTAGATCGCGAAGTGTCGGGCGTGGTAGCTGACTTTATCGAAGCTGACCATGAACAGGGTGGCTATGAAGCAACCCGTTATCTGATAGGACTTGGTCACAAGCGTATTGCCTGCGTTGCCGGACCTGACATCTTGCTACCCAGTGGTGACCGCGTCACTGGTTACCGCCGTGCCTTGCAAGAAGCAGGGCTGGAATTCAATAGCGCATATTTGCTACATGCAGACTTTACCAGCCAAGGTGGCTTTAACGCTTTCCAGCAATTGCTGGCGCTGCCACAGCGGCCCACAGCAATTTTTGCGAGTAATGACTTGATGGCGATAGGTGGCATCAGGGCAGCCAATGAGGCTGGCATCAAGATACCGGAAGCCTTGTCCGTCATCGGTTACGATGATATTGCCCTGGCCTCGTTCAGCACCCCGCCATTGACGACGATAGCCCAGCCCAAACAGGCCATAGGTAATCTGACGGCACAGATACTGGTCAACCGCATTGTTGATCCTGAGGCGCCGTTGAGGCGGGAAATGCTGAAGTCGCAACTGGTGATACGGCAATCAACTGCCAACGTATCCAGCGCTGAATGAGTATCTAAATAAGTATCCCAATAAGTATCTAAATAAGTGTCTGAAATCAGGCGTCTAAATAAGGTGCCTGAAATCAAGGTTCAGAAACCAGGTTTTTGGAACTTGGTTACTGGCAGCTGTTTTTTAGAACTTCATCCTTGGAATTTATTTTTCCAGGCTTAAGAGATAGAGTTAATCAAGACCTGCAACAAGATCAAAATAATCATCGGGGAAAAATCCAGGCCGCCGATGGCGGGGATGAGTTTCCTCACTGGCTTCAGAAAGGGCTCGTTCAAAGCCCGTACAAAAGGCGCGAAAGGCGCGCTTGGGTTGACCCAGCTAAACAATACCTCCAGCAGCAGCAAGGCCATGATCTCGTAAATGATCCATTGCGCCATCATGATGCCTGCCATGATGAAAACCTGCTCAACCATGAATACAGGTAGCACCAGCCAGACGATAAAACCCGCTGTCGCCAGGGCAACCAGCAAGGCACCTATCAGTGTCGCCCAGTCATAGCCAGCAAAACCGGGAATAACACGGCGGATAGGATGTACCAGCCAGTCAGTCAATTTAAAAATGGCTTGCGCCATTGATGCTGGCGGCCGTATGCGTTGTGCCTGCATCCAGAAACGCAGTAACAAAAAGCCGGCAAATACCCCCGTGACGGCTTTGATGACATAAATTAAATTATTCAGTAACACGGCACACCCTTAAAAAAAACCCACTGCATGACGAATCAGACAGTGGGTATTGTGCCTGAATAAAACCAGGCCACCAAGCATATCAAAGATTATGCTGGGCGATTACCAGTTGGGAAAGGCCATGCTGCATTTGGACTTACAACTGTTTTTGCATCAGGTGTCGCTGGTTTTGCTGGAGCGGCCTTTTTAGCGGCTGGCTTAGCCGCCGCTTTTTTTGCTGCTGGCTTCGCTGCTGCTGGTTTAGCTGCTGCTGGCTTAGCTGCTTTGGCTGGCTTGGCAGCAGCTTTTGCTGCTGGTTTAGCCGCTGCCTTGGCTGGCTTAGCTGCTGCCTTGGTAGCTTTAGCTGCTGGCTTGGCTGCTGCCTTAGTCGCTTTAGCTGCTGGCTTAGCTGCTGCCTTAGTCGCTTTTGCTGCTGGCTTAGCTGCTGCCTTAGTCGCTTTTGCTGCTGGCTTAGCTGCTGCTTTTTTCGCTGCTGGTTTAGCCGCTGCCTTAGTTGCTTTAGCTGCTGGCTTAGTGGCTTTTGCTGCTGGCTTAGCTGCTGCTTTTTTCGCTGCTGGTTTAGCCGCTGCCTTAGTCGCTTTAGCTGCTGGCTTAGCTGCTGCTTTAGTAGCTTTAGCTGCTGGCTTAGCTGCTGCTTTAGTAGCTTTAGCTGCTGGCTTGGCTGCTGCCTTAGTCGCTTTAGCTGCTGGCTTGGCTGCTGCCTTAGTAGCTTTAGCTGCTGGCTTGGCTGCTGCCTTAGTCGCTTTAGCTGCTGGCTTGGCTGCTGCCTTAGTCGCTTTAGCTGCTGGCTTGGCTGCTGCCTTAGTCGCTTTAGCTGCTGGCTTGGCTGCTGCCTTAGTCGCTTTAGCTGCTGGCTTAGCTGCTGCTTTAGTAGCTTTAGCTGCTGGTTTGGCTGCTGCTTTTTTAGCTGCTGCTGGTTTAGCTGCGGCCTTGGCTGCCGGTTTTGCTGCAGCTTTAGCTGCTGGCTTGGCGGCTACTTTTTTTGCAGCTGGTTTTGCTGTTTTAGCTGCGGCTTTTTTTGCAGCAGGCTTCTTTGCTGCTGCTGGTTCGTCCGGGGACGGTTGTGGTGCTGTTGCCATTTTGTTTCTCCTTCGATTGAGATGGAAAAAATCAGATAAAAATTAAATCCGCTCGATCCATTCAAGCGGATTATTCATCGGCACAAACATGATCGCTGTTTGCGCTAATGAATTCTGCACCGGCCGAACTGCTCCATCCCCTCTATTGATGGGGCGCTTCAGCCATCCTGGTTTGCTTAATGCTGCTTAATGCCGGCTCCTCGCCTGGCGGCAAACCCAAAAACGCCTGCATTAATTGCAGACGCCGGTATTCTTTTGCGAAATACAAAAACCAATAGCCACAATACCCAGTGTAGCCAGGTATTGCGGCACTAACAGTTCAAAACAATGTTGTCTATGACTGTCCATTCAGTTTGGTGAGGCCTCTCGCGTTTTACATCTTGTGCAAATCATGAGCAATCCCGGGGGATACTGACAGCTTGCGGCGTTTCCTGATTTGATGAATTCTTGTGGCTGCCTTTTCTATCTGGGGTCATGCATACCCAAATTCAACATCACATTCAAAACTTCAATCAACCTGCTCGCACTACTTGATCAGAAATCCCTGATCCGGATTTTGGCGTTCGCTGTTGTCAGCGCTTATTCCCAGTTGAGGGCTCCGCCAGTTTGATACTCAATTACACGTGTCTCAAAAAAGTTGCGCTCTTTTTTCAGGTCTATCATTTCACTCATCCAAGGGAAAGGATTTTCTTCCTGAGGGAACAGCGTTTCAAGACCGATTTGTTGTGCGCGGCGATTTGCGATGAAGCGTAAATAACCTTTAAACATAGGCGCATTCAAACCGAGCACTCCACGCGGCATTGTATCCTCTGCGTAACGATATTCCAACTCCACAGCACGCAAAAACAACGATTTAATTTCATCGCGAAATGCTGGCGTCCACAAATGTGGATTTTCCATCTTAATTGTATTGATTAAATCGATCCCGAAATTGCAATGCATCGATTCATCACGCAAGATGTATTGATATTGTTCAGCCGCGCCCATCATTTTATTTTGACGGCCAAGCGCCAGAATTTGTGTGAAGCCGACATAGAAAAACAGGCCTTCCATCAGGCAGGCAAATACGATCAGGGACTTCAGCAAAGTCTGATCTGCCTCAGTCGTGCCAGTCTTGAATGCAGGATCGGTCAACACGTCAATGAAAGGAATCAGGAACTGATCTTTGTCGCGGATAGAATCAACTTCATTGTAGGCATTGAAGATTTCTGCTTCGTCCAGACCCAGCGATTCAACGATGTATTGATAAGCGTGTGTATGGATAGCTTCTTCAAATGCCTGGCGCAACAAGTACTGGCGGCATTCTGGTGCCGTGATATGGCGGTAGGTGCCGAGTACTATATTGTTGGCAGCCAGAGAATCGGCGGTCACAAAGAAACCAAGATTACGTTTTACTAAACGGCGCTCATCTTCTGTCAGACCATTTGGGTCTTTCCAGAGTTCAATATCACGTTGCATATTGATCTCTTGTGGCATCCAGTGATTGGCGCAACCTGCCAGATATTTATCCCACGCCCATTTGTATTTGAAGGGAACCAGTTGATTGACGTCGGTAGTACCGTTGATGATGCGCTTGTCGGCAGCGTTCACGCGGCGGGCCACATCTTCTGCGGCGACCGGCACTGGCTTGCTGACCAGCGCAGGATTGAGGGCAACATCCTGAGTCTGCAGGCGAGGCTGCAAATCCTGGCCAGTGACCTGACGTGGTGCCGGAGCTGCCGGCTTGACTTCATCATCCCAAGATAACATTATTTATTTCCTTACTTTTGTAACAGCTTATTCTTCAGAGGGAAGAAGCAGCGCTTCTTCCCTCAGTTTTTTGACACTTACTTTTCGACACTTATTGGCAGGCTTCGCATTCTTCGAAACCGGCATCACCAGGACGCAACATGCAGGCCGGGCCATCAGTTTCCTGAGCAGCTGCGCTGATGCCGGCAGGTGCTGCGCCATAAGTACCACCATTACCATCGACACCTACCGCATTCAATGCACCGGTTTTGCTGGTGGATTTTTCAGTGTGCGTTGCACCTATGGTACGCAGGTAGTAAGTAGTTTTCAAACCACGCAACCAGGCCAGCTTGTAAGTCTCGTCCAGTTTCTTGCCGGATGCGCCTGCCATATAGATGTTCAGGGACTGCGCCTGATCTATCCATTTTTGACGACGCGCAGCTGCCTCAACCAGCCAGGATGGGCTGATTTCAAATGCTGTTGCATACAGGGCACGCAGATCTTCCGGGATGCGGTCGATACGGGCCAGGCTGCCGTCAAAGTATTTCAGGTCAGAGATCATGACTTCGTCCCACATGCCGCGCTCTTTCAGATCGCGCACCAGGTGTTCATTGATCTCGGTAAATTCACCGGACAGATTCGACTTCACATACAGGTTCTGGTAAGTCGGTTCTATACAAGCGGCCACACCAATAATGTTAGAAATTGTTGCAGTCGGCGCAATCGCCACGCAATTCGAATTGCGCATGCCAAATTTCTTGATGCGGTCACGCAGTGGGTACCAGTCCATGGTTTCCGAGAAGTCGGCTTCCAGATAACCGCCGCGTTCTTCGGCCAGCATCTTCAGGGAATCTTGCGGCAGGATGCCACGGTCCCACAAAGAGCCAGGGTAAGAACTGTAACGGCCGCGTTCTTCAGCCAGTTCTGTCGATGCCCAATAAGCGTAATAGCAGACGGCTTCCATGGAAGTATCAGCGAACTGTACGGCATCCATCGATGCATAAGGGATGCGCATCATGTGCAGGCAATCCTGGAAACCCATGATGCCCATACCGACAGGACGGTGACGCAGATTGGAATCGCGCGCCTTCTTCACTGCATAGTAGTTGATGTCGATGACGTTATCCAGCATACGCATCGCTGTACGCACAGTTTTTTGTAATTTAATGTGATCCAGCTTGCCGTCTTTCATGTGGGCAGGCATGTTGACCGAACCCAGATTACATACCGCGATCTCACTGTCATTGGTGTTCAGGGTGATTTCTGTACACAAATTGGAGCTGTGGACCACGCCTACGTGCTGTTGTGGCGAACGGATATTGCAAGGATCTTTGAAAGTGATCCATGGATGACCAGTTTCAAACAGCATGGACAACATCTTGCGCCACAAGTCCAGCGCCGGTATTTTTTTGGACAGAGTCAGTTCGCCCTTGGCTGCTTTTGCTTCATAAGCGACATAAGCCGTCTCGAAAGCCTTACCAAATTTGTCATGCAGGTCAGGCACATCAGATGGGGAGAACAAAGTCCAGTCGCCTTTTTCCATGACGCGCTTCATGAACAGGTCAGGAATCCAGTTCGAGGTATTCATGTCATGCGTACGGCGGCGGTCATCGCCGGTGTTTTTGCGCAGGTCGAGGAATTCTTCGATATCCATGTGCCATGTTTCCAGGTAGGCGCACACCGCGCCTTTGCGTTTACCACCCTGGTTAACAGCGACTGCCGTGTCGTTGACGACTTTGAGGAAAGGCACAACCCCCTGGGATTTGCCATTGGTGCCTTTAATATGCGCGCCGAGCGAGCGTACTGGTGTCCAGTCATTACCCAGGCCGCCGGCATATTTTGCCAGCAGAGCGTTTTCCTTGATGGCTTCGTAGATACCATCAAGATCGTCGGCAACCGTGGTCAGGTAGCAGGAAGACAGTTGTGAACGTTGTGTACCAGAATTGAACAGGGTAGGTGTCGAGCTCATGAAGTCAAAGCTGGACAGCAGATTGTAAAATTCTATGGCGCGGGTTTCGCGGTCGATTTCATTCAGGGACAAGCCCATCGCTACACGCATGTAGAAAGCCTGAGGCATTTCTATGCGGGTACCGCGTACGTGCAGGAAGTAGCGGTCATACAAAGTTTGCAGACCGATATAACCAAATTGCAGATCACGGTCAGCAACCAGTGCATTTGCCAGTTTCTTCAAATCAAACTGACCCAGTTTGGCATCCAGCAAATCGGCTTCGATACCCTTCTTGATAAATCTAGGGAAATAATCAAGGTATTCTGCTGCGGCATCCTGTTGTGCCACTTCTTTGCCAAACACTTCTTTACGGACTGTATGCAAAAGCAAACGTGCAGTGACCTGGCTATAAGCCGGTTCTTTTTCCATCAGCGCGCGGGCAGCCAGGATGGCGGATTTGTACAGCTCTTCTACCGGTACGCCGTCGTACAGGTTTTTCAAAGTCTCGGCCAGAATCGCATCCGGGTCAGCCAGCTTGTCGAGGCCCAGGCAGGCAGCAGCGATCATCTTGCGCACTTCTGCGACGTCCAGCGGACGGGACTGACCATCAACGATGACGTGCAATTGCGGCACGGCAGCTTCGACATGACCAGGCGCATCATTGACGCGACGGCGTTCTTCCATGCGTTTGGCACGATACAACACATAAGAGCGGGCAACGTCATGCTCGCCTGAGCGCATTAGCGCCAGTTCAACCTGGTCTTGCACATCTTCTATATGGAAAGTACCACCGGCAGGCTGACGGCGCAGCAAGGCTGCGACTACGCTGGCTGTCAGTTGCTCTACCAGTTCACGTACCCGGGCAGATTCTGCACCATGCCCACCATTCACAGCCAGAAACGCCTTGGTCATGGCGATGGCGATTTTGGATGGTTCGAAACCAACCACAGAACCGTTACGGCGAATGATGCGGTATTCGCTGTAACTGCTGTGATTGTTAGTGGCAGGTGTTGCTGCCATATTCAAAACCGATCCAAGTTCTGGCTTGGACGTAGTAGATGTTTCAATAGAAGAGTGCATTGATCCTCCGGATGCGGTGTTATTTTTTGCCAGCAAAGTTGAAGTGCGACGACTTTGCCGGACATGGGGTTAAACAGTGAAGCGACTAGGCGGTTAAGCAAGTAAGGTGCAGCAAGGCATACAGCCGGATGCGGCGAAATTCGCCAAATCCGGTTTATTTTGTTTACATCAGACACAAATTCAATTGCAAAACATGAGGGAAATTGAAGCAAGGCAAGAAAACAAACAAATCCTGAAAACCACTACATCTAGTGCGCTAATTTTTATTTGCCCTAATTCTAGTGCCGCCTCAGGCGATATGCAACCGCTTTTTATTTAATTAATTGAATTATTTTTTCTGTAAATATGTGTACGAGGTGTTGACTTTCGCAAAGCACAGAAATGCGTCAGTGCCGCCGAGAGCGGGCACTAACATTTAATTTCATGCTAGTAGCGGAGCCTGGTATTACCTGGCAAATGATTCCCAAAATGGGTGTGGCAATGGAATCAAGAAAGTGAGACTGATGGTGGTCTTGCAGCTATCACACTACAAGCAGGCAACTGGCCGGATGCATGCGGCCAGAATCGCCATCATCAACAGATGCAACGAAAAAGACACAACTAAAAGAGACAACTAAATAATTTACTCCTGGATCTTCAGTTTTTGTATCTGGTAACGCAGTTGACGAAAACTGACGCCCAGCAATTCTGCCGCCTGGGTGCGGTTGTTGCGGGTCTGCTGCAGGGCACGGCGTATCATTTCGCGCTCTACGCTTTCAAGATAGTCAGGCAGCGAGCAAGGCAAGCCCGGGGCGGTGAATACATCCTGCACGATAACAGGGGGGGCATCCACAACAGTCTGGCCTTGACTACTGATAACGGCGGTTGGTACCGGTTGCACTACCGGCAGCTCAGGCGACTTCCTGGTTCCGCGCAAGGCCAGGTCGCTGACCTCTATGCAGCCATCATTGGCAAAGGCAACTGCGCGCTCCAGTATGTTTTCCAGCTCACGCACATTGCCGGGAAAGTCGTAACTGATCAAGGCATCAATTGCCTCTACTGACATATCAACATCATTGCCAGTCAGTTTCTTGAGGATATTGCGCGACAGCTCGACAATATCTTCCAATCTTTCGCGCAGCGGTGGCAAGTGCAATTCAATGACATTCAGGCGGTAATACAAGTCTTGCCGGAAGCGCCCTTCTTCTACACAGATTGCCAGGTTCTGATGGGTCGCACTGATAATGCGCACATCGACTGCCTCTTCCACCGTGGCACCAACCTTGCGCACCCGTCGTTCCTGTATGGCACGCAGTAACTTGACTTGCATGGGCAAAGGCAGGTCGGCCACTTCATCAAGCATCAGCGTGCCGCCGTTGGCAGCCTGGAAAAAGCCTTCCCTGTCATCAGCCGCGCCGGTAAATGCACCTTTTCTGTAACCAAAGAATTCAGCTTCCATCAAGGTCTCGGGAATTGCCCCGCAATTGACGGCGATAAAAGGCTTGTCGGCCCTGGCACTGCTGGTATGTATTTCGCGCGCCGCCAGTTCCTTGCCGCTACCCGATTCGCCGGTAATAATAACCGGTGCCATGCTGCGTGCCAGACGGCTGATCTGCGCCCTGACCTCTTGCATGCCTTGTGACTGGCCTATCATGAAAGAACTAGCGGGGACGTTCAGTTTTTCCGGAGTCGCCAGTTGTACTTTTTGAACTTCATTGGTTTGCAGGGCCGACCTGACCAGTTTGCGTAACTGGTCAAGCGCCACCGGCTTGGAGACATAGTCGAAAGCACCGGCCTTCAAGGCAACTACGGCATTGTCGGCGCTACCAAAAGCGGTGATCACGGCGATAGGCGTATTTTTATATAGTGCACTGACTTCCTGAACCAGCTCCATACCCGAGCCGTCAGGCAGACGCATATCAGTCAGTACCAGCGCATAACTGCGCTTGCTCAGATGGGCGCGGGCCAGTGCCAGGGTTTCTGCGCTATCGACATCCAGCCCCATTTTGATGAGGGTAATCTCCAGCAGTTCGCGCAGATGCGCCTCATCATCCACTACCAGGATGCGGGGACAGGCCGCAGCTTCTATCATACTCATGCACTATATCCAGAGAAATTAATTACAAAACGCCCGCTGGGCTCGGTCTTGCCTTCTTCGGTTTCTTCAACCCTGTATTCATAATCGAGCAAGGCATGGTTATTCAAACACAACTCCCTTGCCATATACAAGCCCAGGCCAGTGCCCATACGTGAAGTAGTGTAAAACGGCTCAAACAAATGCGACCTGACTTCATACGGAATCGCTGGTCCATCATCTTGTATATGCAACTCTTGCCGCCCACTACTATTAATATAGGCAAACAGTTTGATACTGGCTTTTTGCCCACTGGCATAGCGTATGGCATTCGACAAAAGATTCAACACCACTTCGCGCAAATGACTGGGATCAAAGTTGACGAGGAAGTTTTCATTTTTCAATACTGCAATAAAATCAGTGGGCAAGTTACGTGTTTCTATAAAATCCCTGACCATTTCTTCTATCTGGTCCATCACCAGATACGGTTCCACATCCGATTGTGCCTTACGTGAGAGCTTCAGGATATCTTCTATGAGCTGGTTCAGGCGTGCCACATTGTCATCAACAATCTTCAACAAGCGTTGTGCCTGTTTATTTTCATGGCCAGGTTGACTCATGTCCTCATTCAATAAGGAGGCAGCATAAGAAATTGACGACAGCGGATTACGCACTTCGTGGGCAATGCTGGCCGTCAGGCGGCCCATGGATGCCAGTTTGAGTTGCTGCGCCTGGTTTTCTATATCCGACACATCTTGCATGAAGACGATGGTGTAGCTGCCATTGCGTTCTTTCAAGCCACCCGCATTGACACCCTTGATAGAAACAAAACGCAATTTCAAGTGCGTGATGAAATGCGGGCGTTCACGTTCATTACGTTCTCTGGTGGCAGTGTCGGCTGCCATTTCACCCAATTCAGGCTTGGGATCGTCGAGATAACAGCGTATCGACACGAAGGAAATTTCTTCTTCCTTGCGGCGGTCAGGCAAACTGGGACGCGCCTGCATATTGCTCAATACTTCAACAATCGGGCGCAAAGCAGCTATGCTCCCCAATTCTGTGCCTATCATTTCTTTGCTGAGATTGCCTCCCAGCATGCGCGCCGCTGCGGGATTGATTTCAAACATGCAACCATTCTGGTCCAGCACCAGGATGCCATCGCCCATGTCAGCAATCACCAGTTGATTGATGGCCTGTTGTATGGCGAGTGCGTTACCACGCTGTACTGCCAACTGTTCCTGATTAATCAGATTATGTGCCAGCCGGTTGACGACAGACACCACCGCAAAATAGGCCGCGCCATACAAACCTGATTGTGAAAAAGGAGCCCCATCTATCTGTTGCAGATAATGATAAACACTCTCTCCCAATAAAAACAGGACGACGATGGACGTAAAAAAGAAAGACCAGAGCAGCGGGCTCAGTATCGCTGCACCTGCCAGCGGGAACAAAAATAAAATACCCAGGCCGCTCTTGCTACCACCACTCGCCAGATACATGGTGGAGATGATGATGATGTCCAGCAGTATCTGCGTCGTCAGTTGCCACATGAAACGGCGAGAGTAAAGTTGCTTGAGCACCACAAAGCCAATAGCTACCGACAAATAAGCCAGGCCAATATCACGTCCAAACAAATGCTCACTGGTCCAGATGTCTTTACCACTGCGCAAGCTCAGCAAGATCAGCAAGCTCGCCGCCACCACGATACGCGAGGCATTCAGCGTTTGCAGTGAGCGCCAGAATGAGTGTGACGGTTCAGACACTTCCTGGTAGGTTTCAGACATGGGTGTCCTGTCGGCTGGCAGGCTCATGCAAGGTCAGCATGTTCTTGACTGCAGTAAACCTGACCGGCGCGCTGCACTGCCTCTGATGCGGGCAAATAAATCTGGCAATGTGCGCAGCAGACCATGTTTTCAGCAGATGCGACATTCTGTGAACCGGCATTTTCCGGGTCCAGGGGGCGCTCTGGATTGCCAGACCTGGTAACCGGAGGCTGCGCTTTCTTCTTCAAAGCCAGGATAACCAGGATCACCAAGCCCAGCCAGAACAGTAACCTCATGACAGGCTCCTGTGCAGCAAGACTTCCAGCACAAAACGGCTGCCTACATAAGCCAGCAACAAGGTAACGAATCCGGAAAGAGTGAAACTCAATACTGTTTTACCGCGCCAGCCACGCCAGTAACGCCCGGTCAGCAAAATCGCGAACAGTAACCATGACAGCAGTGACAGCAAGGTTTTGTGATCCCATTTAAAAGCAACACCCAGCACCTGCTCTGAAAATATCACGCCCGACAAGACTGTCAGTGTCAATAAAACAAAACCAAACAGGACAAAACGGAACAGAATTTTTTCCATGGTCAGCAAGGCAGGCAGCCTGTCTATCAGGGTATTGAGCCACTCCACCTTTTTTACCCTGCGCAATTGATGTAGATGCTTGTCTTGCACTGTCATGACGACAGCATGAAAAGCCGCGATCGTCAGCGTGCTATAGGCCAGCATGGCAACCACCACATGCCAGGGGAACATGGCAGTCTTGCCAGCCAGGGCAATCAGACTGCCTGGGAAAAAACTGGGCAAGACTGCCATCATGGCGGCATTAGGCATCAGTAACAGACGCAGGCCATCGAGGGAAGAGTTGCGGTTTTCCAGCCAGCAGACAAACACAGATACCCACAGAGCTGCAGATAACATCACAGCAAAGCCCGCCCTGAGTGCATGATCAGGAAAAATTGTCAGCCACAAAGCCATGCCATGTGTCAGCCAAGCCAGGGCACTGACGGCATTTGACAGCGTCAGCCAGCGTCCTGGCAAGACTATGCTCAATATATATAAAGCAGCGGCAAGGAATGATAGATAGATTTGCATGGGACAAGTTTACACCATGTCGCATGAAAAGTCGGATTATGCATGTTCAGCAGTTTCCACAAGTGCGCCCTAACCTGCCAGCGGATTGATTGATGACAAGGTTTTTTGATATTTTTTCATCTTGTCGTACAGGGTTTTCTTGGGTATGCCCAGCGCTTCGGCAGCGGCTGCCACATTATTGGCGCTCTTTTCCAGTGCAGCCTGTATCAGGCTGGCTTCATACACATCCAGCTTTTCAGGCAGGCTGTAAGCAGCCGTCGTCTGGACTTGTCCGGTGTGCGGAGCGGGTAGATCCGCAAATTCAGCCACTCCAAGTACCAGTTGATCAGCGAAATTGCGCAACTCACGTACATTGCCCTGCCAGTCAGCCTGCATCCATTGCTGCATGTGAATCGAAGATAACAGCGGCGCTTGTTTTTGATAACGCAACGCTGCCCGCTGTACAAAGTACGATAACAGCAAAGGAATATCTTCGCGCCTTTCATTCAGCCTGGGCAAATGCATGGTGACGACGCTGAGGCGGTAGTACAAGTCTTCGCGGAATTGTCCTTGTGCGCTGAGCTTGAGCAAATCCATTTTGGTGGCGGCTATGATGCGGCAATCCAATGCGATCAATTGATTGCCGCCCAGTCTTTCGAGACTGCGTTCTTGCAAAACCCTGAGCAATTTGATTTGCAGGTTCAGCGGCATACTTTCAATTTCATCAAGAAATACCGTACCACCTTGCGCGTACTCCAGTTTGCCTATACGTCGTTTTTGGGCACTGGTGAAGGCACCGGCTTCATGTCCAAAGATCTCGCTCTCGAAAACTGACTCTGGCAAGGCACCACAATTGATGGCAACAAACTCGCCTTTACAGCCACTGGCCAGATGCAATTGCCGCGCCACCACTTCCTTGCCGGAACCGGTGGCACCGTTGATCAATACATCAACCTGTGTCGGGCCTATGCTTTGTATGAATTTCCTGACTTTTTCTATTTGCGGGCTTTGGCCTATCAGGTCTGGTGTGTCCGCATGATTGAGCCAGGATAATTTGAGCTTGCGGTTTTCCATGACCAGTCGCCGCTTTTCCTGGGCGCGCAGGCAGGCATCGAGCAGGCGTTCAGCTGCAAAAGGCTTTTCCAGAAAATCATAAGCACCATGGCGCATGGATTCTACCGCCATGCTGACATCGCCATGACCAGTAATGATAATGACAGGCAGCTCAGCATCAATGCCACGCACTTTTTCCAGCACGTCGAGGCCAGACTTGCCGGGCAAGCGCACATCGGTGACGATAATGCCGGCATAGCCTTCCTTGATATAAGCATCTGCCAGTTCTGCACTGGCACAGGCCTGCACTTCAAAACCACCAAGCTCCAGCGTCTGGGTCGTTGCCAGGCGCACTGCCTGCTCATCCTCTATTAATATAGCGAGCATTTGAGTCATACTGTTTCCTTAACTATATATACAGTCATGCGCGATCAATCTGTACTAACTTGTACTCGCCTGATCAGCCAGCGGGATGCAGACTGTAAATTCAGCGCCACCTTCCGGGCGGTTATCTGCCACCAGGCTGCCATTCATGGCCTGCACGATGGAAGAAGAAATCGCCAGCCCCAGCCCCAGTCCCTGGCCAATTTCCTTTGTCGTAAAAAATGGCTCAAACAAATGGCCGGCCACATGTTCGGGTATGCCAGTACCTGTGTCGGCGATCGTGGTTCTTGCCATGCCCTGCCATTTACTTAGTCTGACATCGACTTCCCTGACCGGGTTGTTTTCTACCGCATCCAGAGCATTGCGTATCAGGTTGATCAAGACCTGTTCTATCCTGACGGTGTCACCAAGCACCTTGGCGGGTTCTTCAATATGTACGCTTAGTTTGACGCCACGCCTGTCAGTTTCGCTGCGCAACAAGCTGACCGCAGACTGGATTGCAGTCTGCACATTGACCTCGGCAATCGCGTTCGGGCTCTTCCTGGCAAAACCCTTGAGCTGGGCAATGATGCTGCCCATGCGTTCGCTGGCATGGCTGATATGCTCCAGATTGGCCAAAGCCTGCTCAGCCTTGCCGCGGTTCATGAAGGTAATGGCGTTATCGGCAAAGGCGCGTATTGCGGTCAGTGGCTGGTTCAATTCATGGGTGATGCCGGTAGCCATCTGGCCCAGCATGGCCAGTTTGCCAGCCTGCACCATTTCATTCTGGGTAGAGCGCAGCAGGTTTTCAGTCTGCTTGAGTGTCAGGTAACGGCTTTCAAGTTCGGCATTCGCCTGCGTCAATTGCCGGGTGCGTTCAGCGATATGCAGCTCCAGTTCATCTGCTGCTTTCTTCAAGGCACGCTGCGCCAGGCGGCCTTCTTCCAGCCTGCGGCGGCGCTGGTCAAACACGGCAGCAAAAGCCAGCGCTATACCGAGTATCAAAGCCACTACCAGCGCAGATTGCAAACCCGCGCGCGTGACTTTGCCTTGCTCCGGGAATAACATTAACTGCCAGTTCAAACGCCCTATCGGTCTTTGCAGATACTCGTCATAACCTTTCTTGTCTTTCAGCGGTAATTGGGCAATGGCTTCTATATGCTTGCCACCGTATTGCAAAGTGGCTTTCAAATCCTGCTGCACAGCGGGAGACAGGTTTTGCAGGCTGTGGTATTTCCAGGAAGCGCGATTACTTAAAAACACGACGCCATGCCTGTCGCTGAGTGCGATGGGTTCTTCACTACTACCCCAGGCTTGCTCAAATTCGTTGAGGATAATCTTGACGGCGATCACGCCTATCGGTGCCTGGCTGCCACGTTTGTTGCCACGTTTGCTGCCGGGTGGATAGACTGGCTGGGAAATAAAATAACCGGGAATATTGGTGGTATTGCCTATCGCATAAAAATGGCCAGGCTTGACCTGCTTCAAGGCTTCAGAAAAATACGGCCTGAAAGCAAAGTTCTGGCCCAGATAGGTTTGTGCAGTATTCCAGTTACTGGCGGCGATAGTATTACCCTGCACATCCATGAGGTAGATGGCGGCAACTTTGGCTTGCTCTGCCAGTTCTTGTAAACTCAGGTTCAGGGCCTGCGTCAGCTTGCCATCTTCCTTGTGCAACAAAGCCTCTGCCGTCATGGGCAGATAAGAAATCGCAAAAGGCAGAGTTTCGTAGCGCTCAAGTACAGACTCAATATCCAGCGCAATGATCTGCAACTGCCTGTCACCGGCCTGACGGCTATTGTCCCTGGCAATGCTGGCCGCCACAAAATAACTGGCGACCACCAGCGCAATACTTACCGCCGCCACACAAATAAAGATCAGGCGCCGCCTATGGGCACTGTCAGTACGCGGCGCCGTCACAAGCTCTTACTTATAAATACCGCAGTTGATAACAATGTCTTCATACTTTTCAAAGTACATGGATTTTTGCTCTATCTGTTTCGAGACAGGGTTGACGAACTTATAGTCTTGCCAGCCCTTACCCTTGGCCTTGGCGAGCTCCATACGTTCACGCACAAACAGCTTGCCATCGGCATCTTTTAAATCCATCAAGTCCTTGCCCTGCATTTTGGCATTTGCACCATGGGCCAGATTCTTGCCATTCATATCATTGATGGTGACATACAGGTCGCGGTCACGGAAAGGCCCCTGCAAATTATTGACGTCAGCAAAAGTCTTGTCCCTGCCGTTCGCCTTGATACTGGCAATCACTTTTTGCACCATGGCGACTGCCTCAGGAGCCGTGCCATGGGCATTTTGCGCATGACTGGACGCGCCCAACAAGAAAACCAATCCCGCTACTACCATTCGTACGAATTTCAGCATGATGTCTCTCCTTATGTTTTTATGGGCGCGCCCGCGTTTCTACTTCTAACTTCTTACTCCTTACTTCCTGCCTCCAGCTTGCTGCTTAATCTACTGCCGCCATCTTCAATTCATCATTGTGATGTCTTTGCTGCTCTTCCATGACCAACTGACCAAGTTCACGCTTCAAGGCATTGAAGCCAGGATCAGAAGGATCACGCGAACGTGGCAGTTCAACGATCAGGTCTTTTTTCACCGTACCTGGCCGGTAAGTCATGACAACGATACGGTCAGCCAGGTAAATTGCCTCTTCTATACTATGGGTCACGAAGATGATGGTTTTCTTCAGTTCTGACCAGATGCGCAGCAATTCATCCTGCAAGTTGCGGCGTGTCAAAGCATCCAGCGCACCGAAAGGTTCATCCATTAACATGATAGGCGAATCCAGCGCCAATACACGGGCAATTGCAACGCGCTGACGCATACCGCCAGACAAATCCTTGGGAAAGCGCGCTTTAAAGTCACTCAGACCCAGCATGCCAAGCAGGCTGGCGACACGCTGCTGTATCTCAGCCTTGGCCATACCCTTGATTTCCAGACCAAAGGCGATGTTCTGCTCTACAGTCATCCAGGGGAACAATGCATATTCCTGGAACACCATGCCACGGTCAGGACCAGGCGCTTTGACAACGGTATTATTGGCGGTAATCGTGCCTGAAGTTGGCAGTGCAAACCCGGCAACGGCATTAAGCAAAGTTGATTTACCGCAACCAGAAGGACCGAGCAGACAGACGAACTCTCCTTCAGATATCTCCAGATTAATATCACGCAAAGCCACGACTTCTTTGTCAGCCGTTTTGAAGATTTTATTTACGCCTTCAATTTTGATATGAGTCAGGTTCATTTCAGTTCTCCAATCCACGGTGCCAGCGCAGCAAATAGTTATTCAATTTATTCATCGCCAGATCAATTGCCAGACCCAGCAAACCTATGCTGATCATGCCTGCAATAATCTTGTCAGACCAAAAATACTCACGCGCCTCAAGTATGCGGAAACCCAGACCATTATTCACAGCAATCATTTCCGAAACGATGACCACGATAAAAGCTGTACCTATACCGATACGTACACCAGACAAGATATAAGGTACAGCTGCTGGCAACATGACGCGTACAAACATGGTGGTCTGGCTGGCACCCAGATTTCGTGCTGCCCTGATATAGATGCCATCAACATGGCGGACACCGGCGATGGTGTTCATCAATACCGGGAAAAATGCGCCGATCGCGATCAGGAAGATGGCTGGTGGATTACCCAGACCAAACCACAGTATCGACAACGGGATATAGGCAATCGGTGGTATTGGGCGCAAAACCTGAATCAGGGGATTCATCCATGCATACATCCTTTGGCTGGAACCCATCGCCAGGCCTAGCGGCAATGCCAGACCTGCACCAACCACAAAGCCAACCAGCACACGGTACATACTGCCCATGGTGTCGCGTATCAACTCACCCGAAAAAGCCCAGGCCAGCCAGCTCGTTGTTGCCGCATCTCTGGCTTCATAAGGAGATGCATACTCTATCCATTTTTTTACTACCGCCATCGGCGTAGGCAAGACCTGGGCATTGACCCAGCCCATGCTGGTCACTACATGCCAGATCGCAATCAGAATAACGGGCACAATCAGCCCCGCGCCAATTTCACGCCATTTGAATTTCATGATTTTTCCTTCAAGGATTGTGGAGCAGGGTGAGCTGACTGCTCAAGAGAACGTGCTCACCCTTTGCTCAAACTAAAGACATACTTGATGCCTATTTTATGTTCAGGCTCTTCTTAGCTTGTTCCAGAAGATCGGTTTTTACCCAATCCTTGGCGACTGGCGGTTTGGCCATTTTGCCCACGCCATATTTTTGCATCAGATCAGTGGTGATCTGTATGTGCTCTGCCGTCACATCATAAGAGTAAGGTGAGTTCTCTATGGCATTGACAAAATCTTCATGGCTGACCTGGCCCTTGAACATGTTTTCACGCACATATTTTTCAGCCAGTTCCTTATTGTCGATAAAGGTCTTGGTCGCTTCAACAAAGCAGCGCATGAATTTTTCTGCAACCGGGCGACGTTCTTTATAAAACTTCTCGGTCATAACCATGGTACGGACTGGTTCGCCTATCGGGGTATCGTAAGGCTTGATGATTTCATTGCCAAAGCCTTTGTTGATAGCCTGGGAAGAATAAGGTTCAGACTGCATGATAGCGTCGATATTCTTACCCAACAGAGCCTGGTTCAGGTCAGGGAAACCGAGGTAAATGATTTGTACATCCTTACCTGGCTGATCAGAATACGTCAGGCCATTTTGTGCCAGTTCGGCTGCCAGCAAGATGTCCTGGATACCGCCACGGGTGACGCCAACTTTCTTGCCTTTTAAATCCTTGACAGTCTTCATGCCCAGGTCTGCACGTCCAACCAGACGGGCACCACCCTTGGCGAAACCTGCCACCAGATAGATAGGTGTACCACTGGCACGGGCAGAAATCACTGCTTCTGAAGATACTGCACCGACATCCAGTTCGCCTGCAATGACGGCCTGCATGGCATCCAGGCCTTTGGCGAATACGCGCTCTTCTACCTTGATACCGCATTTGGGAGCGATTTCCTTGATATAGGAAACTGCGCCGTAATGAGCGAATTTCAGGTTACCCAGCCTGACAACCTCCTGAGCCTGGGCAGCACTGGCAAACAATCCGGAAGTAATAAGGCTGGCAAGCAAAATCTTTTTGAACATCTTTGTCTCCTGGGTTTGATTTGATTTTTCCTACGCGTACTGATTAGCAGATATTGTGCCAGCACGAGAATTTTAGTAAACAACTGATTTCATTCAAGTTTTCATATGAGTTTATGCAAACGCGATGCGAAAACCCGGATTATCACTGCTACGCATTCCGTGTTTTCGCACTGAGGCATACATTAGCGCAAGAACTTGCCATCCCGCCCTATCATCGTCAGATCAACAAACTCACTGCCGCTGTGGTCGTGGTCACTATAAGTGACTGTGACACCACCCAGATCAACCTTGTGCATGGATTCCAGCGCGCGTATCAGACCTTCCCGCGTCAGGCCCTTGCCTGCCCGCTTTAAACCTTCTACCAGTAACTTTGCAGAGACGAAGCCTTCCATCGCCGCATAAGATGGCGGCACGCCATTGTCCTTGGCGATGGTCTTGAATTCTTGCCCGAGAGTAGAAGATACCAGATGTGGAGCAGGCATAATCTGTGACACCATCACGCCAGTTGCTACCGGCCCGAGGGAATCAATGAAGGACTGTGAAGCATTATTCGACAAGGTCATGATCTGGACGGTGCTGCCTTTGGCACGCAAACCACGGATCAGTTCTGCCACGGTGGTGGCAGAACCAACGATGATGAGCGCCTTGGCTGGAGATTTGACGACCTCATCTACCGCCTTGGGCACGTCAGGTTTTGCCCTGTCATACTTGCTGACCAGAGAAGGCTTGAGTTTAAAGCTGTCCATCGCAGTGGTAAAACCGATCAGGCCGTCGCCACCAAAAGTATCATCGACATGCAGGATGGCGATATCTTTGAGGCCTATCGTAGAAAACTGCTCAACAGCCTTTTTCACCTCATCCTGATACCTGGCCCTGACATTGAATACATAGCGGTTAACCGGGTTATGAAACACTGCCGCACCAGTACTCGGTGCCACCAGCGGCACCTTGCTGGACGCCAGCACAGGCAGGATAGCCTGGGTATGCGGCGTGCCGCGCGACTGGAACAAGGCAAAGACATGGTCTTTTTTGATCAGTGTCTCGGCATTGGCAGCGGCAATCACGGGATCAAACTTGTCATCGACGATGTGCAGCTCTATCTTGCGGCCATGCACGCCGCCATTCTTGTTGATCTGGTTGAAATAAGCGGCAGCGCCTGCATTCATTTCTTTGACCGGCCCGGCAATCTGCCCGGTCAGGCCTACGGTCTGTCCTATCAATATGCTACTGTCAGTGACACCTTCCTCTGCCAGGCTGTAGCCAGACGTAGCAATCAGGGTGCACAGGGTAAGTATGCGTGGCAGGCGCCAGGCAAGATGAAGTCGTCTCATGATTGTCTCCAGATTATTGAGCGTCTATTTTTGAACTGGCGACAAAACCTGGCTGACATTGCAGAATGTGCAGCCATCTTGATTTTGTAACAAGCTCTGGGATAGCGCTCTTATTAGCAGACTTCATACCAAGCACGAATGAAAGCCCGCACCCCGCTTTTAACTGATTTTTTGAGTAAAATATATCAGTAGTATCCCTCATGCGTCTGAAAATCCGCACAGACATTTGAAATAATTCTGGATTTTCAGAATTTTGACCACATCTACTCTATACATCAGCTTGAAACAGGCGAAATGCCAGACTCTGTCACGGCTTCAGGTAAAATGCCTGCTGTTGTTGCCACTGAACTGCTGCTACCGCCTGTTGCAGGCAGCAGTGAGCACCGCCCTATTGAAATTTTCTTAATATCCCCCTAAGCCAACATGCTCGATAATCTAACCCAGCGCCTAGCCAAAGTCGTCAAGACCATGCGCGGCGAAGCCCGTCTGACCGAATCCAATACCGCCGACATGTTGCGTGAAGTGCGCATGGCCTTGCTGGAGGCAGACGTTGCCCTGCCCGCAGTACGTGAACTGATCGCCCGCGTCAAAGAAAAAGCCATGGGTGAAGAAGTCATTTCTTCCCTGACACCGGGTCAGGCTCTGGTTGGCGTGGTACAAAAAGAACTGGCCGCCCTGATGGGTGCCGACCTGGGTGAAGAAGCATCTCAACTGAGTTTTAACTGCCAGCCACCGGCAATCATCCTGATGGCAGGTTTGCAGGGTGCGGGTAAAACCACGACGGTCGGTAAGCTGGCCAAATATCTGAAAGAGCAAAAAAAGAAAAAGGTATTAACCGTTTCTGCCGACGTGTACCGTCCTGCCGCGATAGGCCAGTTGCAGACGGTGACAGCGCAGGTTGGCGCAGACTTTTTCCCATCCCTGCCGACGGACAAGCCAGTGGATATCGCCCTGGCTGCACTGGATTACGCCAAGAAGCATTATCACGATGTGCTGATCATCGATACTGCAGGTCGCCTGGGTATAGATGAAGCGATGATGCAAGAGATTGCTGCCGTCCACGCTGCCGTCAAACCGATAGAAACCCTGTTCGTGGTCGATGCCATGCTGGGTCAGGATGCCGTTAATACTGCCAAGGCCTTTAATGATGCCCTGCCTTTGACAGGTGTGGTACTGACCAAACTTGATGGCGACGCACGTGGCGGTGCTGCGCTGTCAGTACGTCATATCACAGGTAAACCGATCAAGTTTGTTGGTGTTGCTGAAAAACTCGATGGCCTGGAATCTTTCGATGCCACCCGCATGGCCAATCGTATCCTGGGCATGGGTGACATCCTGGCGCTGGTGGAATCTGCCCAAAAAGGTATGGACGTGGCAGCCGCACAGGATCTGGCGCACAAGATCAAGGATGGCGGCAAGTTCGACATGAACGACTTCAAGATGCAGATTTCGCAGATGAAGAACATGGGCGGCCTGGCCAACCTGATGGACAAGTTGCCAGCGCAAATGCAACAGGCAGCCAGCGGCGCGAATATGGATCAGGCGGAAAAGCAGGTACGCCGCATGGAAGGCATGATCAATTCCATGACACCGCAAGAAAGATCCAAGCCGGAATTGATCAAGGCTTCGCGCAAGCGTCGTATCGCCGCAGGTGCCGGTGTACAGATACAGGAAGTCAACCGCATGCTGGCCCAGTTTGAACAAATGCAGTCTATGATGAAGAAATTACGTGGTGGCGGCATGATGAAGATGTTGCGTGGCATGAAGGGAATGATGCCCGGAAAACGCTGAATTTTCTCAGTATTTCTGTTCATATTTCCCTCTATGAAAAAATGCCGGATAGCAGCCAAAATGGCGCTAATCCGGCATTTTTTTATGCGTAAATCCAACGACAGGCAAATTCCTGCACTTTTTCACTAAAAACCCGCAAAAAACACTTGCATCCCTGTAAAAACCGCACCACTATTAGCGATGCGTGAAGTGACGCAATGCAGGAGCTTTTCAAAACGATCAAAGCTCCGTCCACGAAATTTGTGAAGGAGGCTATTTATGGCAACAGCACCAAAAAAACCAGCAGCAAAACCGGCAGCCAAACCAGCGGCTAAACCAGCAGCCAAACCGGCAGCAAAGGCAGCAGCTCCAAAGGCAGCAGCAGCGAAACCTGCAGCAAAAGCAGCAGCTCCTAAAAAAGCCGCAGCCGCAAAGCCAGCAGCAGCACGCAAGCCAAATGCAGCGTTCATGAAACCTATGACGATCTCCCCAGTTCTGGCAGCAGTCATCGGTGCAGCAGCAATTCCTCGTACTGAAGTCACTAAAAAAGTATGGGAATACATCAAGAAACACAAACTGCAAGATGAAGCAAACAAACGCAACATCAACGCGGATGACAAGTTGAAAGCCGTTTTCGATGGCAAAAAACAAGTGTCCATGTTTGAAATGACTAAACTCATTTCCGGCCATCTGTCCTGATTTTCAGGAACAGGTTTCCGCAGTTGCTTTGGGAAACTTAAAGGGAAGCAGTTAGTCCCATCCCAAACAAAAATGCCCGCATAGCGCGGGCATTTTTGTTTTTGCAGATTCCTGGTGCGCACCTAGAATGAAAAATCCGTGGCATCTACATGCTATCCTTGACTGATCCTTGAAGTCTCACCTCTACATATCCATTGATGCCATATGGTCAGCGTAAAGATTAATTGATAAAATCTTTTACTCTGCGGTGCTTCTTGCGAACAAAAAAAGATAAACGCCCCCAGTCTGAAACACCAGACAAGCTCCTGGGCTGGTCTTACAGGCTGTTGTGCTCATTACCCGGCTCGCATGTTGTAGCGACAGATGTCCTCAATAATAATGGAGCTCCTTATGCAATGTCGCATCCTCATTCTCACCCTTGCTGTTATCCTGTCCGGCTGTGTCAGCGGTCACCAGAAATTCTATAAACCTTATGTAGACGCGAAAACACTGCCGGATGTACAAACCCTGGCACCAAATGATACGCCCAAAATTTTTGCATCAGACGATTTGGCAAGAGACGTAAGAATAGCCCGCTCAAAAGGCTATATCGTGGTTGGTGAGTCCTCTTTCAACGGACAAAAGGAATCTGAGCGCGGCATGATTCAACAAGCGCAAGAAAACGGCGCGATCATGGTGCTGTTCTCGTCCAAATTTGCTGGTACAAGAACGATTACGACCCCGCTTTTCTTGCCCAATAACAAAACCACCTATTCATCAGGTACGGTCAATGGCACCGGGGGCAGTGCCAATTACTCGGGTACCAGCACTACTTATGGCACGACTGTCGTCCCTTTGACGACGGAACAGCAACGCTATAACCAGGCCGCCGTTTATTTCGTCAAATCGACAAGAAAACCGCGTGTGGGCGTAGTCGCACTGGACTTGACACCTGAGCTCAGAAAAAACCTGGAGCGCAACACAGGGGCTATCGTTGACATCGTGCGGGAAGAATCGCCGGCTTTTATAGCGAATGTTTTACCTGGCGATGTCATCATCGAAATCAATGGCGCCACGGTCATCAACAGCAAACATGCCTATGAACTTTTGCAGGCAGCTTCCCCACCTCAGGGCAAGTTCACGCTGAAAATCATACGCAATGGAACTGAGCGTCTCATCGACATCAATTTGGTTCCAGCCTAGGCTCTTGCGGATACACGTCACAAATTGACTGCATACCTCAGATGTGCACGGACATCTGAGGTAATGTCATCTCACCAGGAATAGGAAACTATTCCCCACTACTCAACCCCTAGTTTACAAATTACCACAGGTCACAGGTATAGTAGCCAGCTCATTGCCAATAATCTCACCGGGTTTGCGGTGCAAAATGCAATAAGTCCCAAATGGCGTGATCACTTTTGAGACTGGCCGCCCATCACCAAGTATATGCACTTCGTGCTTATAGCTTTCACGCATGACGGTGGAAGATGACTGAACTGCGGCACCAAATTTTTCCATCGCCGCAGGCGCTGATTTGGCGCTGACCTGGTCACGGTATTGAAAATCTTTTTTGAGACCGTTGATAATCTCCCGCGTATCACGGTTAAGCGACTTGCCAACAACAGACCTGTCAGCTTCAAGACTTGCAGGCTCTTTTTCGACTGGCGGCATCGACAGCGGCTGGTCGCTGGCAGATTTTCCCTGATCATAGATAGTAGAACTTTGCCGTAGAGCTGGCATAGCCCTGCTGGGGCGGGATGACTCTGTTCCATCCTGCCTGGCTGGTGACGTATCGGGCAGTTTCACTTGCTCAGGCTGCTTCAAAAAAATCAGGCTGCCGCTATTTACTGGCATTAGCTCATCTTTATGCAGTGCGTTCAACTGCGGCCACAACAGATACAAGCCAGCGTGCAGCACAATTATGCCAAGCAGTATCTGCCACTCATTGCGTTGAACAGACGAATGATAAGGGACTGTCAGCATGAACCGGGCCTCTTCTCAGTAACTACCGCAACTGACAGTCCGTATGCCGGGTGACCTGGTGAAGTCTGCTCCCGGTTTTGCACCGATCACACAATACGTGCCGCCTGGTGTCGTCACTTTGGTCATGGCGGTGCCATCTGACATGATGATGTTCTGATAGCTGGTACCACGCGGACGCGCAGCGGCGGCGACATTAATACCAAATTGCACCATCGATGACTTTTCTGGCTTGATATCGGTCAGGATGCGGTTTGGCATTTCGCGCTCTACCTGTTTGATGACTTTGCTGATGTCGCGCTGGATCACGACAGGACTGTCACCACTTAATATCGGTGTGCTGGTTTCTGTATTCGCTGCAGGGACAGGTGCAACAGTGATACCCGTACCTGCATCATTGTTAACCGGCGTAACGGGGCTGGTTGACACCACCGGAGTGCGGTGTTTATTTGGAGCCTGCAATTGGCTGGGTGATATCGCTGGTTTGATCACAGGCACAGTCTGTTCTGGCTTGCGCTGTGCGGGTGCTTCCAGCATGCGCACTACAAAAGCCAGCGGCGTGCTGACTTCATTTTTATGCCTGACGATGCTGGGCCACAACAGGATTAACAAGAGATGAACCGACAATACAGCAAGCAGCAATTGCCAGCGAGAACGCAATAATTTGCGCCAGTCTGTACTGCCAAATTCTTCATGATAATCATGATAAAAGAGTGCCTGCATGTCGGGCCTTGGTGTAATCCTGAATATGACCGGGCATTCTGGAATGCCCGGTCATACTTGACCCGTCATTTATGCAAAGGACTATTTTACAAGACCAGAGGTAGCGCTAATTGCTACCTGAATAGCGAAGCTGATTTTACTCAGCAAATAAATCAGCTGGTGAATTCCCAGTTTTTCCAGTTGGATAGCACGGCCTTGGGATACTCAGGACGGCCACGGCTGCCGTTGTAGCGACCTAATGCCAGATAAAGATCACCTTTTTCCATATCGATGTACAGGCGCAAAATCGAACAGCCGTAACGCAGATTGGTTTGCATCTGGAACAGCTTTTTCGCATCGCCATCGCCAATCACGCGCGACCAGAAAGGCATGACCTGCATATAGCCACGCGCACCAACGACCGAAGTCGCGTACTTGCGAAAGGCGGATTCTACCTGTATCAACCCCATGACCATGGCGACATCCAGGCCAGCGCGCTTGGATTCATACCAGATGGCATCCAGCAATTCCTTGCGGGTCTGCAAATCGGGGATGCGGCGCTTCAGGCGGGTAGCCATCTCCCCCTGCCAGTTGAGGTATTTGATACGTTCGTCAATATTGGCAAACGTGGGCTTAGGTGGCGTGGAGTCAGACACAGCTTTGGCCAGAGCAAGACGCACAGAGTCTGCCATGGCTTCTTCTTTTTGATTACCGGCTTGCGCCGGTAACACAGAAAAAGCCAACAGGCAGATTGCCGTCTTAAGGATGGATTTTCTCCATCCTTCGCAAATAACCCGTGTGATAAGCCGTGTGACTTGCATGGCTTGCAGATCAAACTTGCTGCTACCGCTCACTCTTCCTTTGCACCAGACGCAAAAGCGCAAGAAAAAATACTTCATCCTGCGGCTTATTTATCTGCCATTTTGGCCTGAATGAAGGCCAGCATCTCGGCCACAGGCACATTGCTGGCTTCAGTATCGCGACGGCCCAGATATTCAAGTTTGCCTTCTTTGAGACCACGGTCACCGATGACAACACGGTGCGGTACGCCTATCAGTTCCCAGTCAGCAAACATGGCACCAGGGCGCTCGCCACGGTCATCCAGTATGACGTCGATGCCAGCTGCCAGCAAAGCCTCATACAGCGATTCAGCCTCAGCCTTGACGGCTTCACTGCGGTCCATGCCCATAGGGCAGATGACGACTTCAAACGGTGCAATCGCCGTTGGCCAGATGATGCCCTTGTCATCAAAATTCTGTTCTATCGCTGCACCCAGGATGCGGGTAACGCCTATGCCGTAACAACCCATTTGCAGCAATTGTGGCTTGCCATTCACATCAAGAAAGCTGGCTTTCATATCGTCGGAATAGCGGGTGCCAAGCTGGAATACGTGGCCTACTTCGATACCGCGCTGTATGGCGAGTACACCTTTGCCATCTGGTGAAGGATCACCAGCGACAACATTGCGCAAATCAGCAACTGCTGGCTCAGGCAAATCACGGCCCCAGTTGGCACCGGTGAAATGGAAGTCAGCTTCATTCGCGCCACAAACAAAGTCAGCCATGTTGGCGACGGTTCTGTCAGCGACGATATTGACTGGTTTTTTTGTACCTATAGGACCGAGGTAGCCTGGCTTGGTGCCGAAATATTCGACAATTTCAGCCTCAGTCGCAAAACGGTAATTCGCCATGCCGGCTATCTTGCCTGCCTTGACTTCATTGAGTTCATGATCGCCGCGCAACAGCAACAGCCAGATTTGTGCTGGTTTGCCACTGTCTTTTTCAGCATCAACTTCAGCATCAACTTCAGCATCAACTGCCAGCACGATGGACTTGACCGTAGCTTCCAGCGGAATATTGAGCAATTGCGCGACATCTTCACACTTGGCTTTACCAGGCGTGGCCGTCTTGGTCAGCGCACTAGCAGCGGCTGGGCGGCTGGTTTGCGTAGGCAAGGCCTCTGCCGCTTCCATATTGGCGGCGTAGTCAGAGGTAGGGCAATACACCAACGCGTCTTCACCAGTGTCGGCAATGACGTGGAATTCATGAGAGCCAGAGCCACCAATCGCACCGTTATCAGCAGCTACCGCGCGGAATTCCAGGCCAAAGCGCTGGAAAATACGGGTGTAGGCGTCGTACATGATTTCATAAGACTTTTGCATGCCTTCGACATCGCGGTCAAAGGAATAGGCATCTTTCATGGTGAATTCACGACCACGCATGAGGCCAAAACGTGGGCGGCGCTCGTCACGGAACTTGGTCTGGATGTGATAAAAGTTCACAGGCAGTTGGCGGTAAGAGCGGATTTCTGTGCGTATGACGTCCGTGATCGCTTCTTCAGAAGTCGGCTGGATGATGTAATCACGGCCATGGCGGTCTTTGACGCGCATGAGTTCTGGCCCCATCTTGTCCCAGCGGCCAGTTTCTTGCCAAAGTTCTGCAGGTTGCACGACCGGCATCAGCATCTCGATCGCACCGGCGCGATTCATTTCTTCACGAACAATATTCTCTACTTTGCGAATGATGCGCAAGCCCATGGGCATGTAGTTATAGATGCCGGAACCGAGGCGTTTAATCATGCCCGCACGCATCATCAGTTTATGGCTGACGATCTCGGCATCGGCAGGAGCTTCTTTCAGTGTGGAAATAAAAAATCGTGTAGCACGCATGACAGTGATTCTTTTTAAATGGAGGGTTATAATCAACTCAATTTTAAAGGATTAGCTGGCTAATGCGCCCACTCTTTGCACATTTGATGAAGGAAACTGCGATTTGTTCGCCTCCCAGGGGGCTGTCCGTCGAAAAACACGGTATTTTGCGACGAAACAAACGCTCTCTACGCTATCTATTGCAGGAGCAAGCCGTTTAGCCACAGAAAGTTTTGAGGTTGAACATGCTGGATCGTGAAGGCTTTCGCCCTAACGTTGGCATAATTTTGCTAAACGCCAACAATGAAGTCTGGTGGGGAAAACGGGTGCGCGAGCATTCCTGGCAATTCCCCCAGGGTGGTATTAAATATGGCGAGTCCCCGGAACAGGCAATGTACCGGGAACTCGAAGAAGAAACCGGCTTGCTGCCTGAGCACGTCAAAGTCATAGGGCGTACCCGTGACTGGCTACGCTATGAAGTGCCGGATCATTTTATCAAGCGTGAAATCCGCGGGCATTATCGCGGGCAAAAACAGATCTGGTTTTTGTTGCGTATGATAGGCCGTGATTGCGATGTCAATCTGCGGGCCAGCACCCATCCTGAATTTGATGCATGGCGCTGGCATGACTATTGGGTGCCACTGGATGTGGTGATTGAATTCAAGCGCGGCGTGTATCAACTGGCCCTGCAGGAATTGTCACGCTATGTGCACCGTACCGACCACCCCAATTCCAACCGCAACCGTTATTTGCGCAATCAGCAACAGTCGCAACAGTCACAACCAATGCAGCAGGCGCAAAAAAATCAGGATTGCAAGAAAACCGAGCCGGAAGAGTCTAAATAATTTATGTTGAATAAAAAACTACGCTATCTCCCCCATCTCGCCATCATCGCTCTGGCTTTGCTGCCTGTCAGCCAGGCTTTTGCTGCAGATGAAGAGGAAGAAGACAAGGAATGGCGCGAAGTCGCGCTGCAATTGCCAGAAGCACCGAAGGCTGAAAACCTCTTGAATTTCTACAAGAGCCCGAGCCAGTCTTTCGCGATTGATACCAAATCACTGACCGTCGCAGCAGATGGCACCATACGCTACAGCCTGGTTGCCACCAGTTCTGGCGGCGCAAAAAACATCAGTTATGAAGGCCTGCGTTGCCAGACGTATGAAGTCAAGCTGTATGCGTTTGGCCGCCCTGATGGCACATGGTCACGTTCCCGCCGCAATCAATGGGACACCATCACGAACACTGGTGCCAACAAACAGCACGCCACTTTGTTCTCAGAATATTTTTGCGAAGGTAAAACTATCGCAGGTAAAGCCAGTGTCTTGCTGGACAAGCTGCGTGGCAAGAGAACCTCGTATTACTAATAGCAAGAGATAAGCAAGGTGTACAAATGACATGGGCGCTGGATCAATTCAGATTCAGCGCCCATTTTTTATGCTCGGCGTTATATTCAATTTACAACAAAACCAGGTTGTCACGGTGTATCAGTTCGGACTCCTCGACAAAACCAAGTATGGATGCAATTTCAGAAGAAGCATGGCGTTTGATGCGGCGTGCATCCGCGCTTGAATAATTAATCAAACCCCTGGCCACTGAGGTACCCGCTTCATCGCAAAGAGTAACTACAGCACCACGACTGAATTCACCGCGCACATCCAGCACCCCTATCGGCAACAAGGACTTGCCTTCACGCGTCAGTTTTTGCACTGCACCGGCATCCAGTACGACCTGGCCCAGAGTCTGTAAATGATCCATCATCCATTGTTTGCGCGCTGCCACTGGTGCCATTTGCGAAATCAGTTGTGTACCTATGGCTTCACCTTGTGCCAGGCGCAGCAAGACATTGTCTTCGCGCCCCCAGGCGATGACCGTATGTGCACCAGAACGTGCGCCGCGCTTTGCTGCCAGTATCTTGGTCAGCATGCCACCACTACCCAGACTGGAACCGGCACCGCCCGCCATGGCTTCCAGCGCCAGGTCACCTGCCCTGGCTTCATGGACGAAGGTGGCATCCGGGTCTTTGCGCGGGTCAGCGGTATATAGGCCTTTCTGGTCAGTCAGGATGATCAGGGCATCAGCTTCAATCAAATTGGCAACCAGCGCACCCAGGGTGTCATTGTCACCAAACTTGATTTCATCCGTGACCACCGTGTCATTTTCATTGATGATGGGGACGATACCCAGACGCAGCAAGGTGAACAGGGTGGAACGCGCATTCAGGTAGCGTTCACGATCTGCCAGGTCGGCATGCGTCAATAAGATTTGTGCGGTACCTAGCTGGTGTTCACGAAAACTGCTTTCGTAAATTTGCGCCAGGCCCATCTGGCCTACCGCAGCACAAGCCTGCAATTCATGGATGGCGGTTGGCCGCTTTTCAAAACCCAGGCGTTGCCGGCCTTCGGCAATGGCACCGGAACTGACCAGCACCACTTCCTTGCCCATGGCACGCAGGCCTGCAATCTGGGCAGCCCACCTGGCGATGGCTTGCTTGTCCAGCCCCTTGCCATCATTGGTGACCAGAGAGGAACCTACTTTAATGATCAGGCGCTTTGCTTGTTGAATGACAGATTGCATAAATGAGTACGGATATAATTTGGCGAGGTTGCCGCATGAAAGTGGCAAACAAATCAAAATTATACTTTATATGGATACTGTCGTTGCAATCTAAATTTAATTCATATTTAAAAGCTATATTCTACTTTTTATGAGATTTTCATTATTAAAAAGAAATTATTTTAATATCAAATAATTATTCATATTCCATCCGCCAAGGGATGTAGCGCTTGATTAGCAGTTGAGTAGCAATTGAGTAGCCATTGAGGATCAATTAATGAGTAATTGATGGCAGATGTAAAAAAACCTGGCTTTCACCAGGTTTTCTTTTAGTCTTCTATTACTTTAAAACGCGGATCATCCGGATCAATGGACAAGATACCCTGCGCTTCTTCTTTCATCGTGGTTTCTTGCGAACGCTGTTCATGCGTACGCTTTTCTTCCAGATATTTATAGATCTCGGTCACCAGCTCTTCACAACCTTCGCGATTCAGGGCGGAGATTTCAAAGACCGGGCCTTTCCAGGCAAAGCGCTTGATAAAGTCTTTGACCTTTTTCTTGCGCTCATCTTCAGTCAGCACGTCGAGCTTATTGAGTACCAGCCAGCGTGGTTTCTCATACAGGCTTTCGTCGTATTTACGCAATTCCTTGATCAGGGCCTTGGCTTCTTTGACAGGATCGACGGCTTCATCAAACGGTGCCAGATCAACAATGTGCAAGAGCAAGCCTGTGCGTTGCAAATGCTTAAGGAACTGTATGCCCAGACCTGCACCATCAGCAGCGCCTTCAATCAGGCCAGGAATGTCGGCGATGACGAAGCTTTTTTCATGGCTGACGCGGACCATACCCAGATTAGGATGCAGGGTCGTGAAAGGATAATCAGCAATTTTTGGGCGTGCGTTCGATACCGCAGTAATGAAAGTCGATTTACCGGCATTTGGCAAACCCAACAGACCTACGTCAGCCAGTACTTTCAATTCAAGGCGCAATTCACGGCGTTCACCTTCTTTACCATCAGAGCGCTGACGCGGTGCACGGTTGGTGGAAGTTTTAAAGTGGATATTACCCCAGCCGCCCTCACCGCCTTTAACGAGTTCAACTTCCTGACCATGTTCAGTCAGATCAGCGATGACTTCATCGGTATTTCTGTCGCAAATTTGCGTGCCAACCGGCATGCGCAGACGGATATCGTCAGCGCCTTTGCCATAACAGTCTGCACCACGGCCATTTTCACCATCTTTGGCTTTATGCAATTTGGAATAGCGATAATCAACCAGGGTGTTGATATTACGGTCAGCTACAGCCCAGATGCTGCCGCCACGACCACCATCACCGCCGTCAGGGCCGCCAAATGGACGGAATTTTTCACGGCAAAAGGATGCCACACCATTGCCACCATCGCCGGCGATTACTTCGATACGGGCTTCATCAATAAATTTCATTTTTACCACCTAAAAAAGCTTGTATAAATTTTTGTAACCTGATGGAACAATAAATTTATACAGGATTTCTTCAAATTAAAAGGGCTAACATCAAACTGCCTGTGCAGGGTGGTGTACTTAGAACCTGTTTTCGATCTTACTGCGCGAGCGTGATCGGGGCTCATGTGCTGCTCAAAATGCTCATGTACTTAAGTACACTCCGCTTTTTGCGCTGCGCTTTATGTTACTCTGACTCCCGCTGACGCTCGCTCGCTACAGATCGCAAACAGGTTTTTACGGAGAGGTGAGCTTGCGGTAAAGGATTGCCGCAATGAGCTGGACCGGAGACTGATCCAACTAAAAAGGCCCTACCGATGGCAGAGCCTTTTTATCATACTGGCTTGCGCCCTGCTTTGAATTACTTCAAAGCATTACGCTGCTGCGTCTGCAACAACAATTGCGAACTGGTGACGTGCTGCACCTTTGATAGCGAATTGTACTTTGCCGTTAACCAGAGCGAACAAAGTGTGATCTTTGCCCATACCAACGTTTTCACCAGCGTGTACGCGTGTGCCGCGTTGACGAATGATGATGCCGCCAGCATTGATGGTTTGGCCGCCGTAAACTTTAACGCCAAGGCGTTTTGATTCTGAGTCACGACCGTTGCGCGTGGTGCCGCCGCCTTTTTTGTGTGCCATTTTTAATTAGCTCCTTATACAGATTGATTGCTGATCTACAGATTAGCCGTTGATAGAAACGATTTGCAATTCAGTGTAGTTTTGGCGATGGCCTTGACGTTTCTGATAGTGCTTACGACGACGCATTTTGAAAATGCGCACTTTGTCGTGACGACCGTGATCTATAACCTTAGCCAGCACCGTAGCACCTGCGACCAATGGAGCACCAAATTTAATGGTCTCGCCAGCGCCCAATGCGAGCACTTGATCAATGGTGATTTCGGAGCCAATGTCTGCAGGTATCTGTTCTACTTTAAGTTTTTCACCAGCGACAACTTTATATTGTTTGCCACCGGTTTTTATGACCGCGTACATGTGAAACCTCATCAAATAAAAATTAAGAATTTTCTCCCCCGCCAGACAAAAATGCATCCGGGAAGTCGGGAAAACCCCAAATTGTACATAATCCTGCTCAACGCGTCAAAGACTATTTGCATATTTTTTTCAGCACACCTATAGCAAACAGGCAATTGAATGGTGCTACCTGAGTGAAGTGCAAGAGAACTGGTGCAATTCAAGCAAATACCAGCACTGCATCGTATAATCGCGGTCATCCCGGATTCTTATGCAGGTTCTCCCTTGTCTGCCACAAATAACCAAAACCCCATCACTGAACTGATCGCCGTCGATATGGACGAAGTGAATCAGGCAATTCGCAACAAATTGCATTCTGAAGTTGCCCTGGTCAACCAGATCGCCGAATACATCATCAGCGCTGGTGGCAAACGCATACGCCCAGTACTGGTCTTGCTGGTAGCGAATGCCTTTCAATATAAAGGCAAGCATCATCATGAACTTGCCGCTATTGTTGAATTCATACACACAGCCACGCTGTTGCATGATGACGTGGTGGATGAGTCTTCCATGCGCCGTGGCCGCAAGACCGCCAATGCCCTGTTTGGCAATGCTGCCTCGGTATTGGTAGGTGACTTTTTGTATTCACGTGCCTTCCAGATGATGGTATCCATCAACAGCATGCAAATCATGCAAATATTGGCGGATGCGACGAATGTCATTGCTGAAGGCGAGGTTTTACAGTTATTGAATATGCATGACCCTGACGTGACTGAAGAACGCTACCTGCAGGTGATACGCTCAAAAACTGCCAAACTGTTTGAGGCAGCAGCAGAAATCGGTGCCCTCATTGCGGGTGCCAATCAAACGGAAATCGAAGCCGCAGGCGAATATGGCCGGTCTTTGGGAACCGCCTTCCAACTAATTGATGACGTTCTTGATTATTCTGGCAATGCAGAGGATATAGGCAAAAACGTCGGTGACGACTTGCGCGAAGGCAAACCCACTCTGCCCCTGATCTATCTGATGAAAAACGGCACATCAGAAGAGCGCGAACTGGTACGCGCTTGCATAGAAAATGGTGACGAATCCAAATTTGATGCGATACTGGCTGCTATTACGCAATCAGGTGCTCTCGCATATACGCAAAATGAAGCTGTAAAAGCTGCTGAGCGTGCCGCAAAAGCCATTTCGACCTGGCCAGACAATCAGTATAAACAGGCCATGATCAAGCTTTGCGCCTTCGCCGTCGGAAGGAATCATTAAATCGACAAATTCGTGGATTTAACAGATTGTTACAAAATTAAGCAGGATTGCATCCCTGCTTAAAATCCATGCGGCACTGCGGAAACAAAAGACTGGTAAATTCAGCGTGGCAATTTACCAGAAAACATTCTATACAGAGTAAAGAAGCTGTAGATCTTTGCCGTCATTAGCAAATAGATTTAAAACTCGATGCAGTTGTAACAGTGCTGCATTTTTTGCCCATTCCCCGGCCTGTACGCTGGGGAACGACTTTACAAATAACAGGCTTAGTTGCATTATCCTAAGGCAACTGATTGTATTGGCAAATTTTACTCAAAAGATCCTATGTCCGCAGTCTTACCAAATTCAGCATCCCAGATGCCAAGCTCTGGCTTGGCGAGAGCGTTGACGCAGGCCAATTTATTGACTGCCGCCCAGGTTGACACTGTCAGTAAAAAAGCACAGACAGACAAAACCGGCTTTATTGATGCTCTGACGCAGAGCGGCACGGTTAGCGCACGCGACCTTGCAACCTTCTGTTCAGATGCCTTTGGCTATCCCTTGCTGGATTTATCATTGATCAATGAGTCACAGATCCCGGAAAAGCTGGTTGATCAAAAACTCATGCAATCTCAGCGCCTGATTGCAATTGCCAAAAAAGGCAATAAAGTATCGCTGGCGATCTCCGACCCGACCAATAACTCTGCCTTGGACCAAGTCAAATTCCAGACTGGCCTGGGTATAGACATTATCATCGTGCAGCACGATGCCCTAGTCAAATTGCTGGATAAGCTGGGCAAGTCGTCAGAGCAAAGCCTCAATGAAATCGGTGGCGATGAATTTGAGCTGGAATTCAAGGAAGATGATCTTGGCGCAGGTGCAGCAGCTGAAGCACAGGCTACTGAAATTGATGATGCGCCTGTCGTTAAATTTCTGCAAAAAATGCTGATTGATGCGATTAATCTGGGCGCATCCGATTTGCATTTTGAACCCTTCGAAAAATTCTACCGCATACGCTTCCGGGTGGATGGTGAGCTCAGGGAAATTGCCCAGCCACCGCTGGCCATCAAAGACAAGTTGTCTTCCCGTATCAAGGTTATCTCCAAACTCGACATCTCGGAAAAGCGTGTTCCGCAAGATGGTCGTATGAAATTGCAATTGAATGCCAACAAGGCGATCGACTTCCGTGTGAGCACCTTGCCCACCCTGTTTGGCGAAAAGATCGTAATGCGTATCCTGGACGGTTCACAAGCGCAGATGGGTATTGATGCGCTGGGTTACGACCCAGACCACAAAGCTATCCTGATGGAAGCGATACAACGCCCGTACGGCATGGTGCTGGTGACCGGCCCTACCGGTTCTGGTAAAACCGTTTCTCTGTACACCTGTCTTAACGTCATTAACAAACCTGGCATCAATATCTCGACTGCCGAAGATCCGGCCGAGATTAACTTGCCTGGTGTAAATCAGGTCAATGTCAACGACAAAGCTGGCCTGACTTTTGCGGTGGCTCTGAAGTCTTTCCTGCGTCAGGATCCTGACGTCATCATGGTGGGTGAGATCCGTGATCTGGAAACCGCTGATATCGCCATCAAGGCTGCGCAAACGGGTCACATGGTGTTCTCTACCCTGCATACCAATGATGCGCCCGCAACCCTGACCCGTTTGATGAACATGGGTGTAGCACCGTTCAATATTGCCTCTTCTGTCATTCTAATCACGGCACAAAGGCTGGCACGTCGTCTTTGCACTTGCAAGAAACCGGTTGAGATTCTCGACGAAGTCTTGCTGGCAGCTGGCTTCAAGGATGATGATCTTGATGGCACCTGGAAACCTTATGGTCCGGTGGGCTGCGAACGCTGTAATGGCGGCGGCTATAAAGGCCGGGTCGGTATCTACCAGTTGATGCCTATTTCCGAACCCATAGAACGCTTGATTCTGGCCAGCGCCGGTGCGCTGGATATTGAAGAGCAGGCGCAGCGTGAAGGCATCAGAAATTTACGGCAATCCGGATTGATGAAAGTCAGACAAGGACTGACCAGCCTCGAGGAAGTCCTCGGATGTACCAACGAATAATAAGAGAAAATTAATATGGCAACCAATCTGGCAAAATCAGCAAAAGCAGGGCAACCCAAGGAGCAGTTGTACGCCTGGGAAGGCAAGGACAAATTTGGCAAGGTCGTCAGGGGTGAAACGCGCGCTGGCGGTGAAGCCATTGTGAATGCCACCCTGCGCAGGCAAGGCATTCTTGTTACCAAGTTAAAAAAGAAGAGTTATACCTCCGGCAAGGCGATTACTGACAAAGACATCACTCTGTTTACCCGCCAGCTGGCAACGATGATGAAGGCAGGCGTACCGCTGTTGCAGTCTTTTGATATTGTGTCCAAAGGCCATAGCAACCCTTCCGTCTCCAAATTATTGCAGGATATCCGTGGCGACGTAGAAACCGGGACCAGTCTGAACGCGGCTTTCCGCAAGTTCCCCCTGTATTTTGATCCCTTGTTTTGCAATCTGGTGGGTGCAGGTGAGCAAGCCGGTATTCTGGAAGACTTGCTGACACGCCTGGCGCTGTACAAAGAAAAGACCATGGCCATCAAGGGCAAGATCAAATCAGCTCTGACTTACCCTATCGCCATTCTGGGTATCGCTTTTATCGTTACCGCCGTTATCATGATCTGGGTGGTTCCGGCGTTTAAACAGGCCTTCAGCAGCTTTGGTGCAGAGTTGCCAGCGCCTACCCTGATCGTCATGAACATCTCGGACAATTTCGTCAAATACTGGTACATCATCTTTGGTGGCTTGTTTGGCGGCATTTACTTCTTCATGCAGACATGGCGTCGCTCATTGAAGATGCAACAATTCATGGACAGAGCGTTGTTGCAGGCACCGATTTTTGGTGATGTGATCAAAAAAGCAACCATCGCCCGCTGGACACGCACGCTGGCCACTATGTTTGCCGCTGGTGTGCCTTTGGTTGAGTCCCTGGATTCCGTTGGTGGAGCTGCCGGTAATGCCGTGTATCTGGATGCAACCATCAAGATCCAGACTGAAGTCAGTACTGGTACCAGCCTGACTGTCGCCATGCAGAATGCCAATGTCTTCCCTCCCATGGTCACGCAAATGGTGGCGATTGGTGAGGAATCTGGTGCACTAGACCAGATGCTGGGCAAGGTTGCCGATTTTTATGAAGATGAAGTCGATGAAGCCGTTGCCGCCCTGTCGAGTCTGATGGAACCTATCATCATGGTGATTCTGGGTGTGGTCATTGGTGGTCTGGTGGTTGCCATGTACTTGCCTATCTTCAAAATGGGTTCGGTCGCAGGATGATTGAGACGTTTTTATTTGCAGGTCCGCAGCATGGATTGTCCACAATAGCCTTCGGGCTATTGGGACTGCTGATAGGAAGTTTCCTGAACGTGGTGATTTATCGCCTGCCTAAAATGTATCTGCGTGAAGTGGATAATTTTGTCGCAGAGCAAAGGCAGGAGCCATTGCCGCACCAGGACAGGTTTGACCTGATGCTGCCTCGCTCTGCCTGCCCGCATTGCGGGCACAAGATCACGGAACTGGAAAATATACCCATCATCAGCTACCTCGTCATTGGTGGCAAATGCACGGGCTGCAAGGCCAAAATTTCCATACGCTATCCCCTGATAGAAGCCCTGACGGGCCTGCTCACTGCCGGCATGATCTGGCATTTTGGCAGCGGCGTGGTGGGCATGAGTGCGGTGGTCTTTGTCTGGTTTCTGATCGCCATGACCTTCATCGACATAGACCATAAATTGCTGCTGGATGACCTGACCCTGAGTCTGATGTGGCTGGGCCTGTTGTTGAATGCCTACGGCGGTTTTGCTAGCTTGAAAGACGCCGTACTGGGCGCCGCCATAGGTTATATGTCGCTATGGATAATCAACTGGATTTATGAAAAACTGCGTGGCAGACCCGGCTTTGGCTACGGCGATCTCAAGCTGCTGGCAGCCTTTGGTGCCTGGATGGGCTGGAGCATGTTGCCAGTTATTGTTTTATTATCGACCCTGGTAGGCTCGGTCATAGGCATAGGACAAATTATCTCCAAGAAATTTGGCTGGGAAACAGAAATACCGTTTGGCCCCTACCTGACCGGTGCAGGTTTGATAGCACTGATCTGGGGCCGGCAAATTGTCGATTTTTATCTGAGCACTTTGTGATGGCTGGGATGGCTGGCATGGCTGACAATTCCACGCCTGTTTTTTCACTAGGCCTGACAGGCGGTATAGGCAGCGGAAAAACCACGATTGCCAATATGCTGGGCGAGTTGGGCGCAGCACTGATTGATACCGACCTGATCGCCCATCAGCTGACGACGCCTGGCGGCCTGGCTATTCCTGCCATACGTGCGCAATTTGGTGATGCATTTATTACCGCAGATGGTGCGATGGACAGGGCTGGCATACGGCAACTGGTGTTTGCCGATACGGCGCAAAAACTAAAGCTCGAAGCCATATTGCATCCGCTTATACGTACAGAAACAGAACGTGCAGCAAACGAAGCCACAGGTGACTACCGTATTTTCGTGGTACCGCTGCTGGTAGAGTCAGGTAACTGGAAACAGCGCGTCGATCGCATCCTGGTCGTTGATTGTGATGAAGAGACGCAAATCAAACGCGTCATGTCACGCAACCAGTTAAGTCGTGAACAGGTAGAGGCCATCATGCGCAACCAGGCCAGCAGGCAAGCCAGGCTGGCTGCCGCTGATGATGTCATCGTCAACAATGGCGACCTTAAAAATATAAGCGAAGAAGTTTTGCGCTTGCATGAGCTGTATCTAAGACTGGCAAAAAACAAGCATTAGAGACTAAGCCTGTACGCAAACGCCAGTATCAGCGAGAGGATATTGAAAGCACATGCAACATTTTCCTACAAAAAAAATAATGGAAATCTGCACGCGGTGTTTGTAATTTCACACAGTATGGTTCAGAATCATGTGCAGCTTTGATGAGCACCAAATTTTGACAGGGAAACTATTTTGATTGTTTACGAATACCCTTTTAACGAGCGTATTCGCACGTTATTGCGGCTGGAAGACTTATACGAAAAATTCACGTTTTTCTTGCATCAGTCTGATCCCATGCAGCATCACGTTGCCCTTGCCACCATTTTTGAAATGTTGGAAGTCGCTGGTCGCGCCGACCTCAAATCTGATCTCTTGCAAGAACTCGAAAGACAAAGACACACACTCATCAGTTTCAAATCCAACCCCAATGTGCAGGCAGAAATGCTGGATAAAGTATTGGATGACGTCGATCGCGCCAGCAGTGCCCTGGTTGCCAGCACAGGCAAGACCGGCCAGAACATACGCGATAATGAATGGCTGATGAGCATACGCGGCCGCACCATCATCCCTGGCGGTGCCTGTGAATTTGACTTGCCCAGCTACCATGCCTGGCAAAAAAATTCGGCAGAAAAACGTTTTGCCGACATCAGCGCCTGGTTTGCCCCTATCGCCCCGCTGTTTGATGCCATCAATGTAGTCTTGCGCCTGTTGCGCGAATCTGGCTCGACTTCCAAAGTCATTGCCCAGGCTGGCAGTTACCAGCAGATGCTGCAAGGCAAGGTTTATCAGTTATTGCGCGTCAATGTCCTGCAGGAACTGGGTGCGATACCTGAAATCTCTGCGAATAAATATATGTTGTGGATACGTTTTATGTCCCAGGATGGCGACATGAAGCCCAAGGCCTACGAAAACGATATCCCGTTTGACCTGACTCTCTGTAATTTCTGAACATGGCTACTTTTGTTGATTGTCCCACCTGCAAAACCAAGGTGAAATGGAAAGAAGCGAACCGCTGGCGTCCTTTTTGCTCTGAACGCTGCAAGCAAATAGACCTGGGTGCCTGGGCTGAAGAGAAATACACGATACCTGCAGTCAATTTACCTGAAGATCCGGAAGAACTGGCTGAATAAGTTGCTTATTGAGCTGCATATTAAGCCGCTTATTCAATCGTTTATTAAGCCTGTTATCCAAAACTAGCGTTTTTGTGGAATGCCATATTTACGCAGCTTGGTGGCGATCATCGAATGTGAAGTCTCCAGGCGTGTCGCCAGCTTGCGGCTGGAGGGATATTGTGGATACAGGTTTTCCAGCAAGCTGCGCTCAAAAGCATTCACCGACAACTCCCAGCTCTCGGTGGCATCGCTCTTCACCACTTCAGCTGTGATACTACCCTCTGCCCAATCAAGGTCTGCGGCCTCCAGTACCCTCTGGTCTGACATGGTAATCGCGCGGAACACCACGTTCTGCAATTGCCTGACATTGCCTGGCCAGTGATTCGACACCAGGGCTGCACAGGCCGATGAATTCAAACGGCATACCGGTTTTTGCGCCTGAGTACAGGCACGCTCTATGAAATGCCTGGCCAATGGCAGGATATCGTCAGGGCGCTCGCGCAGGGCTGGCATTTCCAGATGCAAGACATTCAGGCGGTAAAACAGGTCTTCACGGAAGCTCCCCTCCTGCACCATCTTGCGTAAGTTCCTGTGGGTGGCACTGATGATGCGGACATTCACCTTGACCTCTTTATCACTGCCTATGCGGCGGAACTTGCCGTCATTCAAGAAGCGCAGCAGCTTGGCCTGCAAGTACAGCGACATCTCGCCTATTTCATCGAGAAAGACCGTGCCACCGTCAGCCATTTCAAACAGCCCGGGTTTGCCGCCACGCTGGGCACCGGTGAAGGCGCCGGACATATAGCCAAATAATTCGCTCTCGGCCAGGCTTTCTGGCAAGGCTGCGCAATTCAGTTCCAGGAAAGCCGCATTGTTGCGGCCACTGACACCATGGCAAGCCTGGGCCAGCAATTCTTTACCGGTACCGGTCTCGCCCGTAATCAGCAAAGGGGCATCAACCACGGCTACCCGTGCTGCCTTGGTTTTCAGGCTGCTTATCTGTTCAGATTCACCGATGATGAAATGAAAACCGCTGCCTTCCGAGTGCTGCAGGGCATGCAGGCGGCCACCTATGCGGGTAGGTGCGTGAAAGGTGAGTACGGCACCTACCGAGCGACCATGGGTAATATCAAGGCCCTGGGGCTCGGATACCGGTGTCACATCCATGAAATAAGGCTCGCCATTCAGGCTGACTTCACGGCTGGGCAGGCGGAAACCGCAATTGACCAGCTCTTCCTGTATGCCGGCATCGTCAAGCACCTGGTTCAGGCTGCGCTGGCACAGGCTGGACTCACTCAAGCGGGTAGCAGTGGCAGCGGCAACATTGGCAATCACGATATGGCCGCTGGCATCAATCGCCAGCACCGGGTCTTCCATGACGGCCATCATGGTGTCGAGATTGAGGCGTCGTCGTATGCCAGGCAAGACATCCAGCACCTTGATTTCACCTACCCCACGTACAGACTCGCAATCAGCCTGCAATGAGGGCAGCATGAATTCCAACAGCTCAGGGCTGTCGATATAGATGTTTGGTGGATCGACTTCAACCGCCACCACATTGAGCCCGCGACGCGCCAATACCGCCAGTATTTCGTGGGCAATACCTACTCTGTCCTTGAACTGGATATTGATGCGCATGCGTTACTAATATAATGAAACGATGATGATTAATATGGCTCAGGGATATAACCACGTGGGCGGGCATGCTGGCGGCGGAAGGCACTATTCGATGCCAGGCCACGCAAACGGCCCAGGTCAAATTGCTCCAGTTGCTGCAAGACTGCACGATTGAGCGTCATTTTAACTTGCATCATCAGCAGATCGACACTTTGCTGGCTGGAAGTACGGGTAGTGCGTCTTTCCTGTGGTACTTCTGTCTCTTCTTCCTGCACCGCTTTTTCGATTGCCTTGGCAGCAGCGCGTTCTTCTGCATTGACGAAGCTACGGTAGACATCTGCCAGGGTGATGATGCCATTGCAGTCACGACAATGCCAGGCATCTTTCTCCTTGCTGTCGCGGCTGACCAGAGCATCCTTGCTCAGCACGGCGAGTATCGAACGTATCAGGCGCGGGGTTTTGCCTGTTGCCTGTGCCAGCGCGGTGATATTCGCGGTACGCGGCATGACCATCATGATTTGTGCCAGTAACTCTATGGCGGTAAAAAACCGCGCATTCAGATTGGCATCAGAAAAGACCTGGGTTGATGACAGTAATTCTTCAATTGCATTCATGCCAACTCCTTGTGTATAAAAATTGGACTGTTTACGCTGCCGTAACGGTCCATGAATAAACCTTCAGTAGAAATAGCCGGGCGCTTGCCAGAAACCACGTCAGCAATGAACTGGCCAGAACCGCAAGCCATGGTCCAGCCCAGCGTGCCATGACCGGTGTTCAGGTACAGGTTGCGGTAAGGCGTAGGGCCAATGACAGGGGTGCCGTCCGGCGTCATGGGACGCAGGCCAGTCCAGAATTCAGCTTTGCTGACGTCGCCACCACCTGGGAACAAATCAGTCACTGAATGCTCCAGGGTGGCACGGCGGTCTGCACGCAGGTCGAGGTTATAGCCGGTGATTTCGGCAGTACCACCGACACGTATGCGGTCGCCCAGGCGGGTGATTGCGACTTTATAGGTCTCATCCATGACCGTCGATTCCGGCGCTTTTTGTGCGTCGGTAATCGGGACGGTAATTGAATAGCCCTTGATAGGGTAAACAGGAATCTTGATGCCCAATTCTTTCAAGAGAATCGGGGAATAACTGCCAAGTGCCAATACGAAACAGTCTGCCTTGATCTCACCTTCCGAGGTGATGACAGAAGTGATCGTATCGCCGCTCTTGACCAGTCTTTGTATGCTGACGCCGTATTTGAACTGGACACCCAGTTCTTGCGCGAATTTGGACAGGCTCTGGGTGAACTTGAAGCAGTCGCCGGTTTCATCACCTGGCAGGCGCAAGGCACCGACAAATTTATCCTGCACATTGACCAGTGCGGGTTCCACTTTCAGGCAACCGGCCTTGTCCAGTTTTTCATAGGGCACATCGTAACGTTTGAGGATGGCGATATCGGCCTCTGCACCGTCCAGTTGTTGCTGGTTGCGGAACAGTTGCAGTGTACCCTGGGTACGCTCGTCGTACCTGATGCCGGTATCGCTGCGCAATTGTTGCAAGACATCGCGGCTGTATTCAGCCATGCGCAACATGCGGCCTTTATTGATTTCATAGCGTTTGCTGGTGCAGTTCATCAGCATCTGCGTGACCCAGCGCCACATGGTCGGATCAAAGCTGGGGCGTATCGCCAGCGGGCTATGCTGCATCATCAGCCATTTGATCGCTTTCAGCGGCACGCCAGGGCCTGCCCATGGTGCTGAATAACCTGGAGAAACTTCGCCTGCATTGGCATAACTGGTTTCCAGACCTGCTGCTGGCTGGCGCTCTATGACAGTCACCTCATGGCCTGCTTTGGCCAGATAATAGGCTGACGCTGTACCGATAACACCCGCACCCAAGATCACTACTTTCATTTTGTTTCTCCCGCTTATATTTTAATTGTCGATTTATTCCGTTGGTCCGTGCCGCTGCGCTTCAGGTTTGCTTCAGTCGCTGTAACTGCGCTCATAGCGCGCACCCAGACTGGTCAGCACCTCATAGCCTATGGAACCCGCCCTGGCAGCGACCTGATCTACTGTGTTCTGAGCAGAAATAAGATCTACCAGAGCACCGGGCTGCAAATGCTCTGCAGGTACAGCACTCACATCCAGAGTAATGGTGTCCATGGACACATTACCAACCATGGGGACAGCGTATCCGGCGATATGGGCAATACCGCGGTTACTGAGGCTACGCAACCAGCCATCGGCATAACCGACCGCCACGGTGGCGATACGGCTGGTTTCCTTGCTGCGCCAGGTGGCACCATAACCAACACCAGTACCGGCAGGTATTTCACGTGTCTGAATAATCCGGCCCTGCAAATAAGCGACCGGCTTAAGGGGATTAGCCTGACCGGCAACAGGTGCCACGCCATACAAGGCAGCACCCGGGCGGGCCAGGTCAAAATGAAAGTCCTTTCCTAAAAAAATGCCTGAAGAATTGGCCAGGCTGGCCTTGCAACCTGGCATGCGCGCCCGCAGCGCATTGAAAGCAGCCAGTTGCTGCTGATTGGCGGAATTCGACCGGTCTTCGGCGCTGGCCAGGTGACTCATCAGATATTGCACCTGTATGCCGTCAAGCAACTCAGGCTGCGCGAACAATTGATTTGCTTCAGCCTCAGACAGCCCCATGCGTGCCATGCCTGTATCAAATTGCACGATGGCTGGCAGAGTACGTTGTATTTTCGCCGCAAGTTGCTGCCAGGATATTATCTGACTGATACTGTTTAATACTGGTATGCAATTATTTTCGAGAAATTCTGCTTCATAGCCTACCGGCGAACCATGCATGACATAGATTTCTGCCTCTGCCGGCAGGTGGGGCCGCAAGAAAATTGCCTCTTCCAGATGTGCCACAAAGAAATGCCTGCAAGACTCTTGCAGCAAGGCCCTGGCAACGGGTACCACACCCAGACCATAGGCATCGGCCTTCACCGCTGCTCCACATTGCCCAGAGCCCAGCATGCCTTGCAAAAGGCGATAGTTATCCCGTACTGCCCTCAGATCAATACGAAGTACTGCGCCTGCTTTTCCAGCTACTTGCATCATATTTCACCACTCCATCACGTAAGCTAACGTGATTTGTAGAAGCAATCCTTGTGCCAAAAAAATTTATTGAATAAATTCAATAGCTTACAAACGGCAATCGGTAAATATATTCAAAACTGTATTGAATTCAATACGCAATGAATTTCTGTTATCACTCAGTGTAGAGGTCAGCCTCGGTAATGTACATAAAACGACACATTGTATTGATTTGAATACAGTGTAAGGAATTAAATACACTAAATCATTTAAGAAATAGAAACGCATGATTCCCGCCTCCAGATCAGCAGGCAATTGTGGAAACTACGCAAAAGAAAACAGTTGAAATTCAAAAATAAGCTTATTGCTTTTTTCCCTGCTGTCACATAAACGTCACATCATCGTCACACGACTGTCACGAAACTGTCATAAATGCATGCGCATAATCATTCGTGTCATGAATTAACATGCCGGGAATATTGCCTAATGGAAATCAAACGAATACTTGGTCCCGCCCTTGCGGTGGTTTTGTTAATAGGAATAGGTGCTGCAACATATACGTCTTACCAGAAAAATCATGCACTCGAAGCTGCCAGACAGGTTTCCGCAGCGGTGGTTGAAGTCAAGGGCATGATAGGTTCAGAAAAGGAATCGTATTTTTCTGACCCCCGGGTCATTGCTGTTCTCGCCAGCAAAGGCTTGCGCGTCAAAGTCGAAAAGACCGGTTCGCGCGAAATCATCTCCCGTGACTTCACTACCTATGATTTTGCCTTCCCCGCCGGCGCACCCGCCGCCCTGGCACTGCAAAACAAAGCCAAGGCAAAACAGGTTTACCCCACCTTCTTCACACCGATGGCAATCGCCTCCTGGGTACAGTTGATACCGACGCTAGAGACAGAAGGCATAGTCAGGAAGATCAATGATGCCTACTACATCGTCGATATGAAAAAGCTGCTGAGTCTCAGCGAGAAAGGCACACGCTGGCGCGAACTCAAGGACAATACCGCGTATGCCACCGGCAAAAGTATTTTGATCAGTTCCACCGACGTCAGGAAATCCAATTCCGCCGCCATGTACCTGTCACTCGCGAGCTATGTCAGCAATGACAATAACGTCGTTGATGACAATGAACAGCTCAATAAAGTCCTGCCCTTCGTATCCTCACTGTTCCTGCGCCAGGGCTTGCAGGAAGCCAGCAGCGCCGGGCCTTTTGAGGATTACACCACCATGGGTATGGGAAAGGCGCCACTGGTGATGATTTATGAAAGCCAGTTCCTTGAATACCAGTCCAAACGGCCAAAACCGAATGCCGACATGGTCTTGCTCTACCCTCAGCCCACTATCTATACCAAGCACATCGTCGTGCCCTTCAATGAAAATGGCCGTCGCCTTGGTGAAGCCCTGGCCACCGATCCTGAATTGCAGAAACTGGCAGCTGAATACGGCTACCGTACGGCAACGCCCGAGCATTTTGCCGCGTTTCTGAAGAGTAAAAACCTGCAGGCACCGAACTCGCTGGTGGATGTCATTGATCCGCCCAGCTTCGAAATCCTGGAGCGCATGATCCAGAACATAGAAAAGAAATTTCAGTAATGCGCCTCTCTTGGCAAGCTACATTAAACAGGACATACAAATGACTGATACCACCACACAAGAAACTACCCTGATCCTGACACCGCCAGAAGTATTGACACCGGTGGCAGAAAAAAAAGCACCGGACATGGTGCCGCTGAAGGCTGAAGTACAAGAGAGGATAGACATACAGGTCAACGCCTATATAGACAGCATCCTGAAAGAAGATGTACAAAGCAGCGGCTTTCAAAGCAAACTGGATTCTGCCTTCCGCCTGGGCAGGGAAGAAATTTCGAATGCATCGGCACTGATGACAGGCCGCTTCATGGACCGCAATTTTGTTGGCATAGAAGATACTGCCGCCTTCAAATCCCTGCAAGACATGCGCGTCATGCTCGATGACTTAAATCCTGGCAAGCAAGGCGATTTGCTGACGCAAAACAAGATACTCGGCATCATCCCTTTCGGTAACAAGCTGCAAGCTTACTTCCGCAAGTTCCAGACCGCCGGTTCGCAATTGCAAACCCTGATGACACAGATTTATGCAGCGCGTGATGACATGCAGCGTGATGCCACGGAAATTGAACTCGTCAAAACCAAGCTCTGGGAAGCCATGCAAAAACTCAAGGGCGCGATCTATTTTGCCGAACAGCTCGACAAACACGTCGCCAACCATGTAGAGACAATCAAGGCGAGTGATCCCCTGCGGGCAAAGGCACTGGAACAGGAAGTACTGTTTTACGCGCGCCAGAACCTGCAGGATATGCAAACGCAGATGGCGGTCAACGTCAACGGCTACCTGTCCATGGATTTGCTGAAGAAAACAGCACGTGAAATGGTCAACGGCTGCAACCGCGTTGCCACAACTGGCATGTCCGCCATGGCAACAGCACAGACGGTAGCACGCGCCACCGGCAACCAGATGCAGGTCATGGAAATGCTGACTGGCGTCAGCGACACCATAGGCGATCTGGTCACCGAGACCTCAAGACAGTTGGGCAGGCATGTGGAAAAGACCGGCGAATTTGCCGCCAATCCTCTGATAGGCATACAGAAAATCCAGGAGATGTTCGACAACACCTTCAAGGCCATGGATGCGATGGATAATTTCCGTTCGCAGGCAATAGACAGCATGGGCAAGAATAACACCATGCTCAAAGAGCAGATCGCCCGCACTGAACAGTACATGGACAAGACCCGCGCGGAGCAGGCGCGTAGCGCCATGACGTCGGCAGCATTGGCAGCACCAGATGGCCCTGTCAAACTCTAGAGATCAGCGATGAAATCCATGTATAAACTCATCAGCATGTTGCTGGCCGTGACGCTGGGCCTGACAGCCTGCAAAGACGGCAAGAGTAATAAAACAGGGCCGGCACCGGCGGACAACAACTCCGCCAGCAGCCTGACTGTGATGGCAGGGTCCGAACTCAAGGACATAGAGCCGCTGCTGCCCGCCATCACCAAGGCAACAGGCATCAGCTTGCGTCTGCAATATACCGGTACGCTGGAAGCAGTTGAAAAATTACAGTCAGGTGAACAGGTGGATCTGGCCTGGCTGGCCAGCAACAAGTACGCGATGCTCTTGCCCGCTGCCAAGGCACGCATATTGGCGTCGGAAAGAACCATGCTGACGCCGGTCGTACTGGGTTTAAAAGACAGCAAGGCCACCGCACTGGGCTGGAAAGACAACCCCGCCGTCACGTGGAAAGACATTGCCGAAGCGGCAAAAAAAGGCAAGTTCACCTTTGGCATGACCAGCCCGTCTTCATCGAATACCGGTTTCTCAGGCTTGCTGGGCCTGGCAGCAGCCTTGTCTGGTCAGGGTGACGCACTCGAAGAAAAAGATATCAATGCCAAAAGCCTGACGGCTTTTTTTCAGGCACAGCGCTTGACTGCAGGCAGCTCGGGCTGGCTGGCCGATGCCTATGTGCGCGAGCAGGACAAGGTAGATGGCATTATCAATTATGCTTCTACATTACAGAGCATGAACCGCGATGCGGCGCTGAAAGAAAAGCTGGTGCTGGTTTATCCTCAGGATGGCATCGTTACGGCAGATTATCCCATCATGCTGATCAACCCTGCCAAACGCGAAGCCTATGACAAGGTGGTCGCCTACCTGCGTGGCCTAGAGTTTCAACAAGCCATGTACAGCACCACCCTGCGGCGGCCAGTCAACCCCGATGTGGTGGTCAGTGACCTTCCCAAACAGGCCCTGGTAGAACTTTCTTTCCCGGCCAAATTGAATGTCGTCGATGCGATATTGAGTGCATTCGACAATCACCTGCGCCTGCCAACTGACAGCACCTTTGTGCTCGATACCAGCGGCTCCATGCAGGGTGCACGCATCACGGATTTGAAAACTGCAATGCAGGGCCTCTCGGGTGCAGACGCCAGCATCAGCGGCCGCTTTGCCCGCTTCCGCAACCGTGAACGCATACTGATACTGCCCTTCAGCAATGAGGTAGGCAATGCAGAATTGTTCGAGATGGGTAACGCAGAAAAAGATAATCAGGCAACACTGTCCGCCCTGTCTTCACATGTGCAAAGCCTGCGCGCCAATGGTGGTACCGCCATTTTTTCTGCGACCAGAGAAGCCTATGCCAAGGCGGTGGAGCGCAAGCGTGCCGACCCTGCACGTTTTTATTCCATCATCGTCATGACGGATGGCATCAATAATAATGGCATCAACTACAATGAGTTTGAAGGCTGGTATAAGGCTCTGCCGGACAATGAAAAAGGCATCAAGATTTTCACCGTGCTGTTTGGTGAAGCAGCGCCAGATGAATTGAAAAAACTCTCGGACTTGTCTGGCGGCAGAATGTTTGACAGCCGCAAGGCGAGTTTGCAATCCATCTTCAAAGAAATACGCGGATACCAATAATGCAGCCCCTGACGTTCAAAATGCGCGCTCTGTTGTTCTTGTACAGTACACAGAATCTACTTGGCTGCTGCCTGGCCCTGCTAGGGCTGGGCATGTTTTTTACCGGCATCATCGCAGACTGGTGGTTCCCCATCGTCGCAGCCCTGTACACTGTCGCCTGGCTGGCCATACCGGCAGACAAGGAACTGGAATTGCAACTGCAGAGCGAAAGCTCGCAAAGCAGCCTGACAGACAGCGTCGATGCACTGATACGCGAATCAAAATCACGCCTGCCGCATGAGGCCGTCGATGGTCTGCACAGGATACAGAGTATCTTGCAAGACCTGGCACCCAAGATTTTTTCTGGTGAAGTAGCGATGAATTATGTGAGCCTGCTGATCAACGCAGTCAACCGCGATCTGCCACAAACCATCAAGAATTATTTGCACCTGCCGACCGCCTTTGCCACTATGCATGTCATAGAAAACGGCAAGACCTGCAAACAGCTGCTGCTGGAACAATTGCATCTGCTAGAAACCCAGCTCGGCAAAATCGCCACCGATATCTACAAGAATGATGCAGACTCCCTGGTCATCAATGGGGAGTTTTTAAAAGAAAAATTTCATACGGTGAGCTTTATACAATGAAGTTCACCGCAATGAAGTTCACCATAATGAAGTTCACCGTATATGGCTAGATCAGGCTGCCAGGCTCTGTTCTTCGTGCCGCAAGGCATCCAGCCATTCCAGCAGGGGTATGGTGGCTGGCAATAAAGGTGAAAGCCCTACACTGCCCTGCCAGGCAAAGGCTTGCCCTTCCAGGCTTTGCGGCTCGCCCTGCCATTCACGGCTGATATAGAAATGCAGCCTGACATGAGCATGTGGGTAGATGTGTTCCACGCCGCACCAGGGTTCAGCAGTCAACACCTTTATGCCCAGCTCTTCGACAAATTCGCGCTTGAGGGCATCGAATATGGATTCATCCGGCTCAACCTTACCACCGGGAAATTCCCAATAACCCTCATACGGTTTACCAGCGGGACGTTGCCCCAACAAGACATCGCCATTGGCTTTCATCAGGATGCCGACAGCGACATCTACAGGTTTTGCTGTCATCTCAAGACTCCGCCAGTTTGCCAGCGTAGTCGCGGGCAAATTGCCAGGCCACGCGGCCAGAACGCGAACCGCGTTGCAAAGCCCAGCGCAGGGCATCACCACGTGCTTCTTCTACCTGTGTAGCAGTACAACCCATACTGCCCAGCCAGTAGGCGACGATATCAAGGTAATCATCCTGTTTGAAAGGATAGAAAGATACCCAGAGGCCAAAGCGTTCGGACAAAGAGATTTTTTCTTCTACCGTTTCACCCGGATGCAGGTCGCCATCATCGCTATATTTATAGCTGGCATTGTCTGACATTTTCTCAGGCAAGAGATGGCGGCGGTTTGAAGTCGCATAGATCAGTACATTATCGGACTGAGCAGAAATACTGCCATCCAGTGCCACTTTCAAGGCTTTGTAACCAGCCTCACCTTCTTCAAAGGACAGGTCATCACAAAAAACGATGAAACGCTCGGGACGCTCGGCGATCAGGTCGACGATATCCGGCAAGTCAGCCAGGTCAGCCTTATCAACTTCGATGAGGCGCAAACCCTGGTCAGAAAACTGGTTCAGACAAGCCTTGATCAGCGATGATTTACCTGTGCCACGGGCACCGGTCAGCAAAACATTATTGGCTGGTTTGCCGTGGACGAATTGCCTGGTGTTTTGCTCTATCTGGGCTTTTTGTGCGGCGACATTGCGCAAGTCATCCAGCGCTATGGTTGATGCATGACGCACGACTTGCAAATAGCCCTGGCCACTACGCTTGCGCCAACGATAGGCAAAGCCCAGATTCCAGTCAGGTGCTGGCGTACTGGCAGGCAATATGTTTTCCAACCTGCTCAGCAAATGCTCGGCACGCAAGAGAAATTGATCAAGCTGCGTCATTGTCTGTCCAGATCAGGAACGGTAGTCGGCGTTGATGGAGACATAGTCATGCGACAAATCGCAAGTCCAAACTGTCGCTGCCGCATCGCCACGTGCGAGTTTGACACGTATCGTGATCTCACTCTGCTTCATGATGCGCTGACCATCCTCTTCACGGTAATCAGGATTGCGGCCACCATTTTTGGCGACCCAGACATCATCGAGGTACAAGTTCAGCTTGCCTACATCCAGGTCATTCACACCGGCATAACCTATGGCTGCCAGGATACGGCCCAGATTAGGATCAGAAGCAAAGAAAGCGGTTTTGACCAGGGGAGAATGGGCGATCGAGTAAGCGATTTTGCGGCACTCTTCTACATCACGGCCTTCTTCGACTGCAATCGTCATGAACTTGGTCGCGCCTTCGCCATCACGGATAATCATGTGGGCGAGTTTTTGCGACAGCGCAGTCACGGCTTCTGCCAGTGCTACATATTCTGGTGTCTCGACATCATTGACTTCAACTTCACCCGCGCCAGTAGCGATGAGCATGAAGGAATCATTGGTGGAAGTATCACCATCGATGGTGATGCAATTAAAGGATTTGTCAGCTGCCTGCTTGACCATATGATCGAGCACATTTTGCGCAACCTTGGCATCTATCGCCAGATAGCCCAGCATGGTCGCCATATTTGGCTTGATCATGCCCGCACCTTTGCTGATGCCTGTCATGGTCACGGTTTTGCCGTTGATTTCTACCGTCGCCGATGCCGCCTTGGGCTGGGTATCGGTAGTCATGATCGCGGTAGCGGCATTAAACCAGTTATCGGCTGTCAGGTTTGCTATGGCTGCCGGCAAACCAGCGACCAGCCTGTCGACCGGCAATTGCTCGAGGATCACGCCAGTAGAAAATGGCAGGATTTGAGAGGCTTCGCAACCCAACAATTCTGCCAGGGCAGCGCAAGTTGCATTTGCTGCCGCCAGGCCAGCATCGCCAGTACCGGCATTCGCATTACCAGTATTCACCACCAGCGCGCGGATAGGGCTGGATGCCATGTGCAGGCCTTCCAGATGGGCCTTGCAGACTTGCACGGGGGCTGCGCAAAAGCGGTTGGTCGTAAATACCCCGGAGACGGTTGCCGTAGAGGCCAGTTCCATGACCAGTACGTCTTTGCGGTTGGGCTTGCGTATGCCAGCCTCGGCATAACCGAGGCGTATGCCGGCTACCGGTTTCAAATCTGCAGCCACAGGGATGGGGGAATTAACGGCCATGGTTTTTCCTTGCGTTGAAATCAAGCCGACATTGTAGGGCATTTTGTTGCACTGCGAAGCATGTTTGCGCTGAGGAAATTTCACGCGCAACAGCAAAGCTCCTCAGAGCCCCATGATCATTTGGGCAATGATATTTTTTTGTATTTCATTTGAACCACCATAGATGGATAGCTTGCGCATGTTCAGGTAATTGATGGCGAGCGGGCTGGCCAGCTCACTGGTATCCTGACGATCACGCAGGGGCAAGGCCTGCTCTCCTACCGCCTGCACCAGCAATTCAGAGATAGTCTGCTGGATTTCTGTACCCTTGATCTTCAGTATCGATGCTTCCGGCCCTGGCGCATGACTTTGCTCTTCTGCCGACAAGACCCGCAGATTGGTCATTTCCAGCGCCATCAAGTCTATCTCTACCTGTGCTACGCGTGTAGCAAAAGCAGCATCTTCCATGAGCGGTTTGCCATTCTTGAATTCACGTGCGGCCACTCTTTTCAATCTGGCCAACTCGCGTTTGGCGATGCCTATGCCCGCAATATTGGTGCGCTCATGTCCCAGCAAAAACTTGGCATAAGTCCAGCCCTTGTTTTCATCACCGACCAGGTTAGCGGCTGAGACTTTGACGTCATCAAACCAGACTTCATTGACTTCATGTGCGCCGTCCATGGTGATAATTGGCCTGACAGTGACTCCAGGGGATTTCATATCGATGAGCAGGAATGAAATACCGCGCTGGGCCTTGGCTTCGCGGTCTGTACGGACCAGGCAAAATATCCAGTCGGCATAGTGCGCCAGTGTGGTCCAGGTCTTTTGACCATTGACCACATAGTATTCGCCTTCGCTGTCAAGCCTGCGTTCCGCCGTGGCCTTGACGGAAGCGAGGTCTGAGCCGGAGCCTGGCTCAGAATACCCTTGGCACCACCATTCATCGGCAGTCAGTATCTTCGGCAAAAATCTCTGCTGTTGCTCAGGCGAGCCAAATTCCATGATGACGGGTGCCACCATCTTGATGCCAAATGGCGGCAGCCGTGGCGCACCGGCAGCGGCGCATTCCTCTTCAAATATATAGCGCTGCACAGCAGACCAGCCAGTGCCACCATGAACAGCAGGCCAGGAGGAGGCGCCCCAGCCCTGAGCGTGCAATATCTTTTGCCATTGCTGGTAATCGCTTTTTTCGAGTGCTATGCCATGATGCACTTTATGGCTGATGGTTTGAGGTAATGAAGTGTGCAGAAAATGACGGACCAGTTGACGAAAACCCAGCTCTGCATCGTTAAAGTTCAAGTCCATAAGCCCCCTCAGGTCTGGTCATCATAAGTTGAGACTCCAGGATATAGAATGAATGCTCAAATAAGCACGCTCGTTCACTTTAACTCCGGGATTTGCTTGCGTCAAGTGAGGGGATCAGGATTCGCTAAATTGACACTGGACGACGAAAAAACAAAAGGCGACCAATGGTCGCCTTTTGTTTTTGTACTACTCAATAATCAGGCAAGCTTGCCATGACATTGTTTGAACTTCTTGCCACTGCCGCAAGGGCAAGGGTCATTACGGCCTACCTTCAGGGCGTAATTGATTTCTGGCTGATCCGTACCAAAATCAGCAACCGGCGCCAGCATTTCTTCAGGCGTTGCATCTGCATCAAAATCAGCGTGCTGATAATGGACGTTTTCAATCTGTGACTGTGCCAGTCTTTCTTCTGCTGCATCAATCTCTTCACGGGATTGTATACGTACAGTGACCACAGTCCTGACCACTTCGTTTTTGATCGCTTCGAGCATCTGACCAAACAGTTCAAATGCTTCGCGCTTGTATTCCTGTTTAGGATTTTTCTGTGCATAGCCGCGCAAATGGATACCCTGGCGCAAATGATCGAGTGCAGCCAGATGTTCACGCCAGTGCGTATCTATGCTTTGCAGCATGACATTGCGCTCGAAACCGGCAAAAGATTCTTTGCCGACGATGGATATCTTGGCTTCATAGACATCATTAGCAGCTTTTTGCACACGCTCCAGAATATCTTCATCCGTGATATTGGCATCGTCCTTGAGCATTTGCGACAGCGGCAGATCAAGTGCCCATTCATCACGCAATGCTGCTTCAAGACCTGGGATATTCCACTGTTCTTCGACGGATTCTGCCGGTACAAATTCACGTACGATATCTTCAAACATGCCATGACGCAGTGAAGAGATCAGCTCTGCCATGTCTTGCGCTTCCAGCAATTCATTACGTTGCTGGTAAATGACTTTACGCTGATCATTGGCGACGTCATCGTATTCCAGCAATTGTTTGCGGATATCAAAGTTACGTGCCTCAACCTTGCGCTGCGCGGATTCTATGGAACGGGAAACGATACCTGCTTCTATAGGCTCGCCTTCCGGCATTTTCAGCCTGTCCATGATCGCGCGGACGCGGTCACCGGCAAAAATACGCAGCAGCGTATCGTCAAGCGACAGATAGAAACGGGAAGAACCCGGATCGCCCTGACGGCCAGAACGACCGCGCAATTGATTATCCACGCGACGGGATTCGTGACGTTCAGTACCAACGATGTGCAAGCCGCCCGCATTGACCACAGTCTCATGCAGGGATTGCCATTCATCGCGCAGTTTTTGCGATTGCGTCTCTTTGTCTGCATCAGACAAAGTTGCATTCGCTTCTATCATTTGCACTTGCTTGGCGACATTACCACCGAGCACGATATCCGTACCACGACCCGCCATATTGGTAGCGATGGTGATGGCTTTTGGACGACCGGCCTGAGCAATGATTTCCGCTTCACGGGCATGCTGCTTGGCGTTCAGTACATTGTGTGGCAAGCCTGCTTTTTCCAGTATGCCAGACAGAAGTTCAGAATTTTCAATCGAGGTCGTACCTACCAGTACTGGCTGACCACGTTCATAGCAATCCTGGATATCAACCAGCATGGCGTTGTATTTTTCTTGTGCAGACTTATAGACCTGATCTTGCCTGTCCTTGCGTTGCGAAGGACGGTTGGGTGGAATAACCACGGTTTCGAGACCGTAGATTTCCTGGAATTCATAAGCCTCTGTATCTGCCGTACCTGTCATGCCTGACAGTTTGGTGTACATACGGAAGTAATTCTGGAAAGTGATCGATGCCAGTGTCTGGTTTTCGTTCTGGATGCGTACACCTTCTTTGGCTTCAACAGCCTGGTGCAAGCCATCAGACCAGCGGCGGCCCGTCATCATACGGCCAGTGAATTCATCGACGATGACGATTTCATCGTTCTGCACTACATAGTGCTGATCTTTGAAATACAGGGCGTGTGCGCGCAAAGCAGCATACAAATGATGGATCAGAGTGATGTTGGCGGCATCATATACAGATGCACCTTCAGGCAGCAAACCCATTTGCGTGAGGATGCGCTCTACCTTGTCATGACCAGCTTCAGTCAGCAAGACCTGATGGGCTTTTTCATCCTTGGTGTAGTCACCTGGTACTTCTATCTTGCCCTTGCCATCCGGTGTTTCTTCACCGACTTGCAGGGTCAGCAGCTTGGGTACTTCATTGATTTTGTAGTACAGCTCGGTATGATTTTCCGCCTGACCAGAAATGATCAATGGTGTACGGGCTTCATCGATAAGAATCGAGTCAACTTCATCGACGACGGCAAAATTCAGGCTGCGCTGTACACGGTCTTTGACATCATAGACCATGTTATCGCGCAGATAATCGAAGCCGTATTCGTTATTCGTGCCATAGGTAATGTCAGAGCCATAAGCTGCCTGTTTGGCATCGTGATCAAGTTGCGACAGGTTGATACCTGTACTCAGCCCCAGCCAGCCATACAATTGGCCCATCCATTCAGCATCGCGTTGCGCCAGGTAATCATTGACGGTCACAACGTGCACGCCCTTGCCTGACAAGGCATTCAGGTAGATTGGCAGGGTCGCCATCAAAGTTTTACCCTCACCGGTGCCCATTTCAGCGATTTTGCCGTAGTGCAAAACCATGCCGCCTATCATCTGCACGTCAAAGTGACGCATTTTCAGGACGCGTTTGCTGGCCTCGCGACAGACTGCGAAGGCTTCCGGGAGGATGGCATCAAGTGTCTCTCCGTTCGCAACACGTGCTTTGAACTCTGCAGTCTTGGCTTGCAAAGCCTCGTCTGACAAGGCTTCCAGCTTGGGTTCCAATGCGTTGATCTCACGCACCGTCTTTTGGTATTGCTTCAAAAGCCGCTGATTGCGGCTGCCGAATATCTTGGTCAGGAATGACATGCTATGAACGGAAAGTTAAATTCTTAAAAAAATTGTTGAAATAGTGCTTAATTTGACAACAACATTAGGATAGCCTGTGATTTTACCATGTGACACCCGATTCACCAGTAATTGCTCGATTTCACTGCCTTTCAGGCAACAAAATAGATTATTTAGCAACTAATGGGTGTGCATCCGGCAAACAATTCCCAGACATGGGATTGCAATTGGTGACTGAATCGGCAAACTCAAGTTATTTCTGGTTCACGGCAGCAAGATTGGCTTGATTAGCCCCTGCAGACAGGAATTTATGGGGATTTTGTGGCACGCCTTTGACATGTACCTCAAAATGCAAATGCGCACCGGTTGAGCGGCCAGTTGAACCAATGTCAGCGATGTGTTGCCCACGCTTGACGATATCACCCAGCTTGACATGAATTTTGGAAGAGTGGGCATAACGGGTCATGATCTCGCCACCATGATCAATTTCCACCATATTGCCAAATTGTGGATGATATTCTGCCGCCACCACGACACCGCCAGCTGCTGCAACGATGTGGGTACCGGTAGGGCCTGAGAAATCTATGCCCTCATGAAATGCGCTGCGACCAGAAAAAGGATCAAGCCTCCAGCCAAAACCAGATGCATTATAAGCAACGTTTACGGGCTGGATAGTGGGCAAGAGCTTGGATTGCACCTTGAAGCCCATGAGTTTGGTCTCCACCACATTCATATAATCTGAACGGTGCTCGATATCGACAGACATGGCTGCGAGAGCTGCCTGGAATTCAGCCAGGTTCAATTCCTGCGCGGGCTGGGTAGAGACTTCAGGGCCACCGCGACCTGGCAGCTCCTTGAAATTAAACTCTTCTGGCTTGACGCCCGCCAGACCCTGCACCCGCTCACCGAGTGCATCGAGACGTATCAGTTGCGCCTGCATTTCGCCAAGCTTGGCCGCCATCGCAGCGAGGTTTTCTTTCATGAACTTATCTTTATTACCAGTATCACCACTTGTTGCAGCCACTGGCACTAAATCACGCAAGAGTGGCAAGTCAGCGCTGGCCAGCTTCAGGGTCAGGGCCGCCATCAGGGCAGCGCAACAAGTGATAACCAACAGGAATGCAAAAGTAGCAAGGATGACGTGGCGAGAAGACAAAGTCACTGACTTTGCCTGGGTAAAACGGGAGTGCATCAAAATGATTTGCATCAATATGCTCCTCTGAAAACGAAAGGCGGCCTGGTGCTCCTTGTGAGAGCTGGCCTGCCCTGTTTGTGGTAAGGTAGTGCGCATGTCAACATTCTCACGCCCTACCTATCCGGTTAACATTAAACGCGGTCGCAAAGTGCCTGGTGCCAGCGAAGCCGGTGACTTTTTGCGCAGTAATGAGAGAATCTCCCAACTGCTACCCACAGTGCAGCGCAATCTGAAGCTGCAAAAAGACTGTGGACTTATACTGCCGCCGATATTTGCCTCTTGTGAGGTTATGCAAGTAACGGAAGGACAGTTGACGCTATCAGCGCCGAATGCCGCACTGGCGACCAAATTGAAACAGCAATGCCCGAAACTGCAAGCATTTTTGCAAGAACGGGGATGGCAGATTAACGCAATCCGCATTAAAGTACAAGTCAGGCGCGTCGTTGAGAAGCCTGTTGCCGTTAAGCAAATAGCATTTTCAGGCAAAGCTTTACAGGCATTTGGACAGTTGGAACATGCGCTCGAAGACACGCCGCAAAATGCAGATTTGCGGGCAGCGCTTAGCCGCCTGATACAACGCCACCGCTCTGGAAGCTGATTTCAGCAGGCTGCCAATGAGCTCAAAGCCGAAGCTTTAAGCGAGCGCCCACTCCCTATCTACTTGTGTGGCATAAGTTGGAGGTGCCGTGCCCAGATCATCAAAACTGACGATTTCATAGGCATCAGGCTGGGCCAGCAAGGCGCGCAATAACTGATTGTTCAAGCCATGACCAGATTTGTGGGCGGTATAACTGGCAAGGAAGGGATGGCCGATCAGGTATAAATCGCCAATCGCATCCAGTATCTTGTGACGGACAAATTCATCATCAAAACGCAGCCCATCTGAATTCAAAATACGGTATTCGTCCATGACGATGGCATTTTCCATGGAGCCGCCACGTGCCAGGCCTATGCCCCTGAGCATTTCCACATCCTGCATGAAACCGAAAGTCCGCGCCCTGGCAACATCCTGCACAAAGGTAGCGCTGGCAAAATCAACGACTGCCGTTTGTACCGTGCCATCGACTGCCGGGTGATTGAACTCAATAAAGAAATGCAGCTTGAAACCGTTGAAAGGTTCCAGCCTGGCCCATTTTTCAGACTTGCCCGTACCTTCGCGGATTTCTACTGGCTTCAAAACACGGATAAATTTCTTCGCTGCGTCTTGCTCCTGCATGCCAGCCTGCTGCAATAAATAGACGAAAGATGAAGCTGAACCATCCATGATGGGGATTTCTTCTGCGCTGACATCAATGTACAGATTATCAATGCCCAGGCCTGCGCAGGCAGACAGCAAATGTTCCACCGTCGATACCTTGCCATGCTCATTCGACAAGGTCGAAGCCATGCGGGTATCGCCCACGGCCAAAGCCTGGGCAGGCAAAACTACGGGTGGATTCAAATCTGTACGCGTGAAAATAATGCCGGTATCAACTGGTGCCGGGCGCATGACGAGTTCAACCTTGGTACCGGAATGCAGGCCGACACCAACGGTTTTCACGACTTGTTTGATGGTTCTTTGCTTTAACATCGCGCTATTATAGCGTTTCAGGCAATTTCCCATGCAGGAGCGAGGGAAATTAGCCGTTTCACATTTTAAAAATGAATACAAAAACAACAATTCAAATCCGCTGTGCTGCCGTCACCGATCTGGATGCCATGTGTGATCTCAGCGATCAGATCAACGCCCAGCACCACGCCGCTGCCCCTAAGGTCTTCGTACAAAAAACAAATCGCGAACTAGACCGCCAGTTCTGGCATAGCACGTTTGAAAACCCCGCTGGTTGTGCCTTACTGGCTTGCGACACTGATCACGTCCTGGGCTTCATTACCATGAGCTGGCATGAAAACACGACGATCCCCTTCTTGTACCGTCGCCGTATCTGCCGTGTAGGCACGATCGTGGTTTCTGATGCACATCAAAAATTGGGGATAGGAAAATTATTGATGGATGGCGCGACGAGTTGGGCGCGTGAACATGGTGCAGTGGAAATCAGGCTGGAGGTTTTTGACTTCAACCGCAATGCCATGGATTTTTATGCTGCCCAGGGTTATGGCGTTCAGTCGCACATCATGTGCAAGTCATTAGACTAAAGCAGACATGTATGCAATAAAAAAGGCGCTCAGTGCATTCAGTGAGCACTCAGCGCCTTTCTTGATGCGAAACAGAAAACCTGATTAGCCCAATTGTGCCAGCAGTGTTTCTGCGTTCGACACTTCAAACTTGCCGCCTTCTTCGATATTCAATTGCTTGACGACACCATCTACTGCCAGCAGGGAATAACGCTGGGAACGTGTGCCCATACCGAATTTGCTGAAATCTGCATCCAGGCCCAGCGCTTTGCTGAAATCTGCATTGCCGTCAGCCATCATGCGAACGATGCCTGTGGATTTTTGATCGCGACCCCATGCGCCCATGACGAATGCGTCATTGACGGAGATACACCAGATTTCATCAACGCCCTTGGCTTTCAAATCTGCTGCCAGTGCAACATAGCCAGGCACATGCTTGGCTGAGCAAGTTGGCGTATATGCGCCAGGCAGGCCAAAAATCGCAATGGTTTTACCTTTGGTCAGGTCCGCGACTTTGAAAGTATTTGGTCCGAGTGAACATCCTTCTGATTCCACTTCAATAAATTCTGCCAGGCTGCCTTCAGGCAGGGTATCGCCAATCTTGATTGTCATTTTATGCTCCCTAGATAAGTATTCGGATATTCACTGCCTTGCTGTATGCCGCCTCCGCCAAAAGCAGGAAGTTTGAGCCATATCAACACCGACAGTGAAGGACGCAAGTATGCCTGAGCTAGAATTTTCTTGCAGAAGTTAAAAGGATAAGGCTTAAGACCATTAGGATAACTAAAGGCAGCAGCCTAGCGATTTTTCCGCTTAGGAGTCTCAATTTCAAATTAAATATCTGCTTCAAAAATGTGTTTCAAGCTCCATCCCCTTCAAGGGGAGATTTGTGGGAATTCGCAAAGCGCGGCTTTGCGCCACGAATCTCTAAGCAGCTTGCAAGCTGCGCGGTGGAATGGCTGTGGGATGGTTTTCTGTAGCAAAATACATTGCTGTTAATTGCCTGAAACCCATCCCCACCCTAGCCCTCCCCTTGAAAGGGAGGGAACATGCAGGTCATATTCTGTCATGACTTATTCTGAAGACTCGCGTGTGACTTTTTGAGATTTAAAATAAAAAACGCCAGCCTCTTCCGAAGCTGGCGTTTTGCAGAAAAACCAGATAAATCAGTCAGCCTGTTTGCGCAGGAAAGCTGGGATATCGTAAGTTTCCATGCCATTTTTTTCCAGGGCACGTACTGTTTCTGACGCAGACTCACGGCGCCATACTGCAGGCTTGCTCAAGCCATCAAAGCCTGCGGAACCAGTTACAGAACCAGTGCTGATAGTGGCAGATGTCATGACAGGGCTGGCCATCACGGTTTCATTGTGAGTACCGGTACGCAGCATAGGTGTTTGCACCAGCTGGATATTTTTCTTGCCACGGCCAAGGCCAGTTGCAACTACCGTTACACGGATATCGTCACCCATGTTGTCATCGTAGGCGATACCCTGGGCGATCGATGCATCCGGTGCAGCAAAAGCGCGCACTGTAGACATGACTTCCTTGATCTCTTTACCTTTCAGACCACGGCTGGCTGTGACATTCACCAATACGCCGCGGGCACCAGACAAATCGATACCGTCCAGCAGTGGTGATGCGACTGCCTGTTCAGCGGCGATGCGCGCACGATCAACGCCGGAAGCGGTTGCCGTACCCATCATGGCCTTGCCTTGTTCGCCCATGATGGTTTTCACGTCATTGAAGTCGACGTTGATATGGCCAGGCACATTGATAATCTCGGCAATACCGGCAACGGCATTGTTCAAGACATCATCTGCATGTTGCAGCCATTCGATCATGCTGTCGTCTTCATAAATCTCTTCGAGTTTTTCGTTGAGAATGATGATCAGAGAATCGACGTGCTGTGACAGGGCTTCCAGGCCTTCATCGGCGATGTCCATGCATTTCTGACCTTCGTAAGAAAATGGTTTGGAAACCACGGCCACGGTCAGTGCACCCAATTCTTTGGCGACTTGCGCAACTACAGGAGCGGCACCAGTACCTGTACCGCCACCCATACCGGCAGCGATAAATACCATGTGCGCACCGCGCAATGCGTCTTCGATGCGGGCACGGGAATCTTCTGCCAGCTTGCGGCCGACTTCCGGTTTCATACCTGCGCCCAGACCAGTTTCGCCGATCTGTATCACATTGTTTGCTTTAGACTGCAACAGTGCTTGCGCATCTGTGTTTGCTGCTATGAACTCAACGCCGGACACGCCTTTGTTGATCATGTGCTGAACCGCATTGCCGCCTGCGCCACCTACGCCGACAACCTTGATTACGGTGCCTTGTGTGGCGTTATCAACCATATCGAACTCCATCATGACTCCTCCAGGTAGGCAGTTATCAGTCGCTAGGCATCACCGGGGTGTGACGACTAGCGACTAATAACTGTATATCGAACTATTATAAAATGACTACACTAATTTAGATACAAAATACAAGCTAAAAATTCCCTAAAAACCACTCTTTCATGCGTTGCCAGACCGCTTTGGCTGAACCTTCTTGCCGAGTGACCAGATGACCGCGCAAATACTGCTTCTTCGCTTCCAACAACAACCCCAAAACTGTGGCATAACGCAGGCTGCGCACGACATCTGCCAACTGCCCGCTGTAAGCCGGCATACCTAATCTGGTCGGCTTCAAAAAGATGTCTTCTGCCATCTCGACCATGCCCGGCATGGCGGCAGATCCACCTGTCAAAACGATGCCGGATGACAGTACATCTTCATAACCGGATTCACGCACCACCTGGTGCACCAGCGCAAACAATTCTTCTACACGCGGCTCTATCACTGCGGCTAAAGCCTGGCGTGATAAAGAACGCGGGCCACGGTCACCCAGGCCGGGCACTTCCAGCGTGTCGGACGGGTCAGCCAATACCTGCTTGGCGACACCAAAACGCACCTTGATTTCTTCTGCTTCCGAGGTCGGCGTACGCAAGGCCATGGCGATATCATTGGTGATCTGGTCGCCGGCAATCGGTATCACGGCAGTATGGCGTATCGCACCTTCGCTGAATACCGCCACGTCAGTCGTGCCACCACCGATATCGATGAGTACCACACCCAGCTCTTTTTCATCCTTGGTCAGCACTGCTTCTGCTGACGCCATCGGTTGCAGGATCAGGTCAGATACTTCGAGGCCGCAACGGCGCACACACTTGACGATGTTCTGCACCGCCGACACAGCACCGGTAACGATATGCACTTTGACTTCGAGACGTATGCCGCTCATGCCTATCGGTTCGCGCACATCGTCCTGGCTATCGACGATAAATTCTTGCGGCAAGGTATGCAGCAATTGCTGGTCAGTCGGAATATTGACAGCCTTGGCAGTTTCTATCACGCGCGAAACGTCAGCTGCGGTGACTTCTTTATCCTTGATCGCCACCATGCCGCTGGAATTAAAGCTGCGGATATGGCTACCGGCGATCCCGGTGTACACATTGCGTATCTTGCAGTCAGCCATCAACTCGGCTTCTTCCAAAGCGCGCTGTATGGATTCGACGGTCGCCTCGATATTGACGACAACGCCTTTTTTCAGCCCCTTGGATTCATGCTGGCCCAGGCCGATGACTTCATGCCTGCCGTCAGGCATGACTTCCGCCACGACCGCCACAATTTTTGAGGTGCCGATATCGAGACCAACTATCAGATTTTTAGCGTCTTTTGTCATGTCTTTCCACTTGCTTTTGTTTGCTTTTTTGATCCGAGATTACTGTGACTCGATTTGAGCGCCAGGCCATTCGGATAACGCATGTCCACACTTTCAATACTGTCCTGCAAACTGGCCAGCAGCTGTGGATAGACTGTCATCAGTTTATCCACCCTGCTCTTAAGCGTTGTCGCATCCTGCACCCTGCCCAACTGCACTTGCATGCCATTATTCAACTTCAGACTCCAGGCATAACGACTGGAGTAATTCACTTCATCCGGTGCCAGACTGATCCTGGCAAACCAGTTTTTAAATTCCATATACTGCGCCAGCACTTCTTTTTCACTACCCTCTGGCCCACTCAGGGCAACCAGATCTGCATCATCCTCGGCCTCGGCCAAATTGGCCGTGAACACATCCCCCTTGGCAGAAATCAACTGCCCATTTTCACCCCAGGTACCCAGCGCCACATGTTCTTCCAGAGTGACGATGAGTTTGTTCGGCCATTCTCTTTGTACGCTGGCCTTGCGTACCCATGGCACTGCTTCGAAAGATGTCCTTACTGCGTCCAGGTTTGCAGTGAAAAAATTACCCCTGATCTTTGGTAAAGCAGTGTTCCTGATCGTCAACGTATTCACATGCCGCAAATCAGTGTCGCCGCTGGCACTACTGGCTTCTACCCGTATCACACGCAAAGTAAAAAACGGTCTTTGTATTACCCACCAAACGCCTGACAACACCAGGATGAACAGCACCAGCCCAAACAGGGCATTCGCGGTATTGTTCATCAACTTGCTGTCATGCCACATTTTTTACTCTTACCGTTTACTTTTTTTGTTCAGATTTAATTTTCAAACTTGCCGTCTTCAAAATTTCCACACACAAATCTTCATAACTGATGCCTACTGCCTTGGCTGCCATCGGTACCAGCGAATGTCCGGTCATGCCTGGGGAAGTATTAATCTCCAGCAAAAACGGTTTGTTATCCGACTTGCGCAACAAGACATCAACCCTGGCCCAGCCTTCGCAATCCAGTGCGCGATAAGCATCGACAGCCATCTTGCGGATGGCATCCGTCAGATCATGCTCCAGCACTGCCGGGCAGATGTATTGCGTATCGTCAGTAAAATACTTGTTCTGGTAATCGTAGTTACCATCAGGTGCCACGATTTCTGTAATCGGCAAGGCATACGCCTGCTCGCCCTTACCAAGAATCGCCACTGTCAGTTCACGGCCTTCAACAAATTCTTCTGCCAGCACGACTTCATCAAACTGGGCGGCCAAAGCATAGGCTTCCTGCATGTCTGAATAACCAACTACCTTGGTAATACCTATTGTAGAACCCTCATGTGGCGGCTTGATGATCAATGGCAAACCCAGTTCATCCGGCACACGGCGTAATTCAGTCTGACCTGTCAACACAGCATAAGCAGGAGTGCTCAGGCCATAGGTTTGCCAGATGCGTTTGGTAAAAATCTTGTCCATGGCGATTGCGGATGCCATCACGCCGCTACCGGTGTAAGGAATATTCAATTGCTCCAGCACACCTTGCAAGCTGCCGTCTTCACCATAGCGACCATGCAGGGCAATGAAAACGCGGTCAAAATTTTCTGCGGCCAGTTCGGCAATGCTGCGTTCTGCCGTGTCAAAGCCATGGGCATCTATGCCTTTGCTTTTCAAGGCTTGCAGTACGCCAGTACCGGACATCAGAGAGATTTCACGTTCAGCCGAACGCCCGCCAAACAGCACGCCTACTTTGCCCAGAGATTTCAAATTCAATTCGCTCATGATGATCTGATCACTTGTTTTCTACATTTACACTGACTGCGCCAGTTTTGCCGGCACAGCATTGATGGAACCTGCCCCCATGACGATGACCACATCGCCGTCCTTCAATACCCGCAAAATACTGTCGGGCATTTCCAAAATATCTTCTACAAATACCGGCTCTACCTTGCCCATGACGCGCAGGGCGCGGGACAGGGAACGGCCATCTGCCGCCAGTATCGGTGCCTCACCTGCTGCATAGACTTCTGCCAGCACCACTGCATCTGCATCAGAAATCACACGGACGAAGTCTTCAAACAGATCACGGGTACGGGTATAACGGTGCGGCTGGAAAGCCAGCACCAGCCTGCGGCCTGGATAAGCACCACGTGCTGCCGCCAGAGTCGCTGCCATTTCCACCGGGTGATGACCATAGTCATCGACCAGTGCAAAAGTGCCACCATTGGCCAAAGCGATTTCGCCGTAGCGGGTAAAACGACGGCCTACGCCGTTGAATTCGCTCAGCGCTTTCTGCGTTGCTTCATCACTGACACCGACTTCACGCGCTATTGCTATCGCGGCGCAGGCGTTTTGTACATTGTGCATGCCAGGCTGGTTCAGGCTGACCTGCATATTCTCATAGCCATCTTGCACTACTGTGAAATGCATCTTGCCATTGGCCGCTGTGGCTTCAACTGCACGTACATCGGCATCTTCATGAAAACCGTAAGTGACGATGGGCTTGGATACAAAAGGCATGATTTCACGCACGTTCGCATCATCCAGGCACAAAACTGCCACGCCATAGAATGGCAGGCGCTGGGTAAATTCGATGAAAGCCTGTTTCAGACGCGCAAAGTCATGGCCATAGGTTTCCATATGGTCAGCATCGATATTGGTGATGACTTCGATGACCGGCAACAAATTGAGAAAAGAAGCATCTGATTCATCGGCTTCTGCGACGATGAAATCGCCACTACCCAGTTTGGCATTGGCACCGGCACTATTAAGCAAACCACCAATCACGAAAGTAGGATCAAGCCCACCCTGCGCCAACACGCTGGCCACCAGACTGGTGGTCGTAGTTTTGCCGTGGGTACCGGCAATCGCGATACCGCTTTTCAGACGCATGAGCTCGGCCAGCATCATCGCGCGTGGCACGATAGGGATATGTTTGGCACGCGCAGCGATGACTTCCGGGTTATCGCCTTTGACTGCAGTCGATGTCACGACGGCATCTGCACCTTCAATATTTTCAGCCGTATGACCCAGCATTACCTTGGCACCCAATTGCGCCAGGCGTTTTGATGCAGCATTGCTGCCCAGGTCAGAACCGGAAATGGTGTAACCAAGGTTCAGCAAGACTTCGGCGATACCACTCATGCCTGAGCCACCTATGCCGACAAAATGGATGTGTTTGACTTTGTGTTTCATGCTAATGCTTCCAGAATATGGGCGATATTGGCACTGGCTTCGCGCTGCCCCAGGGCGTAGGCTGTTTCAGCCATCGCCAGGCATTGCGCTCTGTCCAGTACTTTTAATTTCTCTGCCAGCAAGACTGGGCTTAATTCAGTTTGTGGCAAATGGATGGCGGCTTTTTGTCCTGCCATCCAGATGGCATTTTCTTTTTGGTGTGAAGTACTTGATGCCATGAAAGGCACGAGTATGCTGGCCACACCGGCAGCAGTTAATTCAGACACGGTAATCGCACCGGCACGGCAAATCACCAGATCAGCCTCGGCATAACGGCGCGGCATGTCGTCGATAAAATCCAGTACTTCTGCCTGCACACCTGCCAGCGCATAACTCTGGCGCAAAGCTTCTATATGTTGTTTGCCAGACTGATGTGTAATCAGCGGGCGCTGGGCTTCTGGCAACAAGGCCACCGCTTGAGGTACTGCGTCATTCAATACCTTGGCACCAAGACTGCCGCCAACTACGAGTATGCGCAAAGGGCCAGTGCGGTTTGCATAACGTGTCGCTGGCGCTGGCAATTCGCAAATTTCTTTGCGTATCGGGTTGCCGATAACACTGGTTTTGTTATCCGCAGTTACTGTTGCTGATGGCAGGCCAAACAATAATTTACTGGCGAAAGGACGCAATGCCTTGTTCGACAAGAGCAAGGCGGCATCGGCATTCATCAGCACGACAGGCTTGCCGCGCAAGGCTGCCATGATGCCGCCAGGCACGGTCACATAACCGCCCATGCCCAGTACCACATCTGGCTGACGGCGACCAATGATGCTAAAGCAGCTAAAGAAACTCTTGACCAGCTTGAAAGCACCGTTGACCGTATGCGATAAACCCTTGCCACGCAAGCCAGAGAAATCAATATTGTCCATGGCGATATTGTGTTTGGGGACTATCTGTCCTTCCATACCAATTTGCGTGCCCAGCCAGCTGACTTGCCAGCCGCGTTCGCGCATGATGTCGGCTATCGCCAGGCCAGGGAAGATATGTCCACCTGTGCCCGCTGCCATGATCAGCAATTTTTTTGGCATTTTTTGTATGGACTGGCTCATGCACGGCCTCCACGCATCAAGACGCGGTTTTCATAATCGACACGCAACAAAATCGCCAGACCTACACAATTAATCATGACACCAGAACCACCATAACTCATCAAAGGCAGGGTCAACCCCTTGGTAGGCAACAAGCCCAGGTTCACACCCATATTAATAAACGTCTGCACACCTATCCAGATACCGATACCCTTGGCCAGCAAACCAGCAAAAGTTTGATCCAGCGCTATCGCTTGCCTGCCGATTTCAAAAGCGCGTTTCAGCAACCAGTAAAATAAAAGTACCACCGCCATGACACCAACGAATCCCAGCTCTTCTCCGATGACAGCGAGTAAAAAATCTGTATGCGCTTCTGGCAGATAATGCAGTTTTTGCACACTGGCACCGAGGCCCACACCAAACAATTCCCCACGGCCAAAGGCGATCAGGGAATGTGTCAGTTGATAAGCCTTGCCAAGTGCATGATCTTCTTCAAACGGGCTAAGGTAAGCAAAAATACGTTCACGCCGCCATGGGGATGCCAGAATAACCGCGGTAAAGATACCAATCAGGGTAGCGGCAATGCCACCGAACCATACGCCGTTGATGCCACCCAAAAACAGGATACCCATGGCGATACAAACAATAACGCCAAAAGCGCCCAGATCAGGTTCCAACAGTAACAACAAACCAACGATACCAACCGCTGCCAGCATGGGCACAAAACCCTTGGTCAGTTTGTGCATGTATTCCTGTTTGCGCACGGTATAGTCGGCGGCATACAAGACCATGAACAACTTCATCAATTCAGATGGCTGCAAATTCAATACCTTGAAAGACAACCAGCGCTTGGCGCCGTTCACGCCTTTACCCAAACCAGGTATCAACACAGCCACCAGCAATACCAGGGTCGCTACAAATAAATAAGGCGCATATTTTTGCCAGGTCGCAATCGGGATACGGAACACCAGCGCACCCGCAATCAAAGATAGCGCGACAAACAATGCCTGGCGTACCAGAAAATGCGAATTCTTGTAATTGGCATACTTGGGTGAATCAGGCAAAGAGATCGAAGCCGAATACACCATGACCATGCCGAACAGCATCAGGATAATTGTCACCCACACCAAAGGCTGGTCATAGTCCATCATCTTGGACCTGCTGACCAGATTGGTACTCGCTGGCGGCGCGCCAAACGGAGACCACCTTTGCAACGGGAGCAAAAGCTGACGCATCAGCAAACCTCCCCGCGTGCCAGTGCGATTTCACGCACGGCATCGACAAACACTGCAGCGCGATGCGCATAATTGCGGAACATGTCCAGACTGGCGCAAGCTGGTGACAGCAAAACGATGTCGCCATCTGCAGCCAGTTCAGCCGCAGCCTGCACTGCCATTTCCAGCGTTGCGACGTCATGCACGGCCACCCCCGTCACTGCCAATACCTGTTGCAATTCTTCTTTGGCTTTGCCTATCAGGATGACGGCCTTGGTATAACGCTCGACCGGATCAGCCAGAGGAGAGAAATCCTGACCCTTGCCTTCGCCACCGGCAATCAAAATAATCCGTTTATGCAATGCGTCGGATTGTTGGCCCAGGCCTTTCAACGCAGCGACCGAGGCACCGACATTGGTGCCTTTGCTGTCGTCGATATAATCAACGCCGGCTACATTGGCAACCTGCTCTACCCTGTGCGGCTCACCTTTGTAATCACGCAAACCATGCAGTAATGGTGCAAATGACAAACCTATGCCACGGCACAAAGCCAGGGCAGCCAGGGCATTTGCCGCATTATGCTGACCACGGATTTGCAGAGCATCTGTCGGCATCAGGCGACTGACGATGATCGGCATTTCTTCCACTTCTTTTTTCTTGCGGCGGCTATTTGTCACGACCGGTGCATCTTCTGCCGGATTGGCCACTGCCAGCCAGCCCATGCCATGTTCATTCAGCAAGCCCATATCCGCCAGGTGCTTGGGTGCATCAATACCAAAGCTGACAGCATTACCAAGTGGCTTAGCCATGGACATGACGAGTGCATCATCACGGTTCAGGACTTGTAAAGTCTGCTCACCAAAAATCTTTGCCTTGTCAGCGCAATACGCCTGCAGGCTGCCATGCCAGTCGAGATGGTCCTGGGTAATATTCAAGACTGTCGCCACATCGGCTTGCAAGCTGTGCGTAGTATGCAACTGGAAGCTGGACAATTCCAGCACCCATACTTGTGGCAGACTGTCTTGCTCCAGGCACTCACGCAATACATCGAGTACAGCCGGGCTGATATTGCCTGCAACTTTAACTGTCAAACCGGCGCGTTCTACCAGTAAACCTACCAGGCTGGTGACGGTGGTTTTGCCATTGGTGCCAGTGATGGCGATGACTTTGGGCTGGTATTCGCGCTCAGCTCTCAAAGCGAGCAGAGCTTGTGCAAACAACTCTATCTCGCCCCAGACCGGGATATTTTTTTCAGCAGCTACTGGTAACAGTTCCTGCAATTCGCGCAGAGGTGACAAGCCAGGGCTGACTGCCATCAACTCAACATCGTCCAGCAAGGCTGGGGTGAAAGCACCGCCAATAAATTCCACCTGATCTGACAAAGCCTGCAATTGCGGCAATCTGTCCGGTGTTTCGCGAGTATCGGCAACACGCAGGCGCGCACCGGCGCGCAGCAGCCATTGCGCCATCGCCAGCCCGGTTTCACCCAGGCCCAGAACCAGTACATGTTTACCTGAAAAATCCATAAACTCTATATCTATCTTTTAACGTAACTTATTTAACGCAACTTCAGTGAAGACAAACCTATCAGCACCAACAACATGGTGATGATCCAGAAACGCACGACAACCTGGGTTTCTTTCCAACCCTTTTTCTCAAAATGGTGATGCAGGGGTGCCATCAACAACAGGCGGCGGCCCTCGCCATATTTTCTCTTGGTGTACTTGAAGTAACTGACTTGCAGCATGACGGACAAAGTCTCTGCCACAAAAATCCCCCCCATGATGAACAACACAATTTCTTGCCTGACGATGACAGCCACCGTACCCAGCGCGCCGCCCAAGGCCAGTGCACCTACGTCACCCATGAATACTTGCGCAGGGTGGGCATTGAACCAGAGGAAGGCCAGACCAGCTCCCGCCATCGCGCCACAGAAAATCAATAATTCACCAGCGCCAGGTATATGTGGTATCAACAGATATTTGGAGTAACCCACATTACCTGTCAGGTAAGCAAACAGCCCCAGGGCTGAGCCAACCATGATGGTAGGCATGATGGCCAGGCCATCCAGGCCATCCGTAAAATTCACCGCATTGCTGGTACCAACGATGACGCAGTAGGTTAACGCAATAAAACCCCAGACACCGAGGGGATAGCTGACAGTTTTAAAGAAAGGCACGATCAAATCTGCCTTCGGTGGCAAATCCATATTGAAGCCGGACTGTACCCAGGCGATAAACAATTCCAGTACTTTTGAGTTGCTTGGTGCCGATACCGAAAACGCCAGATAAAAAGCAGCGATCAAACCAATCAGCGATTGCCAGAAATATTTTTCCCTGGAGCGCATGCCTTCAGGATCTTTATGCACTACCTTGCGATAATCATCAACCCAACCGACTGCGCCATAACCCAGAGTGACTATCATCACGACCCAGATAAAACGGTTACTCAAATCGCCCCACAACAAAGTGGAGATACCAATCGAAATCAAGACCAGCACGCCACCCATGGTTGGTGTGCCGGATTTGACAAGATGTGTTTCCATGCCATAGCTGCGCACAGCCTGGCCTACCTTGAGCCTGGTCAGCATGCGGATAACCGCTGGACCAGCAAAAATACCGATGGAGATGGCCGTCATCGTGGCAAAGACTGCGCGGAAGGTAATAAACCCAAAGACACGCAGCCAGCCTATATCCTGCTTTAACAATTCAGCCAACCAGAGCAACATACTAGTGATTCCCTATTATTTTTTGTTGTAATGTATTTTTTTCTTTATCGTCTGCTGCCAGCAAATGGGCAACGACTCTTTCCATTTTCATGAAACGCGAACCTTTGACCAGCACTATCGTGTCAGCCACAGTTTGCGCATCAAGGTTCTGGCACAGGTCTTCTACACTGGCAAAATGCTGGGCACCCGCGCCATAGCCTTGTGCTGCATGGGCAACCAGTTCACCCAGCAAAAACAGTTTTTTGATGCCACGCTGCTGCGCATATTCGCCAATTTCATGATGAAATTGCGCGCCGTTTTCACCAACCTCACCCATGTCGCCAAGCACCAGCGCAGTGTCGCCACCAATTTGTGCCAGCACATCGATCGCAGCACGTACAGAATCAGGATTGGCGTTATAGCTGTCATCAATCACGGTTGCACCGCAATGTGCTTGCTTGCGTTGTAGGCGACCATTGACTGGTGCGAAATTTTCCAGACCCGCAACAATAGCTTCTTTGCTGACGCCTGTCGCATGACAGCAAGCCGCTGCAGCAAGCGCATTCAAGACATTGTGCTGGCCTGCTGCATTCAGGCGCACTGACAATACCTGGCCAGCCAGGTTGATTTGCAAATCACTGCCAAACACGCTGGGCAGATAAGTGGCATGCACATCAGCATCGGCTGTCAAACCAAAGGTCAGGGTTTTACGCTGACCACGTTCAGACGCAAAGGATTGCCATAAGTCTGAGTAAGTATCATTGGCAGGGAATACAGCCACGCCATCAACTGGCAGGCACTGTATCGCCACGCCGTTTTCGCGCGCCACGGCTTCCACGCTTTGCATGAATTCCTGGTGTTCGCGCTGGGCATTGTTGACCAGTGCCACGGTGGACATGGCGGCAGAAGCCAGCAAGGCGATTTCACCAGGATGGTTCATGCCCATTTCAATTACGGCTGCTTTATGTCCCGCATGCAATTGCATGATCGTCAGCGGCACGCCAATTTCATTGTTCAAATTACCTGCAGTTGCCAGACGGCCATCTGCGCCAAAAGCTGCCGCCAGGATAGAAGAAATCATTTCCTTGACGGTGGTCTTGCCATTGCTGCCGGTCACACCAATAACGGGCAGCTCAAATTTTTGACGCCAGAAGCGCCCTACTTTTACCAAGGCGAGTTTACTGTCTGTTACCTGCAATGCTGGCAGACCGAAATCTGTTGGCAGTTGTTCAGCGATTACTGCTGCTGCGCCGGCAGCCGCGACTTGCGGCAGAAAATCATGGGCATCAAAGTTTTCACCGCGCAAGGCGACGAATAAATCGCCAGCGCCAACTTTGCGGCTGTCTGTAGTCAGGCCAGTGATGCGGGTGATGACACCGGCATCACCTGTCAGTTTCGCCGCAGGCAAGGCGGCCTGCAATTCCTGAAGAGTAAATTCCATCAGCTACTCCTCTTCATATTACCGCTGGTTGCCACGGTAGCGAGTGAGAGGGCGGCATGCTCTTCATCAGAGAATGGCCATTTCTTGCCATTGATGTCCTGATAGGTTTCATGTCCTTTGCCCGCCAGCAAAACCACATCATGATGATCTGCATGCTTGATCGCATACAGGATCGCATTCGCGCGGTCTTCAATAACTTGCGGCGTACCGGACATGCCTTTGAGTATGTCTTCTATGATCTGCGATGGATTTTCACTGCGCGGATTATCGCTGGTGACAACGACATGTTGCGCCAGTTCAGCAATCTTGCCCATTTGCGGGCGCTTGCCCGGATCACGGTCACCGCCGCAACCAAACACGCACCATAAAGCCCCGGCTCTTTCTTGCGCAACCTGCTGCAAGGCTTCCAGGGTTTTTTCGAGGGCATCTGGCGTGTGCGCATAATCAATGACGACCATGACATGACCGGCAGTACCTAGCAATTGCATGCGGCCAGGAACAGGTGCCAGTTTTTCTATGATGCCTACGGCCTTGTTCAGAGCGATGCCCTTGCTCAGCAACACGGCGAGTACCGCCAGGATATTGCTGACATTGAACTTGCCGATGAGCTGGGTCTTGACTTGCGCCGCACCAAATGGTGACTCAAGATGGAAGCTGGTGCCTGCGTGGCTGGTTTTCAGATTGCTGGCGACCAGTGCATCTATACCTGATACCAGTTCTTTTTCCAGGCTGTAGCCGAGCAGTTTTGTAGCTGGCTGACTGGCTTGCAAATGCTTGACCAGTTCCAGGCCATAAGCATCGTCAAGGTTGATGACAGCGGTACCCAGGCCTTGCCAGTCAAACAGCTTTGTTTTGGCAGCGGCATAGCCTTGCATGTCGCCATGATAATCAAGATGATCACGCGTCAGATTGGTCAACACGGCGACATCAAAATGCAGGCCGTTCAAACGCCCCTGGTCCAGGCCTATGGAAGAAGCTTCAACCGCCAATGCCTGCGCACCGTCGCGCTGCAAGTCTGCGAGTTTTTGCTGCAAGCCTATGGCGTCAGGAGTGGTGTAACCAGTCTCTGCCAGCTGCCCCAGCATGCCATTGCGATATTGGCCTATGCCCAAGGTACCGATGACAGCCGCAGGTGTACCACTCAGTGAAAGCGCCTTGGCTATCCATTGTGTGCAGGAAGTCTTGCCATTGGTGCCGGTAACGGCGACATTGAACCAGCCATTATCTGGCTCGCCATACCAGGCATGTGCGACATGACCAGCTACGTCTTGCAAGTTATCTACCGGCAAATGCGGGACTTTGAGTGCACCAGGAGCATTGAGAGCATCATCCCAGCTAAATTCATTTGCTTCATACACCACTGCAACTGCGCCATTGGCGACCGCATGGGCGATGTGCGCACGGCCATCAGTAAGATGGGTGCGTAAGGCGAAGAAGACATCCCCTGTTTGTATGGAGCGGGAATCTGAACGCAGTTGCGCATTCGGCGCATGCTGCTTCAGCCAGTCCAGTATTGCTATTGTCATTGTATTTTTCTGTGTCATTACATGCTTTCCTGTACACCTTCTTCAGGAATAATGCTGGTGACGGAAGAGTCTGGCTGCACATTCAGTGAGCGCAAGACATTCGCCATAATCGCTGCAAACACCGGAGCGGCAACAGGGCCTGCAAAGTGTCCGCCAGCAGTTGGTTCATCTACCATCACCGCAACAATCACACGCGGATTTGAAACTGGCGCAAAACCAATAAAATCAAGCAAGTATTTATTCACGTAACGGCCACCCTCAAGCTTGTGGGCAGTACCTGTCTTGCCGGCGACACGGTAACCAGCAGTACGCGCTTGTGGGGCAGTACCACCAGGCTCGGTCACTGTTTCCATCATCTGGCGTACTTGTTTTGACGTCTTTTCAGAAATCACGCGTGAACCATGCGGCATTTCATCCGACTTTTGGAAAGTCAGCGGGATCATGTCGCCATTCCTGGCAAAAATCATATAGGAACGCGCCATCTGTATCAGTGATACGGAAATACCATGGCCATAGCTCATGGTGGCCTGTTCGATAGGACGCCAGTTTTTGTAATTACGCAAACGCCCGGCAACTGCGCCAGGGAAACCGAATTTGGGTTGCTGGCCAAAGCCCAGGGTGGTGAACATTTCCCACATCTCTTGCGGCCGCATCTGCAATGCCATTTTCGCCGTGCCGATATTGGAGGATTTTTGTATGACTTGCGCAACCGTCAGGGAACCCTGTTTATGCGCATCATGTATCAGTGCAGGGCCGATAGCCATGACTCCAGGTGCCGTCTGGAAGACAGTATCCGGTGTGACCCTGCCAGTTTCCAGCGCCAGGGCAACAGTCACCGGCTTCATGGTCGAGCCCGGCTCAAAGGTATCCGTCATGACACGGTTACGTAATTGCGCACCAGTCAACGCAGAACGATCATTCGGGTTGTAAGTAGGCAAGTTCACCAGTGCCAGCACTTCGCCAGTCTGCACATCAAGCACTACCGCACCGCCAGCCTTGGCCTTGTGTTTTTCCAGTGCTTCTTTCAGATGCGTAAACGCAATGTATTGAATCTTGCTGTCTATCGACAGCGTCAGATCCTTGCCATCATGCGGTTCGCGCACGGCCTGTATATCTTCAACGATATGACCCAGTCTGTCTTTGATGACACGGCGACTCCCGGTCTTACCCGCCAGGTTTTTTTCCGATGCCAGCTCTATACCTTCTTGTCCTATATCCTCAACATTGGTGAAGCCAACCACATGGGCCATGACTTCGCCTTCTGGATAAAAGCGTTTATATTCTTTGCGAGTTTCTATACCAGGTATGGCCAGAGCCACTATCTTGTCTGATATTGCAGGCTCAACCTGCCGCTTCAGATAGACAAACTGACGGTCAGAGTCTAGCTTCTTGCGCAATTCAGCCTCAGTCATATCGAGCAATTTAGCCAGTTGCTGTATTTTTTCTTTAGGCGCTTCCAGCACATCGTCAGGAATAGCCCAGATGGCTTTAACAGGTACGGACGAAGCCAGCACTTGCCCATTGCGGTCAGTGATTTTGCCGCGGGTCGCCGGTAATTCAAGCGTGCGGGCGTAGCGATTGGCACCTTGCTGCTTCAGAAAATCATTGGTAAACCCTTGCAGATACAGCGCTTTGGCGATCAGGGCAATAAAAGCTGCAAACAATAAAAACAGGATAAAGCGTGAACGCCAGGCAGGCAGCTTCACATCCAGCACGGGGCTGGAAGAAAAGGCGACGCCGCGTGCAGCGGCGGTACGGGCTGTACTTGCTGGTCTGCTCATTTTGCCTCCACTGCTTTAAGGTACTGCGTGCGTTCAGGTGTGACTGCCACCATATCTAATTCACGGACCGCCGTTGTTTCTATGCGGGCGTGTTTGCCAAAAGTGGATTGATCAAGTTTCAGTTGCGTCCATTGCAATTCATATTGCTTGCTTAAGCTTTGTTCGCGCTCCAGCTCGATAAACAGACGGCGTGCCTGATACTGGGAGTTAATCAGCGACAAGGCGGAGGCAATCAAGGCCACTGCCAGCACAATATTGAGGCGAGTGCTCATGCATCCCCCTCAGGCAAACGCTCTGCCACCCGCAAAATTGCCGAACGCGCACGCGGATTGGCGCTGACCTCGGCTTCGGTAGGCTTGATACGGTTCAACAGGCGCATTTGCGGCTTTGGCAAATCGATATGGCGTATCGGCAGACGACGGTCAGGCTGCTCTACCTTGACCTTGGAAGCAAAAAACTGCTTCACGATACGGTCTTCGAGGGAGTGAAAGCTGATGACCGACATACGGCCATACGGCGCCAATGCCTCATATGCTGCAGCCAGGCCTATTTCGAGATCTTCAAGCTCCTTATTGATGAAAATCCGTATAGCCTGAAAGGTGCGAGTTGCCGGGTCTTTACCCTTCTCGCGAGTTTTGACGGCGTGTGCGACGATTTCTGCGAGCTGTCGTGTTCCACGAATGGCGTCTGTCTTCCTGCGAGCAACAATCGCCTTTGCAATCTGAAAAGCAAACCGTTCTTCCCCATAATTTTTTATAACCTCCGTAATTTGTTGCTCTTCGGCAGTCGCCAGCCATTCGGCTGCGGAAATGCCACGTGTGGTATCCATGCGCATGTCAAGCGGACCATCTGACCTGAAGCTGAAACCCCGGCTGGCATCATCTACTTGCGGCGATGAGATGCCCAGGTCCATCAGAATGCCATCAACCTTGCTGACGCCAAGCTCAGGCAAAGCCTCAGCAATGGCTGCAAAACTGTCATGCACGATATGGAAACGCGGGTCCTGAATTTCTTTTGCACTGGCAATTGCCTGGGTATCTTTGTCAAAAGCAATCAGGCGGCCATTGCTGACCAGTTGCGACAAGAGCAGGCGGCTATGCCCGCCACGACCAAAGGTGCCATCGACATAAATACCACTGGTACGTTCACCTGCGATGCCGAGCGCATCTACAGCCTCATGCAACAGCACTGTCTGGTGCGTAAAATCTGCCGCTTGCTGAATACTCATTGCCCGCGATCAGAAAGAAAAATTGTTTAATACATCAGGAGCGCCGCCAGCGATGGCTTTCGCTTCGTTTTCTGCCAGCTTGGCAGCATCCCAAATCTCAAAATGGCTGCCCATGCCGAGCAACATGACATCACGCTGCATGCCTACGGCACTACGCAGTTCAGGTGCAACCAGGATGCGGCCAGCACCATCCATATCGACATCAAAGGCATTGCCAAGAAAAATACGTTTCCAGTCGCGTGCTTGTATGGGCCAGGCAGCGATTTGTTCACGATGGGATTCCCAGGTAGGACGCGGGAACAGCAAGAGACAACCATCCGGGTGACGGGTCAGGGTAATCCGGCCTTCGCATTGAACATTGAGCGCGTCACGGTGCCGGGCGGGGATAGACATCCTGCCTTTTGCATCGAGATTGAGTGAGGACGCCCCCTGAAACACGCTATTACCTTTTTTCCTGAAAATCTGTATGTCTGGCCACGGATGGAATGTAAGCGAAATTAGGAATTCTATGCCACAAAATTACACTTTTTCACACTATTGCCCACTTTAGAGGATGACTTGAGCGTGGTCAAGCGTATTTGGGGGGTAAATTGGGAAAATTTCTAATGAAGTCAATGACTTAGCGTCAACAGTTGAGGTGAAGCGCTGACGAATCCCTACAATTTATCCTGATAAATTAGATACTTACACTGCATAGTGAAAGTAGCGCCTTACATATAACCATGTGTTTATCCCTGACTGTTGCGTTTTGGGATGGAAGACTTAAGGAAAATGCCTGCAGGAAAGAGGAGATCGCCGCTTTTTAGCCGCTGAAGTGACAATTTATAAACGTTGATGAACCGGGGAAGATGAACAAGGAGGCAGATTATCGCTGAAAACTAGCCCGCATGGGCAGGCTTTCACGCCAAAAGCAGGCGAATTAGTGAGTTAATTCAGCCCTGCATGCCTGCTTGGTGGCATGACGATATATAGCTATTAAGTTTCCCTTCTTTGCCGCTGCAATAATTGCAAAAATTCCTTGTCCGGAACAGCCTTGCTGAAATAGAAACCTTGGAATTCATCACATTTGCAATCACGCAAGGTTTCCAGCTGTATGGCTGAATCTACGCCCTCGGCAATGACCTTGATGCCCAGGGTATGGGCCATGGCGACGATGGCCAGCACAATGGCGGTGTCATTCGGGTCGTCGGGGATATCCTTGATGAAGGAGCGATCGATCTTTACGCTGTCAACCGGGAAGCGCTTGAGGTAAGCAAGGGAAGAGTAACCTGTGCCAAAATCGTCTATGGACAGCGTAAACCCGGCTTCCTTGAGGCCATCCATGAGCAGGATGGCCTGCTCGCGGTTATGCATGACCATGCTTTCTGTAATTTCAAACTCAATGGAGTTGGAAGGCACGCGCCAGAAATCGACCACGCTTTTGACCTCTTCCAGCATGTGGGCATCGTTGAACTGTGCGCCAGACAGGTTGATGGCTACCCGGCCAAAGTCCTTGTCTACGTTGCGAAAACTTAAAATATCTCGGCAGGCAATATCCAGCACCAGCATGCCAAGGCGGGAGATCAGGCCAGCCTCTTCCGCCAGACTGATAAATTCGACAGGAGACAATATTCCACGCTCTGGATGGTTCCAGCGCACCAGCGCTTCGGCACCGACGATGCGCTCGGTTTTAACATCGAGCTTGGGCTGGTAATAGACGACAAACTCACGCCTTTCCAGCGCCTTGCGCAAGCGTGCCTCAAAGGCCAGCCTCTCCACGGTATGGGTATTCATTTCCGAGGCATAGAACTGGTAATTGTCCTTGCCCTTGTTTTTTGCCTTGTACATGGCAATGTCGGCATTTTTGAGCAGGGTCTGGGCATCTCTGCCGTCAGTTGGGAAGGTCGCTATGCCTATGCTGGCGCTGAGCTGGCATTCCTGCCCATCTATATCGAAAGGCTGGGCAGCAGCATACAAGAGCTTGTCAGCCACGTCACCAAGGTCACGCGCCTCGCTGAACTGGTCGATCAGCAGGATGAATTCATCCCCGCCTATGCGGGCAATGATGTCGGATTCGCGCAGGCACTGCCTGAAGCTATGTGCAATGGTGCGCAAGACATTGTCACCTTCATCATGACCGAAAGTGTCATTGATGTTTTTAAAACGGTCCAGGTCAAGGAATAAGACTGCCAGCTGGCTGCGATTACGCTCGGCAATTGCCAGTGAACGCGCCAGATGCTGGTTGTACAGGAAGCGGTTAGGCAAACCCGTCAGCTCATCATAATGGGCGAGCTGCATGATTTTCTTTTCTGAACGGCGGCCTTCTATGGCAATACCGGCAATGTCCACCGTCACCCTGACCAGGCCCAGGTCTTTTTCGCTCAGGGGTTCACGGCTATACGAGAACAGGCTGAAACTGCCGAGCAACTGACCATTCTTGCCAAAGATGGGCCAGGCAGCGCAAGAAGAAAATTCAACCAGGGTTTCCACACCATTGACGAACTGCATGGCAGGTGCCTGCAAAAATTCACGCAACCAGACAGCTTCGCTGGTCAATGCGCTTTCAGACCAGATCCCACTGCCATGGCTTAGTGTCATGCCAGGTATCTGTGCCAGCAAGACTTCTGGAAAACGGCTGCCAGTCGCATGGGCAAAACTGCGTCTGTCCTCGGCCAGCAGTTGTATGCCGCAACGCCAGTGGGGGCATAGTTTTTCAACAAACTGGCTAACGGCTTCGAGTATCGACATCAGCTCTTCTTCACCACCTATGAGCTTCAACAGGCGGTTTTGTCCGGCGATCAATAATTCGCTGTATTTGCGCGCATTGATATCGCGCTCCACGCAAAACAAGAGCATTTCGCCATCAACTTCAACCCGGCTCAATGAAATTTCTGTGTGCTGTATCTGGTCATTCCTGACGGTCACCCATTCAAAGCGCTGCGGCACGCCGTTAAAAGCCTGATCTATCAGGGTGGCGACCAGTACATCCTTGTCCTGGCTGACGTAACCAGCCACGGACTGTACGCTGGGTGAGAAACTGCCAACCTTGCGCCCTATGACCTCTTCCTGGGTATTGACGCCAAAGAAGGCAACGGCAGCCGGGTTGCAATCAACATAGATATAGTCACGGCTGATGAGCAGAATGGCATCCTGCGCCCCCTGATAAATCAGCCGGTAACGGCTCTCGCTGGCTTCCAGGCGGTTTTTGGAGTCACGCAGATGGCGTATCTGCCATAACAGCAGCAATGCCAGCATAAAAATGAAGCCAGCCGTTATCGCCGTGACCATGATCTTTTGCGTGACCCTGGTATTCCAGTCCGTCAGGATGACACCGCTTTCGCGCGCATACACCAGTATCAAAGGGAAATCGCTGATCTTTCTATAACTGATGAGCCAGGCCTTGCCTTCTTCATCAACATCCCGCAAGGCACCTTCCGGCGACTTGTCGCGGGTAAAATTATTCAGCACCGGCCTGGAATAATCACGGTCTTTGAGCCCGGCGGCGGCCAATTTTCTGCCAGACTCATCGTAGAGGACGATGCTGGCACCACTGCCCAGGGCAATGCGTTCATAAAAATCATAGAGATAGCGCAGCTGTATATCGGCCTGTATCAGGCCAGCACGCTTGCCGCTCTTGTCAAAGAAGTTCTTAATAAGAGGCAGGATCCACTGACCGCTCTGCGGCAACTGATAAGCATCGCCCAATACCACCTTGCTCTCTTCGGGATGTTCAAGCAAGAATTTTATATGGCGCTGCTCTTCGACTTTTTCAGGTACAGCAGCGCCCATCTGGCTGGATGCCAGCCATAGTCCTTGTGCATCAAATACGGAGAGTGCATGGATGGATTCAGATTCCTGCCTCTGCATGGCCAGGATTTGTTGCAGTTGCCGGGATTCGCTTGTCGATACCCTGGTTTCTGACAGGATTTCTTCACTGGCCACCGTCGTCACCCGCATAGCACCACGCATGACTTCGCTGACATGCTCTTCAAGTATGCGCACAGCCAGGAAATTATGCTCCTGCGCTGCATTGATGGTCAGCGCCTTATCCTGGGCTATAGACCACCAGCTCTGCCCTATGATTGCGACGGCAATCAGGCAGATGCAAATGGCGAATGCCAGTATGGGCACATCGCGTTCTTTCTTTAGACCGCCAGTCTCCATGCGTTTTGCAATTTTGTAGATACAGCGTCAGTAGAACTAGTAGAACTTATTGCACCAGTGTACCACTGCTATTTTGAGAACAAGGACTTGCTTGCAAGGAATGATGCTTGATGGCGACAATCTTGAACAGACTGCGCCGTATTGTGCGGTGGCGAGGTGGCGAGATACCTGTCCGATAGGAAATACAAGATAAACAATAAATTGAAGCAGGCCGATAGGCCGGATTTTGTTACGGCATAGGCATTGCTACCATCTGCTATGACAATCATTCCTCTAGGCGACGGATTGCTCCGCCGCTCAAGCTTTCTACCCGCACGCTCCGCGAGCAACATCAACGCGTGCCTATTTGAAATTGCTCCGGGTGGAGGTTACCGCGTTTCACCGTAACTTAATACGCTCGTCTCTGTGGCCCTATTCCTCGTCTTATACTAAGGCTGGCGCCCTGGCTTTCAACGTACGGCCGTTAGCCGTCACCCTGCTCTATGGAGTCCGGACCTTCCTCCCGTCACCTTGATTACTCAAGGCAACCAGCGATTGTCTGGCCTGCTTCGGGAGCTATTATACCTTACTCGTACCCCACTCAGCGATAATTCAGTCCCTAACCCTCAAATACGATGCAAATTAAGCAGGCTTTCTGGTAGCGTACTGCTTTTACTTTTTTATCATTATCTATCATGCTGAAATCACGTTCTGGCGGCCAGTTGATTGTGGATGCCCTGCAAGTCCACGGTGTCGATACCATCTTTGGTGTGCCTGGCGAGAGTTATTTGCCAGTGCTGGACGCCCTGCATGACAGCCCCATACGCTTCATCATCAACCGCCAGGAAGGCGGCGCAGCCTTCATGGCAGATGCCTATGGCAAGATGACCGGCAAACCCGGTATCTGCTTTGTCACCCGTGGGCCTGGTGCGACCAACGCCTCCGTCGGAGTGCATACGGCTTATCAGGATTCCACGCCAATGATTTTGTTCATCGGCCAGGTCGGCAATGATTTTGTCGAGCGTGAAGCTTTCCAGGAAATAGATTACCGCCGCATGTTTGGCCAGATGGCAAAATGGGTAGCTCAGATAGACCGCGCGGACCGCGTGCCTGAATACATCGCCCGCGCCTTCCAGGTCGCCACCAGCGGCCGCCCTGGCCCTGTCGTACTGGCATTGCCAGAAGACATGCTGGCCCAGGTCGCCGAAGTCGCAGATACCCGCCATTACACGCCGGTACAGGCATCCGCCTCACCACAACAACTGGCACAACTGCGCAATATGCTAACTGTGTCGCAACGCCCTGTGCTGTTGCTGGGTGGCAGTGGCTGGGACAAGGCGGCATGCCAGCACATCAGTGAATTTGCCACCAGCAATCACTTGCCTGTGGCTTGCGCCTTCCGTTTCCAGGATTTGATCGACAATGCCCACCCCAACTATATAGGCGATGTAGGCATAGGCATCAACCCCAAGCTGGCACAAAGACTGAAAGATGCCGACCTGATTATCGCCATAGGCCCGCGCCTGGGTGAAATGACCACCGGCGGGTATAGCGTGCTGGAAGCGCCAGTGCCAAAACAAAAACTGGTACATATTCATAGTGATGCGCTGGAACTGGGCCGCGTTTATCAAGCTGACCTGATGATCAACAGCGGCATGAAAGAAATTGCCGAAGCCCTGGCCGAGATGGCCGGCCTGGATGCCGCCACAAAGTGGAAGGCAACAGTCAGCGAAGCACGCGCAGACTTGCTGGCCTGGCAAACCGAGCCTGCAATTTTCGCCAAAGAAAATGCCACGCTAAATCTGTGGCAAGTAGTACAGGAGATCAAGCGCCTTGCGCCCAAAGACACCATCATCACCAATGGCGCTGGCAATTACGCGACCTGGGCGCACCGCTACTTCCCTTACGGTGGCATGCGCACGCAACTGGCGCCGACCTCTGGCGCCATGGGTTATAGCGTACCTTCTGGCGTTGCCGCCAAGATCATAGACCCGCAACGCACAGTCATCACCTTTGCTGGTGATGGCGAATACCTGATGAATGGTCAGGAACTGGCAACTGCGGTGCAATACAAGGCCGGCGTGGTCATCATCGTCTTCAATAACGGCATGTACGGCACGATACGCATGCACCAGGAAAAAGAATTCCCGGCACGCGTCTCCGGCACGGAATTGCATAACCCTGACTTTGCCGCCCTGGCCCGTGCCTTTGGTGGCAGTGGTGAAGTCGTCAATACCACGGCAGAATTTGCCCCGGCATTGGAAAGAGCACTCGAGCATAGCCGTCAGAACAATCTGCCAGCCTTGATAGAACTGCGCTATGACGGTAACCTGATCACGCCGGGTGCGACGCTGGAAACTCTGCGAAAGGCGGCGCAGGATTCAGGTAAATAAATATAGCCATTCAGTTAAACAAACGCCGCTATCCCCTGCGAGGGATAGCGGTGAAATCAGACAAGCTAAGCGGTCGCCTGCAATCTGCCTGCAGCCCGGCGTGTCAGCCATAACTTCGTCAGCCCCCACATCACAGCCAAGGCAAACAGCCAAGCCAGGTAACAAACCAAGAGTGAAGCTTCATATTCCGGTGTCGCCTCCGGTTTGCGAAAATCAACGATCTGCCCATAACGCAGCTGCATATAAATCCAGCCCAGCGCATGGATGAGTGCAATGTGCACCAGATAAAAGAACATCGGTGTTTTGCCAAACAGCATCAGCAATGGCAGAGGTTTTTTCACATACTTATCCATCAAGGCCAGCGCACCCAGGCCTATGCTGAGCGTGATACACAGGTACAGCAAAGAAGGTGGGTATTTACATACCTTCACAAAAGACATGAAGTCATAGAACCAGCCCTTGCCTTGTGCCGACCAGAGATCAGGGTCGCCATAATAATTACCACTGCGCAAAATCACAAAACTCACAAGCAGGATAGCCGCTGCTGAGAATAGGAAACGCTGGCGTTTGATAGGTTCCCACAACATCACTGGCCCCAGCGCATAACCGGCAGCCATCAAGCCTATCCATGGCATGAGTGGGTAGGCAAAGACGATACCTAGTTTGTCAGTCAGGGGATAAAAGCCACCCTGGTGCCAGGCCATGAACAAGACGTGGCTGCCTTTGGCATGCATGCCATCGAGCAGATTATGCGGCAGTATCAGAGCAGCAGCGACCAGAGCAATCACCCAGCGCGGCAACCAGATCAGCAAGCCCAGCGCCATCATCGCCATGCCTATTGCCCAGATCACCTGCAAGATGAACACATTAAAACCAAATTGCCAGCTGAAGCTGACCCAGGTGCATTCCAGCAAAACCAGCAAGGCGCCACGGCTCAGCAAATAGCGCGTCATATCTTTTTTATCACGCTGCTGCGCCCGCAAGAAAGCCGACATCCCCGCCAGAGTCACAAAGATAGGCGCACATAAATGGGTAATCCAACGCGTCCAGAACCAGCCTGGCGAACCTTGTTGCAAATCCAGTGGATCAAATGGGGTAACCGCAAAAAAGTCGCGGGTATGATCCAGTGCCATCAGCACGATGACCAGACCGCGCAAGAGGTCTATGGCTTGTAGCCGGTTTTGCCGCATCATGGTGTATCCCCGTCTGCGACCAGGCGCAGTTTTATTTTAATGCAGCAATTCTATCCAGCACCCGCTGCTGGCAGCAAAGCATTTCAAGCCTGGGAAATAAAAAAGCGCCCATTTGTTGCCAAATGAGCGCCATGATTAAAACCAGTTAACACAAATAAGATGCTTACTCTTCATCCTTGAGTCGTCCGCCCTTGAGTTGTTGCAAGCGCTGCTTCTCTTGCCTGCGCTCAGTGCGCTTGGGATTGAGCGCACCATGGACACCGGCATTACGTTGTTTTGCCACTACTGCCAGTGGATTGCGTGGCTTGGGCAATTTGATTGTGAGTTTCATCTCTTATCCTTTCACGCAAACGACCTGGCGCAAGGTATGCACAACTTCAACCAGATCACGCTGATGCGCCATGACTGCGTCGATATCCTTATAGGCTGCCGGAATTTCATCGACCACTCCCTTGTCCTTGCGACATTCTATACCCTGAGTCTGGGTTGCCAGGTCATCAGCATCATACGTCTCCCTCGCTTCACCCCGGCTCATCCTGCGCCCTGCCCCGTGAGAACAAGAGCAGAATGATTCAGGATTGCCCTTACCCCTGACGATATAACTACGCGCCCCCATGCTGCCAGGAATAATACCCATCTCACCCATACGGGCAGAAATTGCTCCCTTGCGGGTAATGAACAGGTTTTCATTATTATGCGTTTCTTGCGACACATAATTGTGATGGCAATTAATGGCTTCACCATCAAGCTTGAAACTGGTGACTTCTTTTTCCAGCACAGCTAGTGCCCTGCGCATCATCTCGCTACGGTTGGCCAGCGCATAATCCTGCGCCCACTGCACCGCTTCAATATAGTCATCAAACAATTCCGAGCCTTCGGTAAAATAAGACAAGTCCTTGTCAGGCAAATGTATCTGGTGACGCCACATTTCTTTCCGTGCCGCCCAGATAAAGTGCTTGCCTATGACATTGCCCACGCCGCGTGAACCGGAATGCAGCATGATCCATACGCGTTGCTCCTCATCGATACACACTTCAATGAAGTGATTGCCACCACCCAGCGTGCCCAACTGGCATATCCAGGTCTGATAAAACTTCGGCAGCATGCGCATGATGCTCTTGTGCTTGGCAACGATCTTGTCGAGCCTGTCATTCAAGGGCTTGCCCACCCTGACCAGGGCAGACCCGCGCATCCGGTTCCACGCATGCTGGCGAAAACCGACAGGTATCTCGGCTTCCAGGGCACTGCGCAGTTTTGCCAGGTTGTCAGGCAACTGGCTGGCCGTCAAAGTCGTGCGCACGGCATTCATGCCGCAACCTATATCGACCCCAACCGCACCAGGGATGATGGCAGCACGGGTAGGTATCACACTTCCTACCGTGGCACCTACACCCGCATGTACATCAGGCATGGCGGCCACATGAGGATGGACGATGTTTAAACTGGCGATATTGAGCAACTGCTGTATCGCAGTATGATCAACATCATCGGTAAATATATGCACAGGCACTCTGGCCTTGTGCAAACTCTTAGCTATAGGCATACAATTTTCCTTCTTGTAATGCCGGTGTTTTTTCAGCGAGCCGTTTCAACCATTGCAGCAAATCCTGCTGCTGGCATAAGAAATATCTGGCTGCTTTTCTTCGTCAATAGCGCTCTGCATTTTTTTGGCGAACACCATCCCTGCCTGCATGGCACAAGGCTATGCAAGTTCTGGCGTTCCAACAAAAATCAGCGTTTTGAAAAGTAAAAAACCCCGACGAGTTTCCTCACCGGGGTTTTCAAAAAAACGACCGGCTCGGGTTGGCGATTTGCCTTAACCCCGAGCGTCGCGCACGGGGCTAAAAGTATTGATTGTTCTTACTAGCCGTATTCCGTGGCATGGCCGTTCCTTTCTTGAATTGGGTGTTGATGAAAAAGTCGGAAAAATCGAATTGCTGCGAATTTTAAAAATGCTGCATATCGAAGGAACTCGATTCTGCACGAGAATAAATTACTGTGTCAACAAAAATTATTTTTATCGACGAAAAATCCACAAAAAACATCGCGCAAAAAACGCGAATGACTGAGTGAATTTTTTAAACGGGTTGGAACATAGTCAGCGTGTGGTAGTCAAGTTTGCAGTATGCAATTTCAACAGTGCGATGTGATGGGCTGAGTTGTCATTTGTTGGCGCTGCCCATCGCGCTCGGTCAGCGATCCCAGTATATTTTCCACCCCCTGTCATCGGGCCGGGGTTCCACGCTCGCCCTATGTTCCGAAAACTTTACAAGCTGATTTACAAGCTTAGTTACAATACCACCTGCCAGTTACTTTCCTGGATTTTTGCATTCAATTCACGCAATTTTTTGGCCAGGTCTTCGGACTGCTTCTGCAATTTTTTTACATCAAATACGGACACCCATTTTATTTCGCGTGCGCTATAGCGATCAGGTTCTTTATTTGTCGATCCTATGGCTGCCTGCAGCAAGGCATGACGCTGTATCAAGCTATCGCGTTCGGCAATAGCGGCTGTCAGGCTACGGCCATCTGGCAATTTGTTCGTCATGTTCGCCGCATTAATCGCCAGTACGAGTTTTTCCAGCTCTGTGGTTACGCCATAGGCTTCCAGCAATAAGGCTTCAGGATCTTCCTGCGGCGTATTGCCTTCCTGTACCAGGCCATTGCGCACTATGCGTTCACGCATGGATGCCAGTTTTTTCTGTAAATCACCTCGTAATAACAAGGCTTCTGCAAGTTTCATCTCGCTCTCCTTTTTTAATTGCGCTTCATCGTGCCGATAAAGCGCTTATCCTGTGGCTTGAATTCTGTGCTGACTGGCAAAAACCTGGCGATCACATCAGCATTGGTTTTGGCATGCTGCGATATCACGCTGGAGGTAAAACTGCCACCACCCGCCAGCGCAAAGGGCAACATGACCTGATCTGCAAGGTGTTCGCCCAATGCTGCACCGGATGCGACATACTCACGCAACTCCTGCACAGTGCGTTTTGCGACATTTTCTGCCTTGACCGCTTTCTCACCAAACCCGCAAAATACTTCGGTAATCTGTTCATGTTCCAGCGTAATCAGCAGCACATTGCCGGGCCCCTGGTCATTGCTAAGGCCACGCACCAGCAATTGATCGGCAGTCCAGCCCATGCCAGCGCCTACGCATTCAAGCTCGCGTTTGGCGACATCGACAGGCACACCAGCGACAAAGCTTTCGGCATAGCCTTTGGTTCTTTCGCCGCGTTCCAGCAGGTCGATTTTCTTCAACTGCTTGCATGGTTGTACCTGGGCGATGATTTCACCACCACCGGCAGGGACAAAACCATAGCGCTTTAATTCAAAGCTGACATCTGCGCCCATTTGCTGCAATACCCGGCCATAAGCCTTTTGCAAAAACTGTGCAGGTGGCGCCATGTCGTTGTGCGTGCCACCAGTGATCTTGATGGTCGATGGTTTATCGGCATACAGCAAGGCTGGTATCAGTGTTTGCAACACCAGGGTACAACTACCTGCACTGCCTATAGAGAACTGGTAAGTGCCGCCATAGATACCCGAGGGAATAAATTCCAGCGTAGTCGAACCCAATTCTGCACCAGTCACCTGCGCACCGCTTACGGCAGAAGCCGATTGCACGGCAACCAGATGCTGGCGCAACAAGCCAGGCTTGGCACGGCCAGCACGGATATTGATAATGCGAAACGGTTGACTGGTAATCATGGACAGGCTCAAAGACGTACGCAATATCTGCCCACCACCCTCACCCAAAGAGCCATCCAGCTCTATCATTTTCTTATTCATTATTTTTATTTTCAATTCAAATCAAGTTCAAGACCATTAACCACAGAGGCACAGAGACACAGAGAAATTCAAGAGAGCGTCATTGCCTGAAAACTGTACGCAGAAATAAAATGAATGGATCTTGTTCTGTTTTTCTCTGTGACTCTGTGTCCCTGTGTTGAGAGGTCTTAGGCTTGCAAACCAAATCAACCCTTAACGCAAACAACCTGCTTCAATACGTGCACCACATCCACCAGGGCAGATTGAGCCAGCATCACAGCGTCGATATCTTTATATGCCATAGGGATTTCATCAATCACATCGGCATCTTTACGGCATTCCACACCTTCGGTTGCGGCTATCTGATCAGCGACGGTGTAGAGCTTCTTGGCTGCGGTACGGCTCATGGTACGGCCTGCGCCGTGGCTGCAGCTATGGAAACTTTCTTCATTTCCTTTACCACGCACGATGAAGCTTTTCGCCCCCATGGAACCAGGGATAATCCCCAACTCACCGGCACGCGCAGATACTGCACCTTTACGGGTTACCAATACATCTTTCCCGAAGTGATGTTCTTTCTGCACATAGTTATGGTGGCAGTTAACCGCTTCTACATGGGTCTCAAACGGTTTGCTGATCACGGTACGTACAGCAGCAATCAAATTCTGCATCATCACTTCACGGTTCAAACGCGCAAATTTCTGCGCCCAACCTACTGCCTCGATGTAGTCCTTATAATGCTGGGTACCTTCTGGCAGATATGACAAGTCCTGATCAGGCAAGTTAATAAAATGGGTACGCATATCCTGTTTGGCCAATTCAATGAAATGGCTACCAATCGCATTGCCTACACCACGTGAACCGGAATGCAACATGAACCATACCGCATTGGCTTCATCCAGGCACACTTCAACGAAGTGGTTACCACTACCCAAAGTTCCCAAATGAAGGTAGTTATTGGTGTTTTTCAAGCGGCGAGTTTTCAAACAGATTTCATCAAAACCATCTTTCAATTGCGCCCAGGCAGCATCTACGGCTGGCGGCGGATTTTCCCATGATCCCTTATCACGGCCTTTGAAGCTACGGGTCTTAGGCGACATACCATGCGGTATGGCTTTTTCTATGGCAGTACGCAAAGGGCCCAGGTTATCTGGCAAATCATGGGCGAACAAAGTGGTCTTGGCAGCCATCATCCCGCAACCGATATCCACACCAACAGCCGCCGGGATCACCGCACCCAGGGTAGGTATAACGCTACCGATGGTAGAACCTTTACCCAGATGCACGTCTGGCATCACGGCAATATGTTTGTAGATGAAAGGCAAACGGGAGATATTCGCCAATTGCTGCTTGGCTTCTTCTTCAACAGGAACACCTTTGGTCCACATTTTGATAGGACGTCCATCTTTGTACTGCACTACATCATAATCTTCGTGTTTCATATTTTTCTCTTTATTATTAAATTCTTTGGTGGCGACAAGGGAGTGATGAAACAAGCGCTCTACCACTGAGCTACACGGCGCCAGATTACGCCATGGCGGGAATCGAACCCACGACCTCCTCGTTCGTAGCGATGTAGTTTCATCAGCATTCGCCTAAACTTTTTTACTGCTACAACTATTAACCGTTGCCTCACTTCTCTTACTTTACAAGCTGCCATTTTGGGGTGGCGACAATATTCGGTGAAATGTATGTGGTCACCCACAGGTGCTCTACCAACTGAGCTACACGAAACCGAGATTTCGTGACGGGCCTCGAACCCGCGACAGCCTCATTAAAAGTGATGTAATTTCACCAGCATTCGCCTAAACTCTTACTTACTGCCTCACCACACAAACTATTTCATTTCCAAATTTTCATATGCAAATACTGCGGCGACAAGGGTTTGTGAAACCTACGGCCGGGAGACTCAATGAAGAGTCAGTACCCAGGCTACACCAGACCATACTGAATCTGTTAACCACCTTAGGACCGTTGCACGTTCACTGGCATTCGCCTGGAAACTTTATTGTTTGTGCTTTGCTGCCAGACCACTCAAATGTGAGTCCCTGACCAGCTTCTTTCTTTGCTGCTCTTTCTTGCGACAAGGGCGACATCGAATCGCTACGCTATTGATATTCCCTTGCATGATTTCATACCACCATTTCTGCTGCTTGCCAGTCCATATCTGTGCGCATCCACAATCACGACAGTTGAAGGCATAGTCCATATAAAACAAGGGCAGCAAACCGTAAGTGTTATTGCTTCTTAGCACCTCGCGATCCGCTGGAATCGCACCAACCGGCACTGGTAAGGCATAGACATCAAAACTTTCTTTCACAGGTATGCGGGCGTGCCGCTTTTCCATGATTTCTGCCCGTCTTTGTTTTCCACTTTTCATCACGTCCATACTTTAAAAATAAAACCCCGACAAGTGTTACCAGGATTTCTGCTTCACTCTTGCGGAATGAAACAGATTGGAGTCGCACCAATATAGTCTATGTAATCCTGATGGCATTCGGGTAAAATCAGATTGAACAAGCCAGGACAAAAATTTGAAGTGAAGTCTCATTTTCGCAAAATGTAATCACCTCAGCATTCCTGACTCATTCAAAACTTTTACAAATCCATTTCCTGAACCACCCTATGACAAGAATTGCTGTGAACATTGCAAATGTAGTCACATGAGCATTCACAAGGTATTCAAGAAACTGCAACAATGATATTTATTGAATATGGCATGACAAGAACAGAGGGTGATATTACGTTACAAGTGTAATCACATCAGCATTCATGCCATATTCAAAACCTGTACTGCTGCATCTGATTGCGGTATTGAGAAACACGGTACGACAAGGATTGCTTGCGATTTTTTTGGATGTAATCGCCCGCGCATTCGTACTACATTTCAAACTCAAGACCACACTCACATGGTCTTTGAATCACAGCATGACAAGGCTTAAAGGTGATTTTACAGTTTTCAGATGTAATCACATTTACATTCACGCTGCGTTCAAAAACTTTTACTACCTGGACTGGCGAAGCATTTACTACACATCTACTGCATTTGCCCCGCCAGCGGTTCTCTAAATATCAATTGCCTTTACTTCACCTACCCAATGCTCTGCACTTAGCTGACCCGCAGCAAACGCAGCGATGATTTTAAATACGGCATCAGAAAAACCACCTACATTCAAAATATCATCTCTTTCTGCCGCCTGTGTCGTGCCATAAGGCGCAATGTCTATGCACACCAGCTTGGCTTGTGGATTGCGTTGCTTAAACACACTCCATTCCGCCATGGTGGCAGTAGAACGGCCACGGCTTGCATCCATCCATGATTCATTGTCAGAGACAAAGATCACCAGGTCAGCTTGCGCCTTGTTCTTGTTCAACTGCACCAGTGGTGCACTGCAGTTGGTGCCACCGCCACCTATCGCTGCCAGCTTTTGCGCATTGGTCATCACGCTGTCACGTGGGTTCAAATCACATTTCACGACCTGTTCTTCAAACGGCAAGACCAGGGTCGATGGATTCTTGCGCAGCATTGCTGCAGCGACCAAAGCCGCGATGTCTATGCAACGTACTGCTGTCGTTGCAGAGCCACGGTAACCTGTGACTGCAGATGACATGGAACCAGACACGTCAGCACATACCACGACCTTGCCAAATATTTCTGGCACATTGCTCAAGGCGATTTCCATCGCATCTTGCAGCGCATTCTTGATCGGCAACGGTACTTCTTCATTGGCTGCCTTGTAAGCCGCCATCAACTGATAAGGAAACACTTTGGCTTTGGCAATTGCCTCTGCATTACTCAATTTAGCGGCAATCAAATCGACCATGCCTGGCAAGGCATATACACCATGACGTCCAAAGGTATTCAAGTTCATACGCAACATCTGCCAGCCAGCCTGACGAGCGATCTGCGCCCAGTCTTCTGTCGTCAAGTCCATCGCTGTCAGCATCTGGAAAGGCACGTCCGGCAAAGCCAGGCTACGGTCTTTCTTGAAGGCTTCAAACGCTGCAACGACTGGTGGTAAAGCTTCTGCCTTGTATGGCTTGCCTATCAACCAGGCAAAGAAGGCTTCACGCCATGCTTCGACAGGTTTTGGATGCACCATTTTTACAACGTCTGCCAGTGATGGCGTAGTACCCACCGCTGCTGCCAGTAATTCTTTTTCGCTGGCAGTATTCAACCATGCCTGTACCAGTTTTTTAGGACGTGAACCCAGAGACTTACGGCCTATCGCACCTGAACGCAGTATCTGCACAAAGTTACGCAACATCTTGCCGTTGTTCATTACACGCTTGAACGTACGTGGTAACTCGACTGCATTACGCATCGTCAGTGCTGCTACCAGCAAAGCTGGCATGTCTTTCATGTAGCCACGCTCACGGCAGTAGATCGCAGTTTGCGCTACAAACAATGGCGTTACCTCTTTAGTCAAATCCAGCACTGTTGCCAGTTGTGCTTCTGCACTGGCGTAGTAAGTCGCGTTCAGACAACCAGTGGCTGCGTATTGTGCCAGCTTGTGTTCGGCGGTGAACTTGTAGGCTGCAGCGCCGGAAAAATTTGCTGTATCTGTTGCATCAGTTGCTGTAACTGGCAAAAATTTATTTGTCAGTGAGTTTTTTAAACTCTGGAACAATTGTGTGTTAACCATTTCATTTCCTTTTTTCTTTTTATTAAACTCTTTCAGATTTTTCTGATCTGGTGGACACGACGGGATTCGAACCCGCAAAATACAGCAACCAAGGCATTACTCCTGGCTATTGCCATGATTGGAAACGCGCGCCAGTTGACACCCTTACGGGGAGCGGCAACCTGCATCTGCAACCTTGCTCATGACAATACTTAGACTGCATCTGGTTTTATCCAGCCCACCCTTCATCAATCGTTTTCGGTGGTGGCACTCCCTTCATGCCTGCATGCCCTACACTCCATCTATTGCAATGGGCGTGCCAGGTCTGTGTCATAGTGCCAAATATCTGCTTAAGCTATTGATTTAAATAGAAAAATAAAGAAATAAGCGGAAATTCACAAGATCAACTCCCTGAGTACATTTCCTATATAATTATCCAAATAGATAAATATTTATCCAAATAATGAAGAAGAAAAAAGTCGTCATCGGTTTTATAGGCACACAACTCGATAGTGGCCGTGGCAGTGGTCGCTGGGAAAAATGGCGTCCTACGGTTGCGCTGACCCAGCATGAAGACATCGTCATTGACCGTATTGATTTGCTGCATAGCGGCCACCATGAGCCCTTGCTCGCGCAACTGGAAAAGGACATCGCTGATACTTCGCCAGAGACCAAAGTACGTTCACATCAGCTGGAAATAAAAGATCCCTGGGATTTTGAAGACGTGTATGGCTGCCTGTTTGACTTTGCCAGGTCCTACCCTTTCGATACCGACAAAGAAGAATACTGGGTGCACATCACCACAGGCACCCACGTCGCACAGATTTGCCTGTTCCTGATGACAGAAGCCAATTACCTGCCCGGCAAGCTCTTGCAGACTTCACCGCCACGGCGGCAGACCAAGGCCAATTTTGGTGAGATGACCATCATTGACCTGGATCTGTCGCGCTATGACCAGATTGCACAGCGCTTTAGCCGTGAGCAGGAAGAAGGTGTAGCATTTCTGAAATCTGGCATTGCCACTCGCAATGCGCGCTTTAATACCATGATCGATGAGATAGAACGGGTCGCCATCAAGTCCAAGGCAGCCATCCTGTTGATGGGGCCGACTGGTGCGGGCAAGTCTTTCCTGGCAAGGCGTATATTTGAATTGAAAAAAGCCAGGCACAGGCTGGAGGGCAAGTTTGTCGAAGTTAACTGCGCTACCCTGCGTGGTGATGGAGCAGGCTCTACCCTGTTTGGCCATATCAAGGGTTCGTTCACTGGTGCCATGTCTGACCGTCCCGGTTTGCTGAGGACAGCACACAAGGGCTTGCTGTTTCTTGATGAAATTGGTGAGCTGGGCCTGGATGAGCAAGCCATGCTACTCAAGGCGGTGGAAGAAAAACGTTTCTTCCCGGTGGGTGGCGACCATGAAGTGCAAAGCGATTTCCAGCTGGTGGCGGGTACCAACCGCGATCTGGGCAAAGAAGTGGCGGCAGGCCGCTTTCGCGAAGACTTGTATGCGCGTATCAATCTATGGTCATATGAATTGCCTGGCCTGAGTGGCCGGGTTGAAGACATTGCGCCAAATATCGATTACCTGCTGTCGCAATACAGTGCCGAGAACGGGCAGATGGTGCGCTTCAATAAAGAAGCGAAAGACAGCTATATGGAATTTGCCACATCTGCCCAAGCGGTGTGGGCTGGCAATTTTCGTGATTTGTCAGCGTCAGTCACACGCATGGCAACGCTGGCCGATGCCGGGCGCATCAATGACCAGAATGCAGGTGAAGAAATCAAGCGCCTGCAACGCCTGTGGTCACATGCACATGAAGGCGATAGTTGGAGTCATGAGCTGGATTTGCATGACTACCTGGATGCAGAACAGGTCGCGCAGCTGGATTTATTCGATGCGGTGCAATTGCAGGCCGTGCTGGCAATCTGTGTGCGCTCTAAAAACATGTCGGAAGCTGGCCGTAAATTGTTTGCCGCTTCACGCAGCAATAAAGCCAACCCGAATGATGCAGACAGGCTCAAAAAATATCTCAACAAGTTTGGCTTGCAGTGGGATGCCCTGCATAAGAATGGATGACCGAAGCAAGTTTCAGTTATGCCGCTCTATGATGACGTAACCGTTTTCTGCCGCACAAAACTGGCTGAAGCCCCTGCGGCTCAGCATCTTCATCATGTTTGACCCTGTCTTGCAGGCGGCGAACAGGCGACGGTTTTTAAAATGCATGCAAAAGAAATCGGTCATGGCACCACCTATGCCCAGGCCACGGTATTCATCTGCGACCACCATGGCATGCAACTCACGCTCTGACCCTTGCTGGCCATCGACACCGTACAGCATGAAGAAACCAGCCATGCGGCCATTGATGATGGACACCCAAAATTCAACCGGCACTTTTTGCTGGCCGCCAGCCCAGATATGTCTGACGGTCTGGCCCTCAACGATGCCTTGGCGGAAGGCAGTAGCCAAGGTGCGTTGCAAGACTGCATTCGAAATATCTTCGGACAAATCACCGTTCTGCGCCCCATTCACGGCCAGGTGTACGATGCCATCAGCATCATCTGGTAAAGCGCGGCGTATGCTGGCTCTGTGACGTCTTTGCTGACGCATGAGCCTGATGTTTGCACGCAAGTATTGGGCATATTTCAGCAAGCGCTGATGCATGCTATTGACGGTAATCACCAGCACCGCAATCAAACCATACAGCAAAATACTCTGGGCAATATCGAATGCCAGCAGCATCAGGCTACCGGACTGAAACACCTGGCTAAAAACCTGGGCTCTTGCCAGGCTGGACAATACCACCAAAAAAACCGTCATACGCCGCGATAACAAAGCAGCACTCATCGCTACCGGAAAAATATAAAACGGCGCATAAAAACTATACGGCCCGGTGAACTCGTCAAGGCAATACAGCAGTGACTCAAGCAAAAGCAGGCCGCAAAAGACCCAGCGTGCATCAAGCTTGAGCAGTCTATTTCTGGCGGTAGTGAATAATACGGGGGAAAACATCGGTGCTATATCCAATTTTCAACCAGCGCGATAGTCTGCCAAACGTCTCAAATAAGCAAGTATTTTATTGTCAAAGTAGTCTCAATTTGTTACCAGTTATTTCTACTCAAAAATACAAGTATTTTTCTTCCCGCAAGATACCCTGACGAAAATCAGATAGAATCCTGCCCTTTCCCATAATGCTGTATTTCCATGCAGTATTTCATTGTGTCAACCGCTCCAGGCCTGGAGCGCTTAGTATGAAGTAATTGATTTGGCTCACCTCAGGATAGTCCGCATCCGGCATCAGCTTGCATATACATGTTAAAAAAACTCGCCAAACTTAGTCCTTTGCTCTTCTTTGCACTGGTCAGCCTTTCCTTTGTTGATCTTTCTTTTTTTGACCATCCTTTTTTCAACTCTCTCCATTTTCCAACGCAGAGTACGGGTGATTTCTCCGCTTGCCGCCAGTTTTTTGCCAAAGGGCATATCCCGGCCATAAACGCTACTACCGACATGCGGCCGCGCGCCCTGTGTTTCTCGGCATTTGCAGTCATGCATTCTGGCAAGAGCCATACTCCCATCTATGTAGCAGAAAGATTGAATCGCCAGATCATCTACAAAGCCAGGGAAAACGAGCGCAGTGACCAGTTCTATGCCGATGCCAGACTACCCCGCGCAGAAAGGGCTGAACTGGATGACTACAAGGGTTCTGGCTATGACCGTGGACATATGGCACCGGCTGCCGACATGGCAGACAGCACCGCGATGGCGCAAAGCTTTTCGCTGGCGAATATGGTGCCGCAAGCGCCAGTGAACAACCGCAAGACCTGGGCCGCCATAGAAAAAACCACGCGCCAGTATGTGTTGCGGGCATCAGGTGACGTATATGTGATTACTGGGCCGGTTTACGACGCGCGACCAGCGACAATTGGAAACAATAAGATTTGGGTGCCCAGATATCTGTTCAAACTTGTTTATGACCCCGCAACTGGTCGCGCCTGGGCCTATTGGGTAGAAAATACAGACGAGGCACATGCCAGCAAACCCATAAGCTATAAGGAGTTGGTCAATAAAACGGGGATACAGTTCCTGTCCATGCCGGAAAGTGATGACAGCTAGCAAGTCCTGAGATTCATTGTATGGAAAACAGCAGAAAAGCGCTTTATTTTGTCCTACTTGCAAAAAACTGTAATAAACTTTGTCGCTTAATGAAAAGATAAGTAGCCTGTTTTCTTCAGTTTTCCTGTTTTGGGTCGCAGATACCGGCCCTGCCCTTTATTAAAGGAAAAACCCATGAATCTCGTAGAACGCGCGAAAAACATCACCCTGACGCCAAAAACAGAATGGCCCGTCATCGCTGCTGAAACCACCAGCACGGCAGATCTTTTCAAGAACTATGTGGCGCCACTTGCGGCTATACCGGCAGTTGCGACCTTCATAGGCATGAGCATAGTTGGCGTTACTCTTCCCATCATTGGTACAACTGTACGTATGTCGCCCTTATCAGGCATCAGTGCAATGATCATGCAATTTCTTCAGGCCTTGATTGGCATTTACCTGTTTTCTCTAATCATCAATGCCCTGGCCCCACAGTTTGGTGCTGAAAAAAATCCTGAACAGGCCTTGAAGCTTTCAGCCTACGCGTTTACGCCCTCCTTGCTGGTCGGTGCGCTGATGATGCTGCCATTTTTGGGCTCGCTGCTCTGGCTGGTATTCCTGGCGGTAGCGGCCTACTCAGTTTATATACTGTTCCTGGGCATGCCGGTATTAATGAAGGTACCGCAAGAGAAAGTTGTACCTTATACTGCAGTCTCCATGATTTGTTCGTTCGTTGCCATAGTGATAATCCACTCTGTCGTGAATATGGTTATCGGCAATCCTTATGCCAGCAGTATCTCCAGCATAAGCACTTCCAGCAAATCTGCTGAAGTTAGCGGTGCACTGGGTGAGCTCGAAAAAATGGGCCAGAAAATGGAAGAGGCCAACAAGAAGATGGAAGCCGCTAAAAAATCTGGCGACCCTCAGGCTGAAATGAAAGCCGCAACTGAGGCCATAGGCGTCGCACTGGGTGCAGGCAGCCAGGCAGAAGTCGTCGATAAGGACAAACTCAAAGCCCTGTTCCCTGAAACCATAGGCAATTTGAAGCGCAATAGCCTGGAAGGTGAAAAGTCTGCCATGGGCGAATTTAAAGTCTCCAAGGCAGAAGCACGCTACGGCGATGAAAACAATCATCAGATCAGAATGACGATCACTGATACTGGCGGTAGTAAAATGTTTGGCACCATGTTTGCCTGGGGCATGATAGAGCAGGACAAGGAAACCGATACTGGCTATGAAAAGATGGGCAAGGTCAATGGCCGCCCTACCCATGAGAGATTCCAGAAGGACGGCCCATCGGGCGAATACAGCCTGCTGATCGCTGGTCGCTTCATGGTAGAAGCCCATGGCGACAATGTCGATATGGCGACCATCAAGACTGCTTCGGCAGCGGTAGGTTACGACAAGCTGGAAGCGATGAAGAATGAGGGTGTGAAACAGTAAGAACAATGGATGGCCCCCGTTCTGTCCTTCGTCATTCACCTTTCGTCGTTTCACAGAATCTCTATACCACCAGTCATCATCATTGATAGCCGTCACGCATAAAGTACGGCTATCACTCCCCCCGGTATCACTCCCCTGTTTTACTTCCCAGTTTTACTCCCCGTCCTCAATTCCGCTGAATAGACCTGTTGCATGCATCTCCCTGATGCATAACAGGCGACAACGCGTCAGCTCTATTTCTTCATAAGTCAAAAAAACGACATTTGTGCGGCACCGCACCGATGTAAAAGCGACAGCACCTTAGTCTGGCATGCAGGATTTATTCACGTGATATGTGCTTCATATGTGCTTCATATGCATGAAAAATCATTGTGACATCCCGGCTTAACAAACAAATTTTCGTTTTCACCCAACTTTGAAAGAAATATTTATGAATAATCTGAAAGCTATCCCTGCCGCCCTGGCCTGCCTGTTTTGCGCAAACATCGCCATGGCTGAAGACTACAATCCATCCTGGTATATAGGTGGCAGCATCCATGCAGCAGAAACAGATGAAACCTTTGGCGCTGGCAACCGCAGCTATGGCGTTGGTGTGCGCCTTGGTAAGCCACTTTCAGAAAACTGGGATGCGCAAATCAATACCAACTACACGCGCGCAACTGACACTGGCAAACGCTATCAACAAAATGCCCTGGGCGTTGATGTGCTGTATCTGTTTTCCCGTCAAGCATTCCGCCCTTACCTGGTCGTCGGTATCGCTGCAAACCGCGACAGAAGCAATGGTGGCCTGAAGGCAGGCGACAGCACAGCCCCGGCAGCCAGCGCAGGTCTTGGCGCCCAATTTTCGCTGAATGACCAATGGTCTGCGCAGGTAGAATGGCGCAAAGTGCATGGCTACCTGCACAATAATGATTTTGGATTCAGCCAGGCCAGCAATTCCCATCTCTCATTTGGCCTCAACTATGCCTTTGACAAACCTAAGGCCGCAGTAAGAACTGCCAGCTATACACCGCCACCAGCGCCAGCACCTGAGCCAGTAGTTGTACAAGCTCCACCAGCACCAGTTCCTCCGCCCGCACCGGTCTATCAAAAGTTCACCTTGTCTGCGACAGAATTATTTGCCTTTGATAGTGCCACTCTGAACTTGCCGCAACCTAAACTGGATGACATCGCCTCTGCGCTGAATGCCAATCCGCAAATCAACCAGGTTGTCATTACCGGTTATGCAGACCGTATAGGTTCAGCAAAATATAATTTGAACCTGTCCGAGAAACGTGCGAATTCCGTGAAGACGTATTTGAACGACAAAGGCGTTGCGCCACAAAGGCTGAATGCTGTAGGCAAAGGTGAAAGCAACCCCGTCGTTGTTTGCAATAACAAAAAACGTACAGACCTGATCGCTTGTCTGGAACCGAACCGCCGCGTAGAGATTGAGCAATTTACGGTTGAACAGCGCGTCAAATAAAACCGCAAGTAGCAAGCAAGTAACAAGCAAAAAACAAACAAGTAGCAAGCAAGTAACAAGCAGGTAATAAACCGGGAGCCATGGCTCCCGGTTTAATTTTATCCTGGCGAAAAAAAACGCCGTCAATTTTCATTGACAGCGTTTTTTCATGCGGAAGAAGAAACTTATTTCAAGCGCATGTCATTTTTCACAGAACGCACGCCTTTCACATTACGCGCTATGGATACGGCTTTCTCAATATTGGCAGTCGAAGTCACGAAGCCGCTGAGCTGCACAGTGCCTTTGAATGTTTCTACATTGATTTCCATGGATTTCAATGTAGGCTCATTGAAAATTTCTGCCTTGACCTTGGTTGTAATGACAGAGTCATCAACATATTCTCCAGTCCCCTCTTTCGTGGATGTGGAAGCGCAGCCAGCGATTACCAACAAGGAGCCGACAAATACCATAGTCATCATGCGTTGAGCGATTTTCATTTTCTACTTTCAGGGTTTACATCAAATGAGCACAAAGCCGGCTGGTACGCGGCGCGCACCAGCCGGCTTTGTGTTGAAACGGACTTACTTACCGTATTTCGATTTTGCTGCAGCAACGCAGTTGTCTTTGCCTTGACCAGACAAAGCGTCGCATTTTTCTGCGGCGACTTTGTATTCAGCATTGACTTTGTCTTCATTTGCATCGACGCGGGCATCGACGACTTTTTTGTCAGCCTTGGCATTTGACACGGCGGCTACTTTATTCGACTTGGCTTGTTTGATACAAACGTCCTTGTCATTACCAGTCATGCTACCGCATTTGGCTTTTTCTACATCGTAGTCAGCATCAGCGATATCTTTTCTGGCGCTGGTTTGCGCAGCTACCGTATTTTTATATTCTGCCTTGGCATTTGCTTCGGTGTGAACACGGGCTGCCTTTGCCTCGGCCAGGCAAACATCTTTAGGATTGCCGGTTATGGCATCACATTTAGCTTTCGCCACTTTGTACTCGGTACTGGCAGCTTCTTTGGCCGCTGTGTAGTTTGCGGATTTTTGGTCTGCAGCAAAACAGGCAGCGCTAGTCAGGGTGGCGGTACAAGCCAGCATCAGGGCAAATTTCTTATTCATAATATTTTCCTTTTAAGTGTGAATTTCAAATATGCAGCAGATGAGCTATCTGCCATCAACAATTGCAACGTCGGAAAAGTCCGATGCCTGATTGTGATATCAACAGGTTCACATTTCTGTTCGGTATCGAACATTACTAAAGAAATATTTATTTCTCATGAAGATGCATTTCTGCAGGAATTTTTTTCAGAGTGTGCCAGCGCACAGAAGTCATAAGAAGGTAGGTGTACATTGATCATGCCACACAGATGAAACCTTTCTTGTGACTCTTAACATGAGCTGCCAATTACCAGGGAAACAGACATCATGATCACGATCAATGACACTCAAGCACTGAATATGAAAAACACTGGAGGTCAATTCACGCCTCCACTGCCAGAACACCTGTATGCAAGACGTAGTGACTTCAAAAAGAAAACAGGGGAAGCGCGTATTAGCACTGGCACCAGTATAGGTATCGCAGTCGGCTTTGTACTGGGCATGATCAATGCAGCACTTGCTGTCATGATTTCTCCGTTTTTTGTTCCTGGCCTGCATGTTCTGGTCACTGATCCTGCGACAGCAGCGCTTGCGGGTGGCGCACTGGGCTCGGCGGTGGGCGCGGTCATGGGGTTTTTGCTGGAATGGTGCATTAGCAGCACAAAATTCGAACAACTGGAAACCGATCTTGTGTCCACATCACACATGGATCAGTCCTGATTACTGCAGATGGTGCTGTAAATATTTTTTTTAGGTCGCGGATGCGGACTTGGTTCTACTAATAATTACAAACAATAACTTTACTAACAATAAGAGGCTGCCAAATGATCACCATACTATTAGTCATACTTATCCTCGCCCTGGTTGGCGCGCTTCCTACCTGGCCCCATAGCCGTTCCTGGGGTTATTGGCCCAGTGGTACTACCGGGCTTATCGTGCTTATTCTCGTTATATTGCTTCTGACTGGCCGTTTGTAAATTGCTTGTAAATTATTTATAAATTTATAAAACTTATTTTCATTTCAAAGGAGTCATCATGAAAACCAATAAACAACAGCTGATGAAAGGCATACTTTTTGCACTGATCAGTGGTGCAATGCTGAGTCCAGCACTTGCTGCCGATACTGATGCAACAGCGATCTCCCAACGTGGTGATCCTGAGCGCTGGTTCCAGGAAGAAATGACGCCTATAGCTTATTTCAAAACTCTGAAAAAAGAAGCAGAGGCCGTCTATCAATTGTCAGTCGCTGAATGCAGGCGCGCAGAACGCAGCCAGCAAAGTGCTTGCGTGCGTGAAGCCAAGGCGACCATGCAACAAGATATGGCCGATGCTTACAGGAAATCGGGCATACGTGCCCGCTAACAGCAGCGAGCTCATGCGCACTCAAAAGCAATCATAGATAGCCGGGGAAGGAAAAGCAAAACCTCTCCGGCTACGCTCATTTGAGAATCTGAGCGTCTGAGCATTTGCACTTCAGCAAACCCATATCATGCTTCAATCTTGCCAGAGCAGTAAGGACCGCATATGAAAGTCAAGCGTAAGGCCAGACGCGTTCTGGCAACAAGTACTGCAAGCATTGCCACCGTTCTCATGTTCAATGCCTGCAGTACACTGCCAGAGATCAATTATCTGGAGCCTGCGCTTGACCAGCCACAAAAAACTGCCTCAGCCAAACCGACGATCAACAATGCCAAAGGTGAGTTAAGCACCTCCAGGGCCCAGGCACTGATGCGGCAACGCTGGAAAAATTCTGGTACCGGGCTGGCGAACATGCAGGCTTTGGCCGCATTGGAAGAAGCCGTCACCGGTAGCCCGCTGATTGCTGGCAACCAGGTTACTTTGTTATTTGACGGCCCGCAAACCATGGCAGCCATGATGGCAGCGATACGGCAAGCGAAAGACCACATCAATCTGGAAACCTATATCTTTGACCAGGATGAGCTTGGCCTGGAATTTGCCAAACTGCTGATAGAAAAGCAGCAGGCCGGTGTGCAGGTGAATATTATCTATGACAGCGTAGGCACTATAGGTACGCCGCAAAAATTCTTCGATGACATGAAAGCCGCTGGCATACAACTGCTGGCGTTCAACCCCATCAACCCCACCAAGTTGCAAGGCCCATGGTCACCGAACCGGCGCGATCACAGGAAAATCCTGATCGTCGATGGCGAAGTCGCTTTCACAGGCGGTGTCAACATCAGTGCCACTTATGCGAATAGCTCGCTATTTCGCTCCAAATCGCAAAACCCTGATAAAGTGGGCTGGCGTGACACCCATATCCAGGTGACCGGCCCAGCGGTTGCGGCCTTGCAGTGGATATTTCTTGATACCTGGCTCAGTGTCGATGATAAATCACCGGCAGACAAATTGTATTTCCCTGCCTTGAAAAACCAGGGCAACAAGATGGTGCGTGTACTTGCCAGTGAACCTGACAGCAACCCGGCTATCTACAAGGCCTATTTGCTGGCGATACAGGAAGCAAAGGACAGTATCCACATCACGTCCGCCTATTTCGTGCCAGACGCACAGATATTAAAAGCATTGATTGCCGCCGCCAAGCGCGGTGTCGATGTCAAGATCATCATGCCTGGCGTGACTGACAGCGGCCTGGTGTTCCATGCGGGTCAGTCCTTCTACAATGACATGCTGGCAGGCGGGATCAAAGTGTATCAATTGAATGTCTCGGTGCTGCATGCCAAAACCGCTGTGATCGACCAGGTCTGGTCAACAGTAGGCTCCACCAATATAGATACGCGTAGTTTTTTGCATAATAAAGAAGTGAATGTCGTCGTCATCGATACTGAATTTGCAATAGCGATGGAAAATGCCTTCAAGGAAGACTTGCGTTTATCAACTGAGGTCACCCTGGAAACCTGGCAACAGCGCCCACAAATGAACAAACTAAAGGAATGGCTGGCCAGGCGGTTTGAATACTGGCTGTAATTGCGCAGAGTGTTGATTCTTGATATCGGTTCCCTGACAGCTGACTCATTGCAACGATAGAAATAAAACAGGTGTGCGCTTGATAAAAGCGCACACCTGTTTTTTATGGTGCAGGAGAAATTCAGAAAATTAATTTACATCTTGCCACACAGCGAAAAACATTATTTTTTCTTGTCAGATTCAGGTATCTTTGCCACTTTCTGCGGGGTGATTGAAACTGCCACTGGGTCACTGGCTGGGAAACTTTCATCCAGCGCTTCATCCAGATCATCTTCCTTCTTGTTGATGTCTTTCTTATTCTCTTCTGGTTCAGGTTTAACGGGTACAGGCTTTTCGTTCAATTCATTTGTCATGATATTTTTCTCACATGGATAAAGTAAAACTTCCCCACACCGATGAAGAATGCGGGGAAGTGTGAAGCGATAAAAACATGTCAAAGGACTGACTAGTTTTTAACTTTCAGGTTGTTGATCACGCTTTGCACACCAGAGACGCTTTTTGCCACTTCAATGGCATGCGTTGCCTGCAATTCACTATCGACGAAACCACTCAGTTGCACTTCACCTTTGCGGGTAACTACGGCGACGTCCATACTTTTCATCTGTGCATCCTGCAGCATGGCTGTTTTGATACCTGCAGTAATAACGCTGTCATCTATCTTGTTGCCAACGGTTTGCGTGCCCTGCTTCAAAACGAGTTTGTTATCGACCTTTTTGACGCCCTGCACGGCTAAAGCCACAGCAACACTGTGGTCAATCTGTGCCTGATTATCAGCAAAGCCACTCAGTAAAACTTCGCCCTTGCGAGTTTCAATTTTTACGTCGGCGCCTTTGACGATATCATCAGACATCAGCGCCGTTTTGACTTTGGTGGTAATGACAGAATCATCAATCTCGACACCTATGGTAGTAGAGGCATTTGATCCGGCAGTATCAGGGCCTTTATTGCAACCCGCCAGTACCAGCAAAGAGGCAGATAAAACCGGCAGGATAAATTTTTTGTATCGAGGATGTAATCGATTAGATAAATAGCTCATCATTATTCCTTTCTCTTTTTAGACTCTATATTGAGCCTCGGGTAATTAGCGTTGACCAATATTGCCGTTGGCATCAGACAAAACGATTTCAACGCGGCGGTTCAATTGACGGTTTTGTGCAGTGTCATTTTCTACTGCTGGATAGCTTTCGCCATAACCTTTGGTCAGCACGCGGTCACGGGATACACCCATCAACACCAATGCGCTACGCACAGCAGCAGCACGGCGTTCAGACAAATCCTGATTGTGAGCCTGGCTACCGGTATTGTCGGTAAAACCTTCAATCAGTACAGTTCTTTGCGGATTGTTTTGCAAGACTGTGGCGAGTTTTTGCACAGTACGCATACCATCAGGGGTCAATTTAGCTTGGTCTACACCAAACAATACGTCACCCAGCGTGATGATGATGCCGCGCACAGTCACTTTGGTTTGCAATTCAGCGAGTTGTGATTCCAGGGCGGCATTGCGGTTTTGCATTTCCAGTGCCTTGGCCTGTTCTTCCTGCGCCTTGCGCTGTGCTTCGCTGGCTTCACCCTGGGCTATTTGCGCAGCCAGACGGGCCTGGTCAGCTTGTGCCTTGGCCTGGTCAGCCTGCATTTTTGCTCTGTCAGCCTCGTTGGTACGTTGCTCCAGACGGATCTGGTCACGCGCTTTGGCAGCATCAGCAACGGCAGCCTCTGCCTGTTTCTGTTTGGTCAGTTCCTGGGCCACGCCTATTTTTTGTTTGGCGATATAGGCCAGGCGATCAATTTTATCTGTGCTTTCATTTTCTTTCGCGGCCTTGTTAGCTTCGTTCATGGCGATGTCAGCCTGGCGCATTTCCAGAGGTGCCAGGGTCAGCACATTGGGATTATTCTGCGCGGCCTGATAATCCATGCGCGCCTGATCCAGCATGCTGGTGGTTTTTGGTGCGGTGCTGCAAGCGGAGAGCAGCATGGCGGTCATCAAAATGATGGGGGCGAATATTTTCTTGTTCATGATGTGTCCTTAAAAATGTAATGGCAAGTTCCAGGAATCTTGGAAAGCATTGCTGATAATTTGTATTTGCTTATTTTTTGCTTATTTTTTGCTGATTTTTATTGCTTGTTTTATTGCGTGTTTTTATTGCTTATTGTTTGCGCGTTGCAGCTCTTCGCGCAAGACGCGGATATCGTCTTGCAGCGCGTTGGCAGCTTTCTCTGCTTTTGCAGAGTTAGCCTTGGCTTGTGCCAGCTTGGCATCGGCCTGCGCCTGAGTTGCCAGGTCACTGGCGAGCTTATAGTCTTTGTCTTGCATGGCTTTATTTGCCAATGCCATTTTTTGGCGGGCAGAAGTCATCTCTGCCGGTGCGAATTCACTGGCGCCTGCACTTGCAGCGTTATCAACGGCTTCTTTAGACACGGCTACTTCTGCCGTCGCCGGTGTTTTCATGCTGCTAGCGCAACCCATCATCACGACCATGCTTGCGCTGCATACTGCCAAAAGACCAGTTTTCAAGTTTTTGTTCATTTTTATTCTCCAGTAGATAAGTATCCGTGCTCTTGCAAACCCCATTTAAGTCACATTTATTGTGATCTTCGCCGTCTTTATACCGCCCGCGGCCAAACGGGGTCTGTTCGCTGCCGCACACTGTCAAATCTTTGCCAAATCGCATCTGAGGAAGGATAGAGAATCGATAGATAAACGATAGATAAACCTTAGCTTGGTGTGTATGTACGCTAGCGAACTTACATAGTGCGGCGCTTGTTTTAGTATCAAGTTATCGCCGCCCTCGCTCATCTGAATTATTTGGATCATCTGAATCCGTTTTTGCGTTCTGGCGCAGTTCATATGCGAAAGCTGACCAGGGGTGTGGCAAAGGATGACCAATCACTACGGTCACTGGCAAATCCCAATAAAAGAAAGAAGTGTGCGATTTGAAATCAGCTAAAGATATGCTGTCGTCCAGCCTCCATCAGCTTAAAAATGTCTGGAAACATGGTCAGTTGCGCTTGCAGACTTATGTCTCCCAGTCCGGGGCCGAATTACCCTTGCGTGCCGATTTGTACAGTGCCCTGCAAATGGAACAGCATGGCCGCATACTGGCAAACAGCCATAAGCTCAGCACTGTTTTTGGGCAAGATCAACTCCTGGCCCGTCTGGCTGATAATCAGGACGTGATCATGAATGCCTGTACCTTGCTGACAGAAGCCATCAAGGAAGGCAGACCCGTCACCCCCGCCGCTGCGTGGCTGCTTGATAATTACTATCTGATTGAAGAACAGATACGCACGGCAAAACGCCATTTACCCAAAAATTACAGCAAGGAATTGCCACGTCTGTTGCGCGGCAATTCAGCCGGGCGCCCTCGCGTGTATGACATTGCGCTGGAAACCATTTCGCATGGCGACGGCAGGGTAGACCCTGAAAACCTGAGTCGTTTCATCAGCGCCTATCAATTGGTATCGGTATTAAAACTCGGTGAGCTGTGGGCCATTCCCATCATGCTGCGTCTGGCATTGATAGAAAATTTGCGCCGGGTGGCAACCAATCTGACAACCACCCACAATAACCGCAACCTCGCCGCCAAATGGGCAGAGGAAATGACTGAGACTGCCGAGAAAGACCCCAGCAATCTGATCTTGCTGGTGGCCGACATGTCACGTTCAAAACCGCCTTTGGACAGCTCTTTCGTTGCCGAAATGATGCGCAGGCTGCAAGGTCAGGGTCCAGCTCTTGCCCTGCCTTTGAACTGGTTGTCGCAACGCCTGGCAGAAACCGGCGACACCATAGAACATCTGGTACACCTGGATTCGCAACATCAGGCGGCTGACCAGATTTCCATCAGCAACAGCATAGGCAGCTTGCGTTTGTTGACGTCCATGGACTGGCGTGATTTTGTCGAAAGCATGAGCGTGGTAGATCGTTGCCTGCGTGAAGACCCCGCAGCCATCTATACTCGCATGGATTTTTCCACACGCGATCTGTACCGCCATGCGGTAGAGAAAATTGCTAAAGGCAGCGGTTTTTCAGAAGCCGATGTCGCCCACAATGCCCTGCGTTTCGCCCGGGAGGCAGCCAACAAATATGGTCAGGATGCACGCAGTGCCCATATAGGTTATTTCCTGATCGGTAAAGGCCGGGTTGAACTTGAGCGCTCTACAGCAATGCAACATGCCTTACCGGAATCGATCAAACACGCTATCCGTGATTCTGCCCTGAGTATTTATCTGGGCAGCATAGTCATCATCAGCCTTGCAACCACCGGCTTGCTGCTGAAACAGGTCAGGTATGCTGATGTCAATCCCTACTTGCTGGCTGGCTTCATCGCTGCCAGCCTGATTGCCAGCAGCCAGTTTGCGCTGTCCATGGTTAATTGGCTGGCTACCTTTGTTGCTCTGCCACGGCCTTTGCCACGCATGGATTTTTCCAAAGGCATACCACTGGAAGCAAGTACCCTGGTAGTAGTGCCAACCATGCTGTTCAATGTGCAGAATATTGATGCTTTGTCAGAAGCCATGGAAGTGCGCTTTCTAGCCAATAGCGATGCCAATCTGCGTTTTTGCCTGTTGACTGATTTTCCTGATGCAGCGACTGAGACCCTGGAAACAGATGAAGGGCTGCTGGACCATATCAGCAATATCACAGAGGCACTTAACACTAAATATCCGCGTCCCGATGGCGACCACTTCATCATCATGCACAGGCCACGGGTCTGGAACGCGCAAGAGAAAATTTGGATGGCGTATGAGCGCAAGAGAGGCAAACTGGCCGCCCTGAACAGCTACTTGCGCGGCACGGGTGCTGATGCTTTCATGCGTATCATTGGCAATACCGCTGGTCTGGAGAACATGAAGTATGTAATTACCCTGGACACCGATACGGAATTACCACGCGATGCGGCGCGTAAATTCGTGGCAACCATGGCCCACCCTCTGAACCGTGCCTATTATGATGACAAGCTGCACAGGGTTACAGACGGTTATGGAATTCTACAACCGCGTGTCGCAGTCAGCCTGCCCGCCAGTGACGCTTCTTATTATGAATTGCTGTGTGGTGGTGAAGCTGGTATTGACCCTTATACACGCAGCGTGTCAGATGTGTATCAAGATGTCTTTGATGAAGGCTCATTCATAGGCAAGGGCATCTACGATATCGATGTATTTGAGCATGCCCTCAAAGATCGCATGCCAGAAAACCGCATCCTCAGCCATGATTTGCTGGAAGGCTGCTATGCCCGTGCAGGTCTGCTGAGTGATGTGCAGTTGTATGAAGAATATCCATCAAGCTATCTGGCTGATATACGTCGTCGCCATCGCTGGATACGGGGTGACTGGCAGATCGCGTCCTGGTTATTACCCAAAGTACCAGGCCCCAAGGATGAAGTTACTGGCAAACCCATCAAGCGCGCCAATTCCTTGTCTTCACTATCGCACTGGAAGCTGTTCGACAACCTACGGCGCAGCTTGGTGCCGCTGGCACTTGTCGCCTTCCTCGTTATCGCCTGGAGCGGTTTGCCACATGCCTGGTTATGGTCGGCGGCAGCCCTTGGTTTTTTACTGATACCTGCTGCCAGTGGATTTTTATTTAACCTGACCCAAAAACCTGACGATGTTTTCTTCCGTCAGCATCTGCTGTCATTGCTGCGTTCCAGTACCCAGCATTTTATTCATGCCTCACTGAGTCTGGTATTTCTGCCCTACGAAGCCTGGATCAATCTCGATGCCATTTTGCGCACGCAATGGCGTGTATTGATTTCGCATAGGCGTTTGCTGGAATGGAACCCTTCTACCATCAGCAATCATCAGTTCAAGAATACTGTATGGAATAATTTCCGCAGCATGTGGATTGCGCCGGTATTTTCTGTTGCCGTATTTTTCTTCCTGGACTATGTCAATCCAGTTGCTTTGCGTGCAGCAGCACCGATCTTGTTGCTGTGGCTTATCTCGCCCGTCATTGCTTATCTGATGAGCCGTGAAAAGCAGCAGCGCGTGTCTCAATTAAGCACGGAACAAACAGAGTTTTTGCAGGCGACCGCACGCAAAACCTGGCTGTTTTTTGAAACCTATGTCGGGCCCGAAGACAACTGGCTGCCACCTGACAATGTACAGTTCCAGCCTGTCAGCGTAACGGCTCACCGCACTTCACCGACCAATATAGGTTTGTCGCTGCTGGCCAATTTGGTGGCCTATGATTTTGGCTACATCCCTGTAGGTCAGCTATTGCAGCGTACGCAAGATACGTTTGCCAGCCTGAGCAAGATGGAACGTCACCAGGATCATTTCTATAATTGGTACGACACCAAGACGCTACAACCGCTGCAACCCCTGTATATTTCAACAGTAGATAGCGGCAACCTGGCCGGTCATTTGCTGACCCTGCGCCCTGGCCTGGCAGGTTTGACAGATGCGCCAATCTGCCAGCCGCGTTTGTTTGGCGGCTTGCACGATACTTACCTTATATTGCGCAACACCGTTGGTGAGCACGCCGCAGGCAGGCTGGCAGAGTTTAAAACTGATCTTGATGTGCTGTGCCTGAGCGCACCAACTTCACTGATCGTCATTTATGACTGCCTGAAACGCCTGACATATCATGCTGACAGTTATCTGGCCAGTCAGACCGTGGTGGCTGATAATCAATCGCATGTGTGGGCAAGTGCGCTAAGCAGACAAACCCATGCACAACTCGATGAGCTGGTCTATCTGGCACCTTGGCTGACACTTCCAGAGCCAGGTAGTTGGCTGCAAGCTTTTCCACAGCTTGATGCGATTCCAACTTTAAAAATATTGGCGCAATTGGGTTATTCACATAACTCACCAAGGGACGACAGCTTGTCGCTCGATCAGCCCAATCTGGCGGGAAGTAAAAATCCTACTTTGGCAGCAATGCTGACAACGGCCAGCAAACGCGCCACAGACCGTATACAGCAAATCGGGCAACTGGTGCAGCAGACTGGCGAATTTGCCAGGATGGAATATGAGTTCCTGTACGATGCCAATACCCACTTGCTGACCATAGGCTATAACGTCAATGAACGCAGGCGCGATGTTGCCTGCTATGATTTGCTGGCATCTGAAGCACGCCTGGCCACCTTTGTGGCTATTGCGCAAGGCCAGATTCCACAAGAGAGCTGGTTTGCACTGGGTCGCCAACTGACGATTGCAGGTGGAGAACCTATCCTGCTGTCCTGGAGCGGCTCGATGTTTGAGTATCTGATGCCTCTGCTGGTCATGCCGAATTTCCAGAATACCTTGCTGGAGCAGACTTACCGTTCGGTCGTGCAGCGCCAGATAGAATATGGTGAACAACGTAATGTGCCCTGGGGTATTTCAGAATCAGGCTATAACACTTTTGATGCGCAATTGAATTATCAATACCGCGCCTTTGGTGTACCGGGCCTGGGTTTTAAACGCGGGCTGGGTGATGATCTCGTCATTGCACCATATGCGTCGATGATGGCATTGATGGTAGAACCCGAGAAAGCCTGCAGCAATCTCGAACAGCTGGCTTCACTGGGCTTTGAAGGCGTCTATGGCTTCTTTGAAGCCATAGACTATACGCCTTCACGCCTGCCTCGTGGACAGACACATGCCTTGATACGCTCATTCATGGTGCATCACCAGGGGATGGGTTTCTTGTCACTGGCTTACCTGTTGCTCGACAAGCCTTTGCAAAAACGTTTTGAATCCGACCCCCTGTTCCAGGCCACCATGTCGCTGCTGCATGAGCGCGTGCCCAAGGCCACCGCCGTGTATTCCAACACGACCGAGCTGGCCGACATACGCAGCGCCAGCGCCGGACAGGAAACACCTTTGCGCGTACTGCACCATGTCAATACCCGTACGCCGGAAGTGCAGTTGCTGTCGAATGGCCGTTACCATGTCATGATCAGCAGTGTTGGCGGCAGTTATAGCCGCTGGAACGATCTTGCCATCACCCGCTGGAACGAAGACAGCACCCGCGACCACTGGGGTACTTTCTGTTATGTGCGCGACACCAGCAACGGCAAATATTGGTCCACTGCATTTCAGCCTTGCCTGGTGCCTTCTGCCAGCTATGAAGTGATTTTCTCTGAGGGCCGGGCAGAATTCCGCCGCAGTGACAATAATCTCGATATGCATACCGAAATCGTCGTTTCGCCTGAAGATGATATCGAATTGCGCCGTACCCGCATTACCAACCGTTCGCGCCATCGCCGCACAATAGACTTCACCAGCTATGCAGAAGTCGTGCTCGCGCCTGCAGCGGCAGATGCCATGCACCCGGCCTTCAGCAAACTGTTTGTACAGACTGAAATCCTGCATGACCAGCATGCGATAGTCTGTACCCGCCGCCCTCGTTCCATGGACGAGAAAATACCAAGCATGTTCCATCTGATATCCCTGCATGGTGCTACGGCAGATAATGTCTCTTATGAAACTGACAGGGCGCAATTCATAGGCCGAGGCAATACGCTGGAAGCACCTGCAGCCATGCGCGTAGAGCGTCTGTCAGACAGCCAAGGCTCGGTACTTGATCCAGTAGTTGCCATACGCTATCAAATTACGCTAGAACCAGAACAGATTGCCACCTTTGATGTTGTCACTGGCGTCGCAGAAAACCGTGACCTGTGCGTGGCGCTGATCGATAAATATCAGGATCAGCATCTGGCAGACCGCGTCATAGGCCTGTCATGGACACATAGCCAGATTGTCTTGCGTCAGTTGAATATCAGCGAAGCCGATGCACAGCTGTATGGCCGCATGGCAAACTCCGTCATCTACATGAACCCTTTGCTGCGTGCCGATGCGAGTGTGTTGAGCCGCAACCACCGCGGTCAGTCGGGCTTATGGGGCTATGCCATTTCTGGTGATTTGCCTATCGTGCTGTTGCAGATCAACCAGCAAGAGCATATAGAGCTGGTGCGCCAACTGGTGCAGGCCCACGCCTACTGGCGTTCCAAAGGGCTGGCTGTGGATCTGGTAATCTGGAATGAAGACCATGCCACTTACCGCCAGGCCTTGCAGGAACAGATCATGGGCATGATTTCGTCTGTCATTGGTACCCACGCCATAGAAAGGCCGGGTGGTATCTTTGTCCGCATGGCGGAACAGATCTCAGTCGAAGACAAAATCCTGTTCCAGGCAGTTGCGCGCGTCATACTGAATGACCACCGCGGCAGCCTGATGGAGCAACTGAGCCGGCGTGATGTACTGGATTTGCGCGTGCCCAAGCTCTTGCCTTCGCGCCAGGTGTATTCACAATCCGGATATCAGCCTCTGACCAACAAGTCAGGCGATAACAGGAATAACGGAAACCTGCCAGAAAAACTGCAAAGCTTTAATGGCATAGGTGGTTTTTCTGAGGATGGCCGTGAATACGTCATCACCACGCGGGAGGGTCAAGTCACACCTGCACCATGGGTCAACGTACTGGCGAATCCACAATTTGGCACTGTCATTTCTGAAAGCGGGCAAGCTTATACATGGGGTGAAAATGCCCACGAGTTCCGCCTGACGCCCTGGAATAATGATCCTGTCAGCGACAGTAGTGGCGAAGCTTTCTACATCCGCGATGAAGATACCGGTGCCTACTGGTCACCTACTGCCCTGCCTTGCCGCGGCAGTGGTGACTATGTCACCCGCCATGGTTTTGGCTATAGCGTATTCACTCATGAGGAACAGGGCATACGTAGCGAATTGACAGTCTTTGTCTCCATGGACACGGCGGCCAAATATTCCATACTGCGCGTCACCAATGTTTCTGAAGAACAAAGGAAATTGTCCGCCACAGGTTATGTGGAATGGGTGTTAGGTGATCTGCGTCCTAAATCCCTGATGCATATCGCAACAGAAATTGATCCGGCCAGTGGCTGTGTACTGGCACGCAACCCCTACAATACCGAGTTCCCGGGACGCAGGGCATTTTTTGACCTGGATGGCGGCAACCGCAGTGTAACTGGTGACCGTAATGAATTTATAGGCCGCAATGGCAGCCTGCAAAAACCGGCGGCGCTGGAAAGACAAAGATTGTCTGGCAAAACCGGGGCCGGTCTTGACCCATGTGCAGCAATCCAGCAGGAATTTGAATTAAGCCCCGGGCAGGAAAAACGACTGGTATTTGTGCTGGGTACGGTCATGACCGATCACACCAATGTCACGCAATTCATACAGCAACACCGTGGTATTGCGGCGGCAGAACAGGCACTCAATAAAGTGCATGATTACTGGCGCGATACTCTGGGTGTAGTACAGGTGAATACGCCTGACCAGGAATTGAACCTGCTTGCCAACGGCTGGTTGCTGTATCAAACCATCGCCTGCCGTCTGTGGGCACGTAGCGGTTACTATCAATCTGGCGGTGCATTTGGCTTCCGTGATCAGTTGCAGGACAGTATGGCACTGGTACACACCCGGCAAACGCTGGCACGCGAACAATTGCTGTTGTCGGCTGCCCATCAATTCGTCGAGGGTGATGTACAGCACTGGTGGCATCCACCGATAGGCCGTGGTGTGCGTACGCATTGTTCTGATGACTATCTGTGGCTGCCTCTGGCAGTGGCGCGTTATGTCAACAGCAGCGGTGACATTGGGATTCTGGATGAAGAGTTGCACTATCTGGAAGGCCGTCTCGTCAACCAGGAAGAAGATTCCTATTACGACTTGCCTGGCAGGTCACCACACACTGGCAGTCTGTATCAGCATTGCGTCAAGGCCATAGAAAATGGCTTGCGCTTTGGCAGTCATGGCTTGCCTCTGATTGGTTCCTGTGACTGGAATGATGGCATGGATAAAGTCGGTCATCTGGGCAAGGGGGAAAGCGTCTGGCTGGCTTTCTTCCTGCATCAGGTGCTGACAAAATTCTCTGCGATTGCACTGGCTCGCAATGACAATGAATTCTCCAGCCGCTGTCTTGAGCAGGCACGTCAGCTAGCAAAAAACATTGACGACAATGCCTGGGATGGCGCCTGGTACAGACGCGCCTATTTTGATGATGGCGGTGCACTGGGTTCGGCACAAAATGCAGAATGCCAGATAGACTCGATCTCGCAAAGCTGGGCAATATTATCCGGTGCAACAAATCCGCAAAGGGCACACCAGGCTATGCAGTCTCTGGATAAACGCCTGATGCGGCGCGACAAGCAGATCATACAGTTGCTGGACCCTGCCTTTGATTGCTCGGGACAAAACCCCGGCTATATCCGTGGTTATGTGCCTGGTGTACGTGAAAACGGCGGGCAATATACCCATGCAGCAATCTGGACCGGCATGGCATTTGCAAAAATGGGAGATGCAGCCCGTGCTTGGGAAGCATTTGACATGATCAATCCTATCCACCATGGCAATTCGCCAGAGTCGGTTGCCCGCTACAAGGTGGAACCTTATGTCATCTGTGCCGACGTGTATGCAGTAGCACCGCATACTGGCCGTGGTGGCTGGAGCTGGTACACAGGATCAGCTGGCTGGATGTATACTTTCATGATGGAATCTTTGCTGGGATTAAAACGTGAAGGCAAGCACCTGAGCCTGACACCTTGCGTACCGGAAGGGTGGACCAACTTCAGCGTACGTTATCAACATCTGAGCAGCACCTACCTGATCACGGTCAAACTCAGGGATGTCGCTTACGGACAAAGCCTGCTGTTTGTCGATGAGGTCGCCATGGGAGATTTGTTGATACCTCTGCTGGATGATCAGCGTGAACATACTGTCGAGCTTAATTATGTAAAGCCGGTTCAGCAATGATCTGATAACGTCTTGAGAAGAATTACTAAATCAGTAATTTGCTTATTCCAGAGCTGATCATCAAATTGAAAACCCGCCATCGCAACAGCAATGGCGGTTTTTTTATGAGTACTGTGCATGATCCCCATAAAAATCCTGTGGCCTTGCTAATTGAATGTTGACAGTCATTTCAAAACTTGCCCGACTCCGTAGCAGCGGCTTTAACCGCGAACATCTGGGCAGCATTGAGGATTCGCGGCTGAAGCCGCTCCTACAGAGCAAGGGCCTACGACCATTGAAGCAGTGATCGAACAGCAATCGAGGAAATGACAGTCGCTGATTCAGAGCAATGATTTTTAAGCGCTAATGTACTAATGAATGCAGATAGAGCTACTTATGGAATTCATCATCGCAGACAAGAAAAAAGCCAGATACTTTACAGTATCTGGCTTTCCTTAATTAAAATTACTTAATTAATCTACTGCAAAACTACTTATTGCCTTGGTTCGCCATTGCGGTTTACTGCAATGGTAGGACCTGGAGCATAGCTCATTTGCACATGATGATCTACACCACGGTAGTTATAAGTCACATCCCAGTATTGTGGTGTTGTGTTGGCTGTTGTCTGGCAACGGCGAACGTCGCGTTCGTAAGTGCCGCCGTTACTACGGCCTGCATTGGCACCCAGTGCACCACCAGCCACAGCACCACCTGCAGTCGCTAGGTCACGGCCAGTACCACCACCGACCTGATGACCCAGGATACCGCCGATCAGTGCGCCAGCAATCGCACCACCAACATTTGGTTCGCTACGTTCTGACTGCACCTGCTGACGTTCTACCCAGCAGCGCTCATTTGGCGGGCCTACCACTGCACGTACAGACGTCACTGGTGCGTCATACACACCTTCATTTGGACGACGGCGGTAATCATAATTTGGTGAGCTCAACGGTGCCTGCATCTCATTATCATAACGCCCCCTGCCACTGACAGGGCGAACGGAAGATATGCGGTTGTTCATGCCCATGCCTGACAGGGTGTCGTAACTACCTTTACTCAGGATCATGCAACGGCCACCAAAGTTGGCATCGTCACAAACTTCCCAACGACCACCATTGACAACCACAGACGATGCCAGGTCATTAAAGCCACTATTGCGGAAATTATTTTGCTGACCGTTGACGCTAAAGGTACGGCCACGGAAGCCCTCGCCTTCATAGAACACGATTTGTGCACTCGCATGAGCGACCAGTAACAAGCTTGACACACCGATGATGAATTTTAATTGTTGTTTCATTTATTTCTCCAAGGTTGAAATCTGAACAAAGCTGTGGCGGATGGTTCTATCCCGCCACTCAGACTTAGCAAGAGAGCCAGCATGAACGACATATCCATACCGGGGCACCATGAATCATAGCATCCCATTTTTTATAAACCAGTTCTGTACGCTGCCACACATACACTTTGCAGTTTCTTTTAAGCAGTTTCCGTGAAGGATTTCTTAGGGGAGTTATTCTATAAAGCACGGTCACGTCTCGCCATGTACGTCAGCGCACATTCATTTTTGGCAATGCGGCGTATAAATTCTCATGTCCCTGGCTTCGTGCCTTTGTTAACTTGACCTCACTCAGTCATTCAGGAGAATCAACATGAAACTCGCGCCCCTCAATGAGAAAATGGAACAATGCCTGGCCAACTGTCTGGCATGCCATCGCGTCTGTACCACCGCTGCCGCCCATGTCATGCATGGCGACAGCAATCATAGTGAAGTATTACACCTGGTCAGCCTGCTGGACTGCGCCCAGATTTGCCTGGTCCATGCAGATTTCATGGCACGCCGCTCTCCACACCACATGCACCTGGCCCGTGAATGCGCAGAAATTTGCCTGTCTTGCGCCACATTTTGCGAAGCCCATAGCGATGCCGACGGCATGATGAGTGAGTGTGCAAAAGCCTGCCGCACTTGCGCGGATAGCTGCACATCGATGTAGGTCTGGCTGCGAAGCGATCTGACAGATCACTGTCTGGAAATGTGGAGACAAGCTTAAAACTTGTTCCCACACATCTGTTGTCTTAGTGGGCAGACTTGTACTTGCCCTTTCATTACATTTTCCCAATACATTTGTCTACGTTGTTTGTCATAGCGCAAAACATGCAACTGCTTACGTGTCAGCATGGCAATACATCGCCATACATCAACATATATCAACATGCATCGACATGCATCCAAATAAGTCAAAGCGAAACACATCAATACAGTTTAAGGAAATTATGACTATCAACACAAAAGCATATCTGATCGGTGGCGGCATCGGTTCCCTGGCGGCGGCCGCATTCATGATACGTGACGGAAAAATCAAGGGTGACAATATCTCCATCCTTGAAGCCACGTCCCTGCTCGGCGGCAGCCTTGACGGTGCTGGCAGCCCAGATCAAGGTTATTCACTACGCGGTGGCCGCATGCTGACGACCGACAATTATGAATGCACCTGGGATTTGTTCAAATCCATCCCCTCGCTGCATAATCCGGGAAGATCGGTATTTGAAGAAACGGTCGAATTCAATGAGCATTACAAGTCCAACTCCAAGGCCAGGCTGGTAGATAAGCGCCGCGCCAAGGTACCAGTATCGTCCATGGGCTTCTCCATGCAAGACCGTATGGAGTTGCTCAAACTGAGCCAGGCAGATGAGGCAGAAATGGGCAACAGCACCATTACTGACTGGCTGTCGCCCTCTTTCTTTGAAACTGAATTCTGGTTCATGTGGGCGACTACATTTGCATTCCAGCCATGGCACAGCGCTGTTGAGTTCAAACGCTATCTGCACAGATTCATGATGGAATTTTCGCGCATAGAGACACTGGCAGGCGTCAAACGTACCATCTACAACCAATATGATTCGCTGGTATTGCCACTGCAAACCTGGTTGAAACAAAATGGTGTGCAGTTCATCACGAATTGCGAGGTGCAAAAACTGACGCACACTGTGATCAATGAGCAGTTCCAGGTTACTGGCCTCGAATGCCTGCGTGACGGCGTGACAGAAAGCATCACGGTTGCTGATGGTGACCTGGTTTTCCTGCAAAACGGTTCCATGACGGATGCGTCCAGCCTGGGCTCAATGAGCAGTGCGCCGGAAAGGCGCAGCAAGATCGATAGTTGCGGCTGGCGCCTGTGGGAACAGCTCGCGGCTGAAAGGCCAGGCATGGGCAACCCGGCAGCCTTTAATACCTGCATCGCCCAGTCCTGGTGGGAATCCTTCACGGTCACGCTCAAGGATCCGCGTTTCTTTGACCTGATGCAAAAATTCAGTGGTAATGAAGCCGGCACTGGCGGGCTGGTGACGTTCAAGGATTCCAACTGGCTGATGTCCATCGTGCTGGCGCATCAGCCGCATTTCATCAACCAGCCCGCTGGTATCCAGGTATTCTGGGGTTATGCACTCTACCCTGACCGCATCGGCGACTTTGTGGCGAAACCCATGAGCGAATGCAGCGGCGCAGAAATTCTTGAGGAATTGCTGGGTCACCTGCGCTTTGATGCCGAAGTGTTTGACAATGCCAATTGCATCCCTTGCCGCATGCCTTACATCACCAGTATGTTCATGCCGCGCTCTGTTGGCGACCGGCCTTTGCCTGTGCCGCCCGGTACAAAAAACTTTGCTTTCATCAGCCAGTTTGTCGAAGTGCCGGATGATGTGGTCTTTACGGTGGAATATTCAGTGCGTGCTGCCCAGATGGCGGTATATCAGTTGCTGGGTGTAAATCGCGAAGTACCGCCGATTACGGCCCATGACAAATCGCTGGGAACGAAGTTTGAGGCGCTGGTCAAAGCGTTTAAATAAGCACCGCGTTCAACTGCAATGCAACCCTTCATGGAGGGGCTTGCATTGCAAATTGATGCCCTTCAACAGTCACAAAGCTCATGAATCAGGATGTTCTTTTTTAAATCGCTGGTTCGCTTCATCCAGATGTTTGATCAGCACATGTGAAATGATATTGACCCCGATGCCACCGAACATGGCAGGCACGAGATACAGGGCCAATGAAATCTCCGAGACAAATATCGTGTCGTCTGCAAGTGAGGGCGACAGTTTTGCTGCCGCTGAGAGTACCTTCAGAAAATAAACGTCCATACCAGCAATGGCAACCAGGGCAAAACCAAATATCAGGGTGGTTTTTTTGGAGATGGCTTTTTTCAATATCAGGTAGCTGTAGATGCCAAAAGGCATGACCACCGAAGCTATCATCATGAGCCAAAACTTCAATTCTGAAAATATAGTGTTTTCCAAGCATGCATCCTTAAAACTGATAATAAGCAAACGATTATCTCGTGTATGAAAATATTATTAACCTAATGCATGCCCTTGCAAGTAACGTATTCTCTCACTTTCGTAACGAATTGAATTCCACCTTGAATTGAATCCCTGTTTTCCGATAGTATAGTTTCAACTAGAACTTGTTTCTTGAGAGAATGATCAAGATTTGCGGGTGACGCGCTGTTCAGTTTCTTGTGGGATTGTATGTGACTTTGTATAAATCCCCCGGGCCAGACTATCGTTGACATTGCTGTACGTATAGGCAATTATTGAGATGGCCTCACCGTTCCTGCAATATTGCTAATGCTGCAAGCGCTTGTTCTGCACTATCACTCTCATGGAATAAACTGCGCAGCTCAGGCTATCACTTTTTTCATCGGTAACAAAGCGCGTAAAGTTCTCTGCAAGATACACCTGGATACCAATTAATTTGCTATTCGTTTCAGTACCGACAGTGTAAAGGCATGAAGATGACATCAAGAATCGTCAATTGGAAATCGGCAGCTGCCGTATTGGTCGTAATCGCTGTCGCAGCAGGTGGCTGGTGGTATTACCACCGCACTGATGCCAGCGCACCAGCAGATGCAGGCAATGGCCCTTCAGGGAATTCAGGGAAGCGAGGCGGTGGACGTGATGCAGGCAACAGAGTGCAACCAGTATCCGTGGTGCCTGCGCAAAAGCGCGACATCCGCCTCATCGTCACGGCGATAGGCAATATTGCTGCCGCCAACACTGCTGTTGTGCGCACCAAGGCAGATGGCGAACTCAAGGCGATTTATTTCAAGGAAGGCCAGGCTGTACAGGCCGGGCAGTTGCTGGCACAGATAGACCCCAAGCCTTTTCAGATTGCCCTGTCACTGGCACAGGGTACCCTGGCGCGTGACCAGGCGCAGTTAAAAAATGCCGAGCTTGATTACCAGCGCTACAAAGACCTGGTCGAAAAACAGGCAGCCCCAAAACAGCAGATGGATACGCAAGAAGCACTGGTGCAGCAACTGCACGGCACCATTCTGTCTGACCAGGCCTCAGTAGATAATGCAAAACTGCAGTTGAGTTATACCCGCGTAACCGCTCCTATTTCTGGCCTGGCTGGCTTGAAGCAGGCTGACCTGGGTAATATCGTGCATAGCTCGGACACCAATGGCCTGGTATCAATCACGCAAACCCAGCCGGTTGCCATCGTATTTGCCATCCCCGATGTACGCCTCGATAAATTGCGCCAGCAAATGAAGAATGATGTGCCTTTGCGGGTAGAGGCATGGGACAGGGAGCAAAAAAATATCCTGGCAGAAGGCAGTGTCGCCAACACCGATAACAGCATAGATTTGACGACAGGCACAATCAAGGTCAAGGCCCTGTTCCCGAACAAGGACAATGGTCTGTTCCCCAACCAATTCGTCAATGTGCGCTTGCAACTCGATACCATGAAAGACGCGCTGGCAGTGCCAGTGGCATCGGTACAGCGCGGCACCGTAGGTAATTTTGTTTATGTCGTCGGTGAAGGCGGTGTAGTTACGCTAAAGCCTGTCACTACACTGGCCACCGATGGTGACTGGGTGGCCGTCAAGGCAGAACTCAGGCCAGGCGACCAGTTGGTGACCGATGGCGCTGACCGTTTGCGTGATGGTGGCAAGGTTGAAGTCATCGCGGCATCAGCCAGACCTGGTGGCGGTGATGAACCTCGCGGTGGCAGTGGCAAACGACGCAAGGGAGGCGGCGCTTCTGCTTCAGGATCTGCGTCGGCACCAGTGCCTGCTTCAGCTCCAGCAGCGGCATCAGCTCCCGTCCCTGCCTCCGCAGCAGAAACCAGGAAATAAGGGCGCTCAGCTCATCATTACATCATGGCTACCCTGAACCCCTCACGTCTGTTTATTGAAAGACCGGTCGCAACTTCGCTGATGATGCTGGCGATTCTGCTGGCAGGTTTGCTGGCTTACCGCCTGTTACCTATCGCAGCCTTGCCGGAAGTCGATTACCCCACCATACAGGTGACCACGCTTTATCCCGGTGCCAGCCCGGATGTGATGACCTCGTCAGTCACCGCGCCGCTGGAACGCCAGTTTGGACAAATGCCGGGCCTGGCACAAATGTCGTCGACCAGTTCTGGTGGTGCCTCTGTGATCACCCTGCGGTTCGAGTTGAGCCTTTCACTGGATGTAGCCGAGCAAGAAGTGCAGGCTGCCATCAATGCGGGCAGCAATCTGCTGCCCAGTGATTTGCCTATGCCACCGGTATATAGCAAGGTCAATCCTGCGGACGCACCGGTATTGACGATCGCGGTCTCATCGACCACCCTGCCAGTGATACGCATACATGATCTGGTCGAGAGCCGTCTGGCGCAAAAAATCTCGCAGGTACGTGGCGTCGGCCTGGTCAGTATTGCCGGTGGGCGCAGGCCAGCTGTCAGGATACAGGCCAACCCAACGGCGCTGGCCAATCTTGGTCTCTCGCTGGATGATTTACGCACTGCCATAGGCAGCGCCAACGTCAATCAGGCCAAGGGCAGTTTTGATGGCCCCCTGCGCGCCTCGACGATTGATGCAAATGACCAGATGAAAAGCGCGGCAGAATATGCCAACCTGATCTTCGCCTACAAAAACGGTAATCCGATACGCCTGCGTGATGTTGCCACGATGGTCGATGATGCCGAGAACATGCGTCTGGCAGCATGGGCAGATAAGGCCCCGGCTGTTATTCTCAATGTACAGCGCCAGCCTGGCGCGAATGTGATACAGACGGTAGACCGCGTGAAGGCTCTGCTGCCTAGCTTGCAAGCCGCCATGCCAGGGTCTGTCGATGTGCGGGTACTGAGCGACAGGACAACCACCATACGCGCCTCTGTTGATGATGTGCAAATAGAACTGCTGCTGGCCATAGGCCTGGTGGTATTCGTGATCTTTGTGTTCTTGCGCAGTGTGCCAGCCACCATCATCCCCAGTGTTGCCGTTCCCTTGTCACTGATAGGCACCTTTGGCGTCATGTACATGATAGGTTTTTCACTCAACAACCTGACCCTGATGGCGCTGGTGATCTCGACGGGCTTTGTGGTTGATGATGCGATTGTCATGATAGAAAACATCGCCCGTTATGTCGAAGAAGGCGAGTCGCCAATGGCAGCCGCACTAAAGGGATCGCAGCAAATAGGCTTCACCATCATTTCCCTCACCGTTTCCCTGATTGCGGTATTGATACCGCTGCTGTTCATGGGCGATGTGGTGGGCCGTCTGTTCCATGAATTTGCGATTACGCTGGCTGTCTCGATATTGATTTCTGCCTTCGTGTCCCTGACCTTGACACCAATGATGTGCGCCCGTCTTTTACATCATGAAAAAGAAGAAGACTTTGGCCCGGTCAAGCGTGCCGTGGGCCGCATGTTTGACCAGACCATTGCAGGCTATGGCCGCATGCTGACCTGGGTATTGGACAGGCAAAAAACCACCATGCTGGTGTTTGTGGCGACACTGGCTCTGACTGGTTTGCTGTACATCTTTGTCCCCAAGGGTTTCTTTCCTGTCCAGGATACCGGCCAGATACAGGCCATTACCGAAGCAGCGCAATCCACTTCGTTTGCCGCCATGGCAGAACACCAGCAAGCGCTGGCCAGCATGATTTTGACTGATCCGGCGGTGGAAAGCGTATCTTCTTTCATCGGCGTGGATGGTGCAAACGCCACCCTGAATGCAGGCCGCATGCTGATCGTGCTGAAGCCGCTGAATGTACGCGTGATCTCTGCTACCCAGATCGCAAGACGCCTGGCTGAGCTGACGCGCAAGGTACCAGGCATCGCCATCTATATGCAGGCAGTGCAGGATCTGACCATAGAAGACAGGATAGCCAAGACGCAGTACCAGTTCATGCTGAGCTCGCCCGATATTGCTGAACTGTCGCGCTCGACATCCGCCCTGCTCGAACGTTTGCGCAAGCTCCCACAACTGGCCGATGTCGCCAGTGACCAGCAAGAGCTGGGCCTGCAAGCCTATGTGGATATAGACAGAGATGCCGCAGGCCGCTTTGGCGTCAGTGTCGCAGCGATAGATAACTCGCTGTACAACGCCTTTGGCCAGCGCCTGATCTCGACGATTTTCACCCAAAGTAACCAGTACCGCGTGGTGCTGGAAGTGGCACCGCAATATAAAGTTGGGATGGATGCGCTGAATAACCTGTATGTACCGGGTACGAACGGCGTACAGGTGCCACTGTCTTCCGTCGCCAGAGTGGTGGAGAGGATAGCGCCACTGGCAGTCAACCATGCAGCGCAATTCCCTGCAGCGACTATTTCATTCAACCTCGCCCAGGGTGCGGCATTGGGTGATGCAGTCAATGCGATAAAAGCAGAAGAAGCCGCCTTGCATTTGCCAGTCAGTGTAGAAACCAGCTTCCAGGGTGCGGCGCTGGCTTTCCAGGCATCGCTATCCAGCACCCTGTTGCTGATACTGGCAGCGATAGTCACCATGTATATCGTGCTGGGTGTCTTGTATGAAAGCTATATACATCCGCTGACCATACTTTCTACCTTGCCGTCGGCAGGTCTGGGAGCCTTGCTGGCCTTGCTGGCATTCAGGCTGGACCTGGGTATCATCGCCATCATCGGTATCGTGCTGCTGATCGGTATCGTCAAGAAGAATGCCATCATGATGATCGATTTTGCCTTGTATGCGCAGCGTGAAGAAGGCCTGAATCCGCGTGAAGCCATCCACAAGGCTTGCCTGCTGCGCTTCCGCCCCATCCTGATGACCACCATGGCAGCCTTGCTGGGTGCTTTGCCACTGATGCTGGGTTCGGGCGTGGGCAGTGAATTGCGTCATCCTCTGGGTGTGGTCATGGTCGGTGGCCTGATCGTCAGCCAGTTGCTGACCCTGTTCACGACGCCGGTGATTTATCTTGGCTTCACGGCGCTGGCCAGCAGGTTTGCCCGCAAGCCAGGTTCAGAAACTGCAACAGAAACTGCGGCGTGAGCAGATGAATCTTTCCCGCCCCTTCATAGAACGTCCGGTTGGCACTGCACTCATTACCCTGGGTGTGGCGCTGGCGGGTATCATCGCGTACTTTTTGCTGCCTATCGCGCCCTTGCCGCAGGTTGAGTTTCCTACCATCTCGGTCAATGCCTCATTGCCGGGTGCCAGCCCGGATACCATGGCAGCCACCGTTGCCACACCGCTGGAACGTGCGCTGGGCAGCATTGCCGGTGTCAATGAAATCACTTCATCATCGTCACTGGGAAGTTCGCGCATTACCCTGCAGTTCGACATGAGCCGGGATATTGATGGCGCAGCACGGGATGTACAGGCCGGTATCAATGCGGCGCGCGCCATGCTGCCGTCAGGCATGCCCAGCAACCCGACTTACCGTAAAGTCAATCCTGCTGATGCGCCGGTGATGATTATCGCGTTGACATCCAAGACACTGACACGCGGCCAGATGTATGATGCCGCCTCTACCGTGCTGGCACAACGCCTGTCCCAGGTCGATGGCATAGGCCAGGTCAGCATAGGTGGTGGTGCATTGCCTGCGGTGCGCATAGAGGTGGATCCCAACAAGCTGGCAGCGAATGGTATTTCTCTGGAAAATGTACGCGCTACGGTGGTGGCCAGCAATGCCAACCGCCCCAAGGGTTCAGTCGAAGACCAGCAGCATTACTGGCAGCTCAGTGCCAATGATCAGTCTTATAAAGCAGAGCAATATGCACCGCTGATCATCAGCTATGCCAATGGTGCCGCACTGCGCCTGCGTGACGTCGCTGAAGTGGTCGATAGCGTACAGGACGTGCGCAATTACGGCATGGCGAATGGTACACCCGCGATTTTGCTGATACTGAACAAGGCACCCGGTGCCAACATCATCAAGACTGTCGATACCATACGCGGCCTGTTGCCACAATTGCGCGCTTCCATCGCACCAGCTATTGATGTGAATGTGGTCATGGACAGGACGCCAACCATACGCGCATCCATCACTGAAGTGCAGCGTACACTGGCGATTGCCTTTGGCCTGGTTATCGTGGTGGTGTTCGCGTTCTTGCGTAATTTTCGCGCGGCCCTGTTACCCGCAGTGGCAGTGCCGGTTTCACTGGCTGGCACTTTCGGCGTCATGTATTTGCTCGGTTACAGTATAGATAATCTCTCGCTCATGGCGATGACAGTGGCTACCGGTTTTGTGGTGGATGATGCGATCGTCGTGCTGGAAAATATTTCGCGGCATATAGAACGTGGCAAGACGCCGATGGAGGCAGCATTGCAGGGTGCGCGCGAAATTGGCTTTACAGTCGTCTCCATCAGCCTGTCATTGATTGCGGCCTTCATCCCCATCCTGGCGATGGGTGGCATAGTCGGGCGCTTGTTCCGTGAGTTTGCGGTGGTGTTGTCAGTGTCTATCCTGGTGTCCATGCTGGTATCGCTGACCACCACGCCCATGATGGCAGCGGCATTGTTGCGGCCTGTGGAAAAAGCCAAGGCACCGGGTAGATTCTCACGCGCACTTTCCCGCTTCCAGCGCGGCCTGATGCGTGGTTACCGCCGTAGCCTGCGCTGGACCTTGCGGCATCAGCCATTGACGCTGCTGGTACTGGCAGGCGTGATTGCGCTGAATGTGTCGCTGTACATCACGATCTCCAAAGGCTTTTTTCCGCAACAGGATACTGGCTTGATGATGGGGGGCGTACAGGCGGACCAGGCCAGCTCTTTCACCTCCATGCAGGAAAAACTGAATGCTTTCAGCAAGATAGTGCTGGCCGACCCTGCAGTCGCCAATGCCACCGGCTTTACCGGTGGCGGCCAGCGCAATAGCGCGAACATGTTTATATCACTTAAGCCCAGGACTGAGCGTGAAGAGAGTGTAGATCAGGTCATCAACCGCCTGCGTGGCAAGCTCGCCCATTTGCCGGGGGCCAATCTGTTTTTGTCGCCGGTACAGGATATCCGTATCGGTGGCCGGCAAAGTAACGCTGCATGGCAATATGCCTTGCAGGCAGATGACCTGACCGACCTGCGCACCTGGGAACCACGCATACGCAAGGCCTTGTCGCAATTGCCTGAACTGGCTGACCTGAATAGCGACCAGCAGGACAAGGGCATACAGACTTCGCTGGTGATAGACCGTGATGCCGTGGCCAGACTGGGTTTGACCGTCAGCGCCATCGACAGCACACTCAATGATGCCTTTGGGCAGCGCCAGATCGGTGTCATCTATAACCCGCTGAATCAATATCGCGTAGTAATGGAACTGGCACCTGCCTATCTGCAAAGCCCCGAGAGTTTGAAGAGCCTGTATGTCACTACCTCCAAGGGTGTGCGCATACCCCTGGCCAGCGTGGCAAAGGTGGAGACCACCAATACGCCTCTGGCTGTGAATCACCAGAGTGGCTCGCCAGCCAGCACCATCAGCTTCAACCTGGCACCGGATGTCGCCTTGTCACAGGCGGTTGATGCGATTAATGACACCATTGCCAAACTCGGTGTGCCGATATCCGTGCATGGTAGTTTCCAAGGAACGGCGCAGGCTTTCCAGTCCTCCCTGAGCAGCCAGCCGCTGCTGGTGCTGGCCGCCATTATCACCATCTACCTGGTGCTGGGCATGCTGTATGAAAGCCTCATCCATCCACTGACCATACTCTCAACTCTTCCCTCGGCAGGCATCGGTGCCTTGCTGGCACTGATGTTGTTCAAGACTGATTTTTCCATCATCGCCCTGATCGGTGTGGTACTGCTGATAGGCATCGTCAAGAAAAATGCCATCATGATGATCGATTTTGCGATTTCTGCGCAACATGAAGCCAACAGTCGCGGCAGCAGCGTAACTGCCGGTGCGGCAATTTACCGCGCCAGCCTGCTGCGCCTGCGCCCTATCCTGATGACTACCCTGGCAGCAATCTTTGGTGCCGTGCCACTGGCACTGGGCACAGGTGATGGTGCTGAATTACGCCAGCCGCTGGGCATAGCCATCGTCGGCGGCCTGTTGTTGAGCCAGTTGCTGACCCTGTACACCACGCCTGTCGTGTTTGTCTGCATGGACAGATTACGTCGCAAGAAAAAACCAGTCAAAGCAGTCGAGAGCGCAGGCGCTTTGGATATTGCATGAGAGCGATTATGAAAAAAAATATTGACTTACGTCCTGCATCTTTTACAAGTTTCTCTTTGCCACGCCTGTCCTTTACTCGTCTGAGTGCATTGACTCTGGTCTTGCTGCTATCTGCCTGCGCACAGACCAAAGCACCGCCATCGGCCACTGTCCCACTGACCGCAGAATTCAAGGAAGCCAGTTACTGGAAATCAGCGCAGGCGACACGCGCCGGTTCTGAAGCTGCAGTGCCAGAATCGTGGTGGGAAATGTTCAATGACCCTGTCCTCAATGATCTGCAACAAAAGCTATTGCTGGGCAATGAAAACCTGAAATCAGCCGCCGCCCAGATCGCCAATGCCAAGGCGGTGCTGAAAGCCAGCCAGTCTGCATTGTGGCCTACCGTGTCACTGAATGCGGGCGGCACGCGCAGCGGCAATCCTGGTTCAGGCCAGAATGGCCGCACTACCAGCAATAGTTATTCGCTCGCTGTCGATACATCGTGGGAAATTGATTTATGGGGCAGGTTGTCCAAAGCCACTGATGTAGCCAACGCCAACCTGCAAGCCAGCCGTGATGACTATGACGCGGCGCGCCTGTCCGCCCATGCAACGCTGGCACAAACCTATTTCGCCATGCGCGTTGCCGAGGCCCAGCAAGCCATATTGCAAAGAACTACCGCCTCAAATCAGCGCAGCCTGGAATTGACCGAAGCCAGGTATCAGTCCGGCGTCGCTGGGCAAAGCGACGTCTTGCAAGCCAAAATACAAGTAACAACCGGTCAGGTGCAATTGAAAGATGCCCTAGCACAAAGAGCCCAACTCGAACATGCGATTGCCGTGCTGCTGGGCGTAACACCAGCAGCACTGAATATCAACAATACCGCCACCTTGCCAGCAGCGCCAGCCGTGCCAGTGCTGATACCGGCAACCTTGCTGGAGCGCAGGCCCGATGTCGCAGCGGCTGAACGCAAGCTGGTGGCTGCCTATGCCCAGATAGGCATCAAGGATGCAGCTTTCTTCCCTGACATCAGCTTGTCGGCCAACGCGGGTTACCGCAGTTCTTCCCTGAGTAAATTAATCGATGCGCCTAACCTGGTCTGGTCGCTGGGCCCTTCGCTATTGCTGTCTATTTTTGATGGTGGAGCACGCCAGTTGGCCAGTGACCAGGCACGTGCAGCGGCAGATATCGCCGCCTCCACTTATCGCCAGACAGTACTGACCTCATTGCAGGAAGTGGAAGACAATCTGGTCGTGCTGGAACAGCTGGATGCAGAACTGCAATTACAGACAGAAGCCTTACAGGCAGCCCAGCGCAACCTTGAAATCACGCAGGAACAATACAAGGCAGGCACAGTCAGTTACCTGAATGTAGTCACATCGCAGAATGCTGCCTTGTCCAGTGAATCCAATTTGCTGTCAATACGCAACCGCCAGCTTGCGGCTACTAATATCTTGTTGAAAAATATCGGTGGTCGCTGGCAAAAATAATACGTCAGGCTCTTAAATTGGTTTTAAGAAAATCAAGAGTGCGCTGCCATGCCAGTGTTGCTGCGGCCTGGTCATAACGAGGCGTCGTATCATTATTAAAGCCATGTTGGGCACCGGCATAAACAAAAGCCTGGTATTTGACGCCAGCCTTGTTCAGTGCGGCCTCATACTTTGGCCATCCGGCGTTGACACGTTCATCGACTCCGGCGTAATGGATGAGTAGAGGGGCTTTGATTTTAGCGGCATCCTCCTCTGTTGGTTGTCCGCCATAGAAAGGGACAGCAGCAGCAAGATCGGAAATTCTGGTCGCGAGGAAATTGGAAATACTACCGCCATAGCAAAAACCAACGACACCAACCTTGCTATTCCCTTCTGGCAGTTTTTTCAAGATCGCTGCTGCTTCCAGGAAGTCAGCGCGGGTCTTGGTCTGATCAAGTTTGGGGAAGAGTTCGCGGGCTTTTTCTTCATCACCGGGGTAACCACCCAATGGTGCCAAAGCATCTGGCGCAAAGGCGATAAAGCCTTCCAGTGCAAGACGGCGAGCGATGTCTTCTATGTGCGGGTTCAAGCCGCGGTTTTCATGCACGACCAGCACTGTAGGCAATTTGCCTTTCGCATCTGCTGGCGTGACCAGATAACCGCGCAAAGTGCCATAACCCTGTGGCGATGGATATTCAACATAGCGCGCCTGTATGCGCGCATCCGTCTTGGGCACTTGTTGTGCTTGGGCAAAATTAGGACTTAACTGCTGCAACAATACTTCTGCCGTTACCGCACCGACGGCAAACTTACTGGCCGACTGCAAAAACCCACGCCTGTCGATTTGTCCATGAACATACTGGTCAAACAGTTGTAATACTTCTGGCTTGAAATCATCTGAGCTTTGATGGGGCATCTTATTCTCCTGAGTGATATTAATTTTGTCGGGTTTATTTGCAAGGCAGCAACTGACTTGGCAGACACAAGCTGGCGTGACTATGCTGACATTCGATAAAGCCCTTGCATCATATTACCCATTTCACAACGACACACTGGCATCTTTTTCATTGCAGGATACCGTATCGCCACCTCAAGCTGCCTGACAGCAATATGCAGGATGAATTCAGGCAAGACCAATCACACAAGACCAATATCAACCTGTAAGCCGCTGATTAATACCTGTAAGCGAAATAATACCTGTAACCGAAAACCTGAGAGCAGCATCGAGAACATCACTCCGTCTTGTCCACACTCAAATACTCGCCAATTCATATGTTTGAAAGCATATCGGTAGTCTTCAATCTTCTGGTGAAATTTCAGAAAAAGTTGCGAGTTTAGTAAAATCCATTAAAATACTTACAATTTCTTTCTTCTAATCATTATTTTGGATATCCTCCATGCTTTCCCTACGCGCTCTTATCTTTGCATCACTCACGCTCGCAGCACAGGCCAGCAGTGCCCAGGAGTGGGTATTTGCAGTCAATGAAGGTGTCACCTACCAAGATGGCAGCCCTATCGCTGAACGCTACAAACCCCTGGTAGATTTACTGGAAAAAGAACTCAAGCATCCCGTCAAGGTACAGGCGGTAGACAGATACAGTAACTTCGAAGCAGGGCTTGATGCCGAGCGCTATGACCTGGTCTTTATCCATCCTGCTCACATAGGCTTGCGTGCAGTCAAGAGTGGCAAATATGTGGGGCTGGCCAGTGCCAAGGACTATACCGACTACCGTGCCCGCGTATTCGTCAAAAAGGATTCTGCGGTAAAAACCATAGCTGACCTGCGCGACAAAAAAATTGGGGTTCCATCGCTGGAATCCATTACGACTGTCATGTTCACCGCCAACCTGACTGAACTGGGCTTTCGTGACCCGGCCTCACGTTTTAGCGCTACGCGTTTCCAGGATGCTGTGCCCTTCATGGTGGAGAATGGCTTTGTTGAAGCTGGCGTAACAGCCTCTGGTACAGTCATCAAAGACTGGGTTGCCAAAGGTGGCCGTGTGGTAGGTGAAACAAAGCCTGTCCCTATCAAGCAATTTCTGGTATCCCGCAAGCTCAGTACCGAACAGCGTGACAAGGTACAGAATCTCTTGCTCAAACTTAGTGAAACTGAAGCTGGCAAAACTGCACTTAAAGGTATCAACATGAAGGGCTTTGTACCCTGGGATAATGCAGTCATGACAGAAGCGACCAAGCGGCTGAGTCTGTAAAATCTGCAGGTAAAAAAAGGGGCACAGATAAAATCTGTGCCCCTTTTGCATGTCGCGGATATGAACTGCTTTACAGACCCAGCTTGGCCGCCAGACCTATGCGCTGTAATTTTCCTGTCGCACCTTTGGGTATTTCTTCCAGAAATAAAATCTTGCGCGGTATCTTGAAATCCGCCAGGCGCACAGCTGCGAATTCGCGCAATTCTTTTTCTGTGGCGCTTGTGCCTTCACGCAGCACCACGGCAGCACCAACTTCTTCACCCAGTTTTTCATGGGGGATGCCAAAGGTGACGACCTGTTGTACCGCAGGATGATCCATGAGGATTTCATCCACTTCACGCGGAGAAATTTTCTCACCGCCGCGGCTAATGATTTCTTTAAGGCGGCCAGTGATGCTGAGATAGCCATCCACATCCATGATGCCCTGATCACCAGTACGGAACCAGCCATTGGTATAGGCTTCTGCATTGGCTTTGGGATTATTTTCATAGCCTGCCGTCACATTCGGGCCACGGATAACGATTTCACCTGTCAGGCCACGTTCCAGCAAATTACCTTCTGTATCCATGATGGCGACTTCGGGGCCGGCGGCAATGCCGACTGAACCGGGTATGCGCCTGGCAGGTGGCAACGGGTTACTGGCCATCTGATGCGCTGCCTCTGTCATGCCATAGGCTTCAATCAAGGGCGTCTTGAAAGCAGCTTCAAGCTCGCTGATGACTTGTGGTGGCATCGACGATGATGATGAACGTATGAAGCGCAAGGGATTGGCCGCAATCACCTCATGATTTTGTGCTGCCCGCGCAACGATGGTCTGGTGCATGGTCGGTACGGCGGTGTACCAGGTGGGCTTGGCCTCTGTCATCCAGCCAAAGAATTTCAGGGCATTAAAACCTGGTGTGCAAAAGATACTGCTGCCAGCGGACAAGGGTGCCAGCAAACCCGCGATCAGGCCGTGGATATGGAACAGTGGCATGATATTGAGACCACGGTCAGCCGCAGTTAATTGCAGGTTGTCGCGCACATTACCGCCAGAGGCGCAGATGTTGATGTTCGACAGTGGCACGATCTTGGGACGCGAGGTGGTGCCTGATGTATGCAATATCAGGCCTATATCTTCAGGCGCAGCTGGGCCAGGGGTAAAAGATGCACCGGTGACAGCTGGCGGATTGACTTGCGTCAGCGTAAATGCACCTATGCCCTCGTCACTGGGTGTCAGTTCCAGTACTTGTATCTTGAGTTTGTCGGCGATGGCCAGTGCAGGTGAAGTACTGCCCTTCTCCACCACCAGCGCTTTGGCGTGCAGGTCAGACAGATAAAATTCAAATTCATCCGCACGATAGACAGGATTCAGCGGAGCGGCAGTAGCAGCCGCCGCGATGCTGACAAAGGCACTGGCCATTTCAGGGCCATTTGGCAGGACAATGGCAACCCTGTCCTGGCGGCCTATGCCAAAGCTGTTCAGGGCAGCCAGGGTCTTTTGCTGGTTGGCGCGCAGGCCATGGTAAGTCAGGGGTTTGGCACCTGGTGCCTGCAATGCGATGGCATCGTCAGCGCCGACGGCAAGCAATTCGACGAGTGTAGAAAATCTTTGCATGATTGCTTTCTATGATAAAAAGTAAATCCTGTGATGCAGTACAGTTCAGTCGCTTACTTCTTCTGTTTACTGCGTAATTACTACTGCTCAATTACTACTGAATACGCAGTTTGCCATTTTGTTCTTGCACCGTACGTGCCAGCAGTGCAGTCAATGCATACACTGCTTCTATATTCGGCGTAGGCGTATCAGTGATCCTGCCCATTTCTATGACAGTACCCACCAACGCCTCAAGTTCTATGGGGCGGCCAGCTTCAATATCCTGCAACATGGAAGTCTTGTGTTTGCCGACAGCAGCAGCACCGGCGATACGCTTGTCTATGCTGACTTTGAAATTCACGCCCAGCTTTTCGCCTATCGCCTGGCCTTCCCGCATCATGCGGGCGACCAGTTCACGTACAGGTGCAAATTCGCAGATATCTACCAGTGTCGCATGCGTCAATGCACTGATAGGGTTGAAGCTCAGGTTACCCCAGAGCTTGAGCCAGATTTCTGAACGGATGTCAGACGAGATCGGCGTCTTGAAACCCGCCTGGCGCAAAGCATCCGCCAACTCGCGTATGCGTGGCGTATCGCTGCCATCAATCTCACCGAGTGAAAAACGGTTACCTTCTATGTGCTTGATGACACCCGGCGCAATGATTTCACAAGCGGGGTAAATGATGCAGCCTATGACTTTGTTGATGTCTATGTGAGCAGTAACCACACCACCAGGATCAACCGCTTCTACCCTGCGCCCTTCATAGTCACCGCCATGTTTTTGGAAATACCACCAGGGCACACCATTCTGCGCTGTCACGACGATGGATTCTGGCCCCAGCAAGGCAGGTATGTCGGCAGCCACTGCCGCAACCTGATGCGCCTTCATGCCAAGGATGACGACATCCTGTACCGGCAAATCAGCAATACGGTCAGAAGCGAAGATGTTTGCCACATGTTCGCTGCCATCATCCATGATCAGTTTCATGCCGTTTTCACGCACGGCCTGCAAGTTGGCACCGCGTATCACGACGCTGACTTCATGCCCGGCCTGCGCAAGTTTTACTGCCAGGTAGCCGCCAATTGCACCTGCACCCACTACCGCTATCTTCATATATTTTTATCCTCAAGACTGTCAAAACTGTTCCGCAAACTGCCTATGCCATCTATCACAATTTCTACCACCTGGCCGCTACGCATGGGGCCTGCGCCTGTCGAAGTACCGCAGGCAATGACATCGCCCGCAAACAATGTCATCTCGCGTGAAATCATGCTGACGATCTGTGCCGGATTAAAGATCATATCGCGGCAGGAATAATTTTGCCGCTCCTTGCCGTTTAACAATGTCTTGACCGTCAAAGTTTGTGCGTCCAGCCCGGTAGCGATCACAGGCCCGAACACGCCAAAGCTGTCGCAGCTCTTTGCCCTGCACCATTGAGCGAAGCTGGCATCACGTTGCAATAATTCTAACGCTGTCACATCGTTGACACAGGTGTAGCCGAAAATGCTGGCAGCAGCCTCGTCTTCGCTGACATTGCTACAGGTCTTGCCGATGACGATGCCCAGCTCGCCTTCGTACAGGATTTTGCCTTCATATGCGGGTGGACGTTTGATGATGCCATCGTGCGGCAGGTAGGAATTGGAAGTCTTGATGAAGTATAAAGGTTCAGCAGGAATGGCCTGGCCCAGCTTGCCTGCCAGCTCGTGGTAATTATTCCACAGGCCTATCATTTTTGAAGCCTGACTGGGCGTGAGCAGGCGCACTTCACTCAGTGCCAGTGTCTGTCCTGTGGGTATGGGGTTCGTGAATAAATCTCCTTCGCAAACAGTGATGATGCCAGCTTCAAGGCTACCAAAGCCAGACTGATTTTCATGTTCAAAGCGTAACCAATGTGTCATATCGATAAAGATAGTTTGAATATCTAAGGATGTTGCAGCAGATTTAACTTCTTAACAAATAAGCATATGCTAAAGGTATTTTTGTTAAATAGCTTTAAATGCCTTATGATAGTCTAGTCGAATCGGCTAGCAAATTCGACAAAATTTTTTGCATATGATTCTGTACCTCCAGTATGACCCAGCATTGCTTCTATTCACCTCTCAGATTTTGATTAAAGGACAGGCGCATGACTCCGGAAATATCCCTCAAGCCAGAACTTCCTCTGGTAGCAACCGCCTCGCAGTACCGCTGGCTGCAATTATTGCTAGGCATCATATGCATGGCGATGATCGCCAATCTGCAATACGGCTGGACCTTGTTTGTCGATCCCCTTGATCAAAAATACCATTGGGGCCGCAAAGCCATACAGGTTGCCTTCTTCATCTTTGTTCTGACCGAAACCTGGCTGGTGCCGGTAGAAGGCTATCTGGTTGATAAATTCGGTCCCCGCCCTGTCGTGATGGTCGGTGGTTTGCTGATAGGCGTGGCCTGGATCATGAACTCCTATGCGGATTCCCTGACGATACTGTATCTCGCTGCAGCAATCGGCGGTATTGGCGCAGGTGCGGTATATGGCACCTGCGTGGGCAATGCGCTCAAATGGTTCCCTGACCGCCGCGGGCTGGCAGCAGGCCTGACCGCCGCCGGATTTGGCATGGGATCGGCGCTGACCATCATCCCAATTTCAGCCATGATCAAAAACACCGGCTATGAATCAGCCTTCCTGTATTTTGGCCTGGGCCAGGGCCTGGTGGTATTCTTGCTGTCCTTCTTGTTGAGCACACCAAAGACTGCTCCGACTACCGCAGCACCAGCAGCACGTGTCAGCCAGACCAAAGTAGATTTCACCTGGAAGCAAATGATCAAGACACCGGTGTTCTGGGTCATGTATCTGATGTTTGTCATGATGGCTGCTGGCGGCCTGGTCGCCACTGCGCAACTGGCCCCTATTGCCAAGGATTTCAAAATTGCTGAAATTCCGGTATCGCTGATAGGCTTCACCTTGCCTGCCCTGACCTTTGCTCTTTCACTGGACCGTATTTTCAACGGCATCACCCGCCCTTTCTTTGGCTGGGTATCTGACAATATCGGTCGTGAAAACACCATGTTTATCGCTTTTGCGATGGAAGCAGTAGGTATCTTCGCATTGAGCATCTTTGGTAAGGACCCTGTCCTTTTCGTCTTGCTGACTGGTCTGGTATTTTTTGGCTGGGGTGAAATCTATAGCCTCTTCCCGTCCACTTGTGGTGACACCTTTGGCAGTAAATTCGCTGCAACCAATGCCGGTCTGCTATACACCGCCAAGGGTACGGCATCCTTGCTGGTGCCACTGTCTGTGTATGTTGTAGAGGCCTATAAAGGCTGGCACGAAGTGTTTTATATAGCCGCAGGCTTAAATGCCCTGGCCGCCATCATGGCGCTGGCCGTACTCAAACCCATGCGTGCACGCATGCGTAATTTGCAGTAAGCATTAATAATTTACTGAGAGTTTGAAGAAGCCGTGGTGATAGTGGTAAAGCAGGAACCACTATCACTGCGGTTTTTTTACGTCTGTATGCGGGCAGATCTCAGGGTTACCACGCACCTCATTTTCTCTTACATCATTTTCAGATAAAGCTGGTATGTAAAGTGGGAGCAACATATTAAGATTTAATTTTAGCTCTCTTGCTTACCCCCATGAAACAGGCAATTGCATCCCGGCTTATTTGTGCCTGTGCAGGCTGGAATGTGCCTGGGCAGATCAATGCAGAATTAGTGGCACAATTCCCGTCATTGCTCCATCTGGAGGATGAGTTGAGTGCATCAAAGACTAAAGGGCCTGCGCTAACTCATTTGCAACGCTATGCACAATCCCTGGGTGGTGTTGAGATCAACTCTTCTTTTTACCGCCCGCATCAAGCTGCTACCTATGCGCGCTGGCGCGCCAGTGTTCCTGATGAATTTCGCTTTTCAGTCAAGCTACCAAAAGCCGTCACGCATATTCTGCGTTTAAAAAATTGCGATGTGGAATTGCGGAAATTTGTGATGGAAGCTGAACACCTCAAAGAGAAATTGGGATGCCTGTTAATACAACTCCCTCCCAGCCTGTCTTTTGATTACCAGGTCGCGCAAAGATTTTTTGGCTTGCTGAAGCAACTCAGTCATGCCCCGCTTGCGCTGGAACCACGTCATGCCACCTGGTTCCAGGCTGCCGCATTTGATCTGTTGTTTGAAAATGATATCTGCCTGGTGGCAGCCGATCCCGGGATTGCAGGATATCAAGTGCTGCAGGAAGATTTCCCTCTGACTTCATCCATTGCGTATTTGAGGCTGCATGGCAGCCCACATATGTACCGTTCCAGTTATGAACCAGAATATCTGGACAAGCTGTCGCTACGCGTTGCCGCATTATCGGCACATTGCAAACATATCTGGTGCGTGTTCGATAATACGGCAGAGGGGGCGGCGTTCCCAAATGCTATTACTTTGCAGCGGCAGCAAACTTAATGACAACTTAGTTGCAAGTTAGCTTAAAACCACATCACTGAGGCTATAACAAGGCATTAAGCTTGGCAATATCCAGCGGCTTGACAAAGTGCTCGTCAAAACCATGCTCAGCCGCACGGCGGCGGTCTTCGCTTTGGCCATAGCCAGTTACCGCAAACAGGCGCAATGATGGGCCGCCGGGTAATTGGCGCAGGCGTTGAGCAAGTTCATAACCATCCATGCCAGGAAGGCCGATATCAAGCAAACACACTTCTGGCTGAAATACGGGCGCGAGTTGCAAGGCAGCCGGGCCGTTCAGCACGACCTTCACCCTGTGCCCCTGCATTTCCAGTACATCCTGCAATACGCGCGCGGCATCTTCGTTATCGTCGACTATCAGGATACTCAAGCCCTTGTGATTGACGATTTCTGTCTCAACGCCCGGGCCTGATATCACCTCGGTCGCGCTTGATTCCAATTGCTCATAAGCCGGCAAACGCAGTGTGAACGTGCTGCCCATACCCAGGCCATCGCTATGCGCCTCGACACTGCCACCATGGAGTGCCATCATGCTGCGCGCAATCGCCAGCCCCAGCCCCAATCCGCCTTGCGACCGGCTCAGGGCCTGACGTTCCTGCACAAATAAATCAAAAATAGTCGGCAAGGTGCTGGCGTTGATACCTATGCCATTATCGCTGACCGTCAACAGTACCTGATTATCCTGACGCCGTGCAGCAATATGCAACTGGCCTCCCTGCTCGGTATATTTGGCCGCATTGCTGAGCAAATTGGCGATGACCTGCCTCAATCTTACCGGATCTGCCTGCACCGGCAGGCCACTGGCGGCGACCTCGACGCTGAGATGATGGAGCTTGCCTTCGATCAGGGGGCTGATGGTTTCTATGGCATTGGCCACCACCTCGCCCAGTTCTATCACTTTCTTGCGTAGTTCAATCTTGCCCTGGGTGACGCGCGAAACATCCAGCAAATCATCGACCAGTGCAACCAGATGTTGAACTTGCCGCTCTATCACGGCGCGTTCTTTTTGGGCTGCTTCTACACCACGCAAGCGCATCAATTGCAAGGCGGTGACGATGGGGGCCAGAGGGTTGCGCAATTCATGACCCAGCATGGCCAGGAACTCATCCTTGGCAAGATTGGCAGTTTCTGCCGCCCGCTTGGCGCTGGTCAGCTCAGTGACCTCGAATACCACTACCGCCACACCTTCGATACTGCCATTTTCAGCGCATAGCGGTTGATAGACAAAATCAAAATAACATTCAACTTGCTGCGGCGGGCTGCCGCGCACCAGATCGACCCGTACTGAGCGCCCCATATAGGGCACGCCAGTGGAATAGACTTCATCCAGCAAGCCGAATATTAGCTGCCCTTCCAGTTCGGGAAATGCCTGCCGTATCGACAGACCCGTCAATTTGCGGTGACCCACCAGTTCCAGATAGCGTTCATTCGCGAGTTCAAACACATGCAACGGCCCTCTCAAAATAGCGATGGCGACAGGTGCCTGGCTGAAAATAGTCTGCATGCGCCGCGTTGCGCTTTTCTCTATGGTGCGCACGCGCTGGCGCAATAACAGTGCATCTATCCTTGCCAGCAATTCACGGCCGGAAAATGGCTTGACCAGATAATCATTGGCACCAGCCTGCAAACCTTCCAGACGTGCCTCTTCGCCCGCACGGGCAGACAGCAGCAGCACCGGCAATTCACGTGTCACCGGGTCAGAACGCAAAGCTGCCAGCAAACCAAAACCATCCAGTTGGGGCATCATGACGTCAGAGACAATCAGGTCAGGCATCTGTTGCTTTATTGCGGCCAGTGCTTCTACGCCGTTGGCAACAACCTCAATTTGCCAGCGCGGCTTCAACAAACGGCTCAGATAGTCGCGCATGTCAGTATTGTCATCGACAATTAATACGCGCTCGGACGATGCCGGAACTGGCAATGCCTCTGGCTCAGGCAATACTGGCTGCAAGGGCACGCCTATCCAGCCGGCAGCCTCAGCTACATAAGCCCTGGTAGTTGCATGGTTGGCGCTGCCCTGCCGCGACTGGCGTATCTGTGAGGCATCAAGATGAGAGCTGCCCATAGGCAGGCTGATATGGAAGCGGCTGCCGCGACCAGGCTCACTCTCAACCCAAATCGCACCACCCTGTAGTGCCACCAGGTCATGCACCAGTGCCAGGCCTATGCCCGAACCTTCATGCGTGCGCGAACGGGCGCTTTCTATCCGGTGAAAGCGTTCAAACAAGCGGGGCAATTGTTCAGCCGCGATGCCTATGCCAGTGTCGGCGATGGTCACGATAACTGCGCCCTGATCCGGCGCTGCACGCATGCTCACCGTGATCTGACCTTCAAAAGTGAATTTGAAAGCATTCGAGAGCAAATTGAGGATAATCTTTTCCCACATGGCGACATCGACATAGACCGGGGCTGGCAATGGGGCGCAGTCTACGGTCAGTTGCATGCCGGTACTTTCCACCGTCGAACGAAAGCTGCTGGCAAGGTCGGTCGTGAGTGCTGCCAGATCAGTAGGCTCGAAAGCGGCCTGTGCACGGCCTGCCTGCACCCGTGAAAATTCAAGCAGGGTATTCACCAGCTTTTGCAGCCTGACCGCATTACGCTGCATCAGTTCAAGTCGCTGGCGCTGGGCTGCTGGCAGGGTATCTGCCTCTTCCAGCGCCTCCTCCAGCGGTGCCAGCATTAAGGTCAGTGGCGTACGGAATTCATGGCTGACGTTGCTGAAAAACTGTGTCTTGGCCTGATCAATCTCTGCCAGCATATCCAGTCGCAAGCGTTCTTCCTCGGCAGCCCTGGCGTTCTGAAGTGCATTACCACACTGCGTGGCAACCAGATCAAAGAAACTGCGGTAATCATGATCCAGTTTGCGCACGGGGCTGATACCAAGTACCAGTACACCGACTGTCGCACCTGAAGCAAGCAGCGGCAATATCAATGCCTGACGTACTGGCTGTCCTGCAAGGCCAGTTGGTAGAGCCTGCCCTACTGGCAACTCAAGTATATGCGATCCAGCTTCGACCATGCTGGCCGAAACAGCGCGTTCAAGCATGAGCGAAAGGGAGACTTTGCCTACGGCAGCATCGTCACCTTCCTCTGAATCAGGAGCAATAATGGCAGGAACATCTTCAACAGCGATCCCGGTTGCCTGCCAGAGTTGCAGCCCCTTCGCTACTGCTTGCTGCCCTGCCGCTTGATGATTCAGGTATAACAGTGCAAACGGGATATCGTCTGGATTACCCGCCAGGACCGCGATAACGCTGTCCGCAGCAGCACGCACGGTTTTTTCCAGCAAGGACCTAGCGGCCATTTCTGACAACGTCCGCAAACGGCGCGCATTCAAGTGCTTTGCGGTGACATCAAGATTAGGGCAAAAAAGGCCAGCGACATTGCCTGATTCATCGCGGATAGGGCTGTATGAAAAAGAGAAAAAAGTTTCTTCCAGAAAATCGCCACGGTTCATGAACAAGCGCACGCTATCTGCATTGGTGGCTTCACCCAAAGCAAACACACGATTGGCCAACGGGCCGCAAATATCCCATATTTCTGACCAAATCTCGGCCGCCGGCAGACCCAATGCCTGTGGATGCTTGGCCAGGCTAAGTACATCGATATAGGCATCATTGTAGAGAAAGGCGATATCTTCCCCCCAACCTATCCACATAGGCTGGGGCGAACTCAGTATCAGGCTGACAGCCGTCTTAAGGCTCTGCGGCCAGCCAGAAATTGGGCCCAGTGATGTTTTTGACCAGTCACGCGAGGCAATCAGGCTACCTAACTGACCTGGGGCACTGAGAAATTTATGCTCTTTAAGAACGGCTGCAATTTGATCGCTGTGCATGGCGAAGACCTGCATAAATGGTAACTTGCACAGGATATCATTTTTTAAGATTTCTTCACCTGATGCATCTCCGATTTGCCAAAGGCAAACTGAATATGCAAGAACTGAGATGCGACGGTCACTTCAAGTACCCGTGAGTTACCCGTCAGTTACCCGCCCTGGGCACCCAGAGCCAGGCTTTATCATTGATCCTGACAGCCTTTGGTATCAGTTTATTTTGATAAAACAGGTCAGCAATTTCCTGCTGGCGGCTGACCACGGTGGCGTTCAATGGCATCACGCCATAGCGGCTACGCTGCTGCCAGGTGGTGATTACTTCCAGTGGCATGCCTAACTGACCAGCGATAGTGCTGGCCAATTGTTGTGGATGCTGATTGGCCCACACGGCAGTAGCGGCAAGTTCTGCAAGAATGGTATTCAATGCCTGCGGATTTTTTTCCACCAGGCGGCGCGATGCCTCATAAAAACTATTCGCAGGCAGCAGCCCCTGATGATCTGCCAGCACCCTGACAGGCAGACTATGCTGCACCGACGCCAGATAAGGGTCCCAGACTATCCAAGCATCGATATTGCCACTGACAAAAGCAGCGCGTGCATCTGCCGGTGATAAATAGATAGGCTGTATGTCTTGCATACCCAGGCCCGCCTTGCGCAAGGCTGCCAGTATCAATAAGTTAGAACTGGAACCTTTTTGAAAAGCCACCTTCTTGCCCTTGAGTTCAGCAACTGTCTTGATGGGTGACTCTTTAGGCACCAGGATAGCCTCACATGCTGGCGAAGACGGTTCTGCACCGACATACAACAAATCCACCCCGGCAGCCTGGGCAAATATCGGTGGTGGCGCACCGGTCAAACCAAAATCGACATTCCCTGCATTCAAGGCTTCCAGCAATTGCGGGCCTGCCGGAAACTCTATCCACTTAACCTGCAACTTCTGCGCAGCAAGTGTCTTTTCCAGCGTGCCCTGGGCTTTCAGGATGGATAGCAAGCCACTACCTTTTTGAAAACCTATGGCGATCAGTTTGTCGTCTGCTGCCATTGAGGGGAGGCTGATTAGTAAAATAATTTTGAACAAAATAAAAAGAGACAGTTTTTTCATACATCACTTTCGAATTCACGACTTGATAAATTTAAATACATTTGAATACAGGCTAAGCGCTCTCGCGCTCCAGCATTTCACATTGCAAGAGATTCAGCCTTTGCACCTTGTCACTGGCCTCTATTTCACCCAGGCTTTGCAAAATGCGAAGAGCAGCGATTTCACCTATCTCTTTTGCAGGCGGACGGATGGTGGTCAGGCTGGGCAAGAGCATGGATGACATCGCATAGTCACCAAAACCCACAATCGCACATTGTTCAGGCATGCGTATGCCTGCTCTTTGTCCGGCCAGTATGGCCGAGGCTGCCAGATTGTCATTGGCAAAAATGATGGCTTCGGCAGCATTGCGTTTGCGCGTAGCCAATGCTTCCATCGCTTGCTTGCCTGCGTCAAAAGGTGTGGCAGCAGTAGGCAAAAAGAACCATGGCTCCAGCCCCGCTTCGCGCATGATGCTGGCATAGCCATCGCGTCTGTCTATCGCGCTCTCATCACCGGCAACGCTGTTTTGTACAAAGGCGATGCGCTTGTAGCCCTTCTTGAGCAGGTAACGTGCGGCCTGCTTGCCTACCTCTTCATGTGAAAAACCTACCTGCATGTATTTGCGGCGCGGCTGGTAATCCCAGGTTTCTACCACCGGGATATTCGCGGCATTGAGTAACTGCACAGTGCCCTTGGTATGGTATTGCCCCGTCACCACCAATGCAGCGGGTGACCAGCCCAGGAAAGTACGCACTGCGGCTTCTTCCTGCTCAACAGAAAAATAACTCGACGCCAGCAACAACTGATAGCCATGCGCAGTCAGTACATCGCTAAAGCTCTGTATGGTATGCGCAAAAATTGGCCCCGAGATATTGGGAATAACCATGCCAACAATGCGCGCATGCGCAGACTTGAGCCCGCCTGCAGCCAGGTTGGGAAGGTAATTCAGGCTTTTCACTGCCACCGCAATGCGCTCGCTGAGCGCAGCCGACACCAGCGCGGGCTGCTTGAAATAGCGTGACACCGTAATGGAACCCACCCCGGCAACCCGCGCCACATCATGAATAGTCGCCCGGCCAGAGCCGCGACTCTGACGTACTTTATTTTCTTTATTCATCTCTGCATATTTTTAAAAGACATATCGATGATTGTTTTAATTCTTTGACGAGATGCACAGGCATCACAGAAACTAAATAAGTGGTATCGATACCATCGGATTCTAGCAGCGGCAGCAGTGCGGACGAAGTCGCATTTAGTTTGATGCTTATTACCAATTCGACTAAGCCAACGAAGTGACCAAAAAAAGTTTTAATCAAAGGAAAGCGTATGAAAGTCAATGCAAAAAACAAATTATCGCAACAGCGACGCTATCAGCAATTGGGCATAGTGCTGGCAGGTGCGGCTCTGAGCATAGGTACGGTTGCTGCGGAAGAAAGCAGCCCGCGTCCTTCGGCTGAAGAGCAGGCCACACTGCCATCTGTCACCGTCACCGCAACCAGGCGAGAAGCTTCTTTACGTTCAGTGCCAGTAGCCATTTCTGTCTTGAATGGTGACTTGCTGGAGCAAGCCAACCGCAACAGCATAGACAGCATTGTTGCTGAATTGCCGAGTGTGAATTTTCGCCAGCAGGGTGGCAACAAGGACTCAACAATCTTCGTGCGTGGCATAGGCACCATCTCCACTTCTCCGGGCGTTGAACCTACGGTTTCTACCGTGGTGGATGGCGTGGTATATGCACGCCCCGGCCAGGCGACGCTGGACCTCCTTGATATAGACCGCATAGAAGTGTTACGCGGCCCGCAAGGTACGCTGTTTGGTAAAAATGCATCTTCAGGTGTGTTCAATATCCTCAGCCGCAAACCTTCTATAGAAACCACAGGCTTCATTGATGCCTCTTATTTTGAAGGCAATGAAAAACGCCTGCGCGCAGGCGTCTCGGGCACACTGGCCCCCAATTTATTGAGTGCATCATTCACTGTGCTGGACAGCTCCTATGAAGGCAATGTCGATAACCTGAGTACGCAAAAGAAGGTGAATGGCTATGACCGCAAGGGTGCGCGCGCCAAGTTTCTGCTGACACCGAACAATGACCTGGACATCAGCGTGATTGCTGATTACCTGCGTTCAAACAGCTCACCCACCTATGTCGTGCTGCAATCCACCAATGCCCCGCTGCTACAGGCAATTTCACCGGTTAGGCCGGGCCTGGACAATCGCCAGGTTGTCTATGATTTGCCAAATGCGATTACTGATTTCAATAAAGGTTTATCGGCACAGGTGGATTGGCGCAATCAGGGCTATACCTGGACATCAATTACAGCGGCAAGACAATGGGACAATGAACAACGCACCACGACGTCTGCGATAGGCAATAGTGCAGATGTCACACGCATCAATGCGGCCTTCCCGGCCACGCGCGATATAGGCACTTTGCACTACAGCCAGTTCTCACAGGAATTGCGGCTGGCCTCACCTAAAGATGCCGCCTTTGAATATGTGGCTGGTGCCTACTACCTGCACGGCAAGGATGAAGAAACTTATCAGCGCATCGTGACTACCTCGCCAAGCGCCATCAATTACGGCTATGCGCCCTACAGCGTAAAGACGGATAGCTATTCCCTGTTTGGCGAAGGTAATTATAAATTCAGCCCGGACTGGAAACTCCTGGCTGGCCTGCGCTGGACGCGCGATGAAGTGGCCTATGAACATGCGCGCATATCTACCCAGACTGTTGCCTTCCCGGGCGTGCAACCAGCGACTGCAAATGCTGGTTCCACCACAGAAAGTGCATTCTCAGGGCGCATAGGCTTGCAATTTGATATCAGCAAAAGCATCAGCAGTTATGCCACCTTATCGCGCGGCTACAAGGGCCCTGCGTACAACGTATTTTTCAATATGCTCAACCGTGACACCCTGGCTTTGAAGCCAGAGCTGTCAGATTCATTTGAAGTAGGCATCAAAGCCTTGCTGCTGGACCGCAAACTCAGCTTTAATGTTGCAGCTTTCCAGACTAACTATTCCAATTACCAGGCCAACTTTTATGACACTGTCGCCGGTGCCGTTGTCACCCGCCTCATCAATGCAGGTGAAGTATCTACCCGTGGCGTGGAACTGGAAGTGGAAGCCAGGCCAATACCCCGCCTGAACCTGAGCGCATCGCTGGCCTATATCGATGCACGCATAGACCAGTTCAATTGCCCTGCCGCTGCAGCAGCGTCCTGCAACTTGAATGGCCAGACCTTGCCGTTTTCACCAAAGTGGAAATCTTTTGCCCGCGCCAGTTATGCCATACCGCTCAACAATGGTTTGCAAGTGGATGTGGCCACCGACTTTAGCTGGCAAAGCAAGGTGCAGTATGACTTGTTCCAATCCACGACCACCATACAGGGAAGCGTAGGTTTATGGAATGCCAGCGTGGCATTGTCGGCCCCAGACAATGGCTGGCGCCTGGCCTTGATCGCTAAAAACCTGGGCGACAAATCTTATGCGACCAATCTGGTGAATGGCACCAATACCGTGACGCGCGCGGTACCACGTGATGACCAACGCTATTTTGGCGTCAATCTCAGGAAGGACTTCTGAGCTCATGGCGACACGTCAATTAAAACTGGGCGCATTCCTGCTGCATAACGGCCATCATGTGGCGGCCTGGCGGCATCCGCAGGCCGACAATGGCAGCAAGCCATTTGCGCTGTACAAAAAACTGGCGCAGACTGCCGAACGTGCCTGCTTCGACGCAGTATTTTTTGCCGACAGTGTTGCCCTGAGCAGTGGAGTCGGTGGCCTGGAACCATTGACACTGCTGTCAGCACTTGCCGCTGTGACTGAACATATCGGCCTCATAGGCACGGCCACCACGACCTATAACGAGCCATATCACGTCGCCCGCAAATTTGCCTCGCTGGACCGCATCTCTGGAGGTCGTGCAGGCTGGAACCTGGTGACCTCGGACAATGCCAGCGAAGCCGCCAATTTTGGGCGCAGTGAGCATGTTGCACATGGTGAGCGCTATGCCAGGGCCAGAGAATTTCATCAGGTAGTGCAAGGCTTGTGGAATAGCTGGGAAGACGACGCCATTCTGAGTGATAAAGAAAATGGCATACAGTTCAACAAGGAAAAACTGCATGCACTGAATCACCGGGGCGATTATTTCTCGGTGGCTGGCCCCTTGAATGTCAGCCGCAGCCCGCAAGGCCACCCCATCGTCGTGCAGGCAGGTGGCTCGGAAGCGGGTAAAAACCTGGCGGCAGAAACTGCGGATGTGGTGTTTACCGCCCACCCCAATCTGGCATCTGCCCAGGCTTTTTACCGTGATTTGAAAAGCCGGGTAGTCCAGGCAGGCCGCGACGCCGATAGCTTGAAGATCATGCCCGGCCTGTTCCCCGTGGTGGGGGAAACCCTGGAAGAGGCACAGGAAAAATTCCAGACATTGCAAGACCTGGTAGTACCCAACGACGGTCTGGCGCTACTGGGCCGCATGATAGGCAATTTTGATTTGTCAGCCTACCCGCTGGATGAACCTTTGCCAGAATTGCCCTTGACGGACAATGGTCAGCAAAGCCGGCAAAAATTACTGACCCAACTGGCACAGGGCGAAAACCTCAGCATACGTGAACTGTATTTGCGCATCGCAGGTGGCCGTGGTCACTTTACGCTGATAGGTACGCCTGAGACGATTGCCGATCAAATCCAGCTATGGTTTGAAAATGAAGCTGCCGATGGCTTCAATATCATGCCGCCTTATTTACCAGGTGGTTTCGATGATTTTGCTGAACTGGTGGTACCTGAATTGCAAAAGCGCGGTTTATTCAGATGCAGCTATGAGGGTATTACCCTGCGCGAAAATCTGGGTCTGGCTTTTCCAAAGCATAGGCAATGACACTAAACTCCTTCATCAAAAATTACTTATGAAAGCTGGTGATGCCTACAAAAACACTGCGCCTGTTCTTCACTGTCTGCACGCTGTTTTCTCCATTATGGGTAAATGCGCAAGACAACCGCATTGACCTGATACGGCCAGATGCACCAGAGCTGGCAGCCTACGGCCAGCATAAAGTGGGCATCACCAGCCTGAACCTGAGTAACCCCAGGCAACTGGATATCATCAATAGCAAGGCGGGCGCTGAGCCTGTGTATTACGATAGGCCATTGACAGTAGAAGTCTGGTATCCAGCCACATTGAAAGCGCAACAAGCGGCTGGTGGCAAGTACCAGACTTACCTGCGCGATGGCAAGACTGAGATCAGCCTCAGTGGCCAGGCAGTGCGCGATGCAGTACCGGATGCGCAACATGGCCCCTACCCGCTGCTGATCGTCTCGCACGGTTACCCCGGCAACCGCTTCCTGCTCAGTCATCTGACAGAAAACCTGGCCAGCAAAGGCTATGTCGTGGTGGCGATTGATCATACTGATAGCACTTACAGTGACCTCAAGGCTTTTTCCAGCACCTTGTTGAACCGTTCACTGGACCAGTTGTTTGTACTGAACCAAATGGCAGCCTTGAGCAAACGCAACGCGACAGGCAGGTTCACCGGTCTCATCAACGCCGACACTACCGGCCTGATTGGCTATTCCATGGGTGGCTATGGCGTCGTCAATACCATAGGTGGTGGCCTGAACGAAGCCAGCGTCAACGCCGCCTTCGTGCCAACCAAGGCGCTGGCGATACGCCAGGCAGGCGATGCCAGCTATCTTGCCTCACAGGACAAACGTATCAAGGCAGCAGTTGCATTTGCGCCCTGGGGCTGGAATGCAGGCTTGTGGGACGCCGCTGCTTTATCTGCCATACGCACACCGATATTCTTTATCGCAGGCAGTGCTGACGATGTCTCAGGCTATGCGCCAGGCGTGCGTAATATCTATGAAAACAGCGTCAATACCCAGCGCTATTTACTAAGCTTTGAAAATGCCAACCACAACGCAGGAGCGCCGATACCAGCACCAAAAGAATCATGGTCAGCCATCGCTGGGCTAAAGAAAATACCTGCAGAAAGCTATATAGATGCCGTCTGGGACAACACCAGGATGAACAATATCTCTCAACATTTTCTGACTGCCTTCCTCGCCAGATATCTCAAAAACGACAGTAGCATGGATGCCTATTTGAACCTGACAGAAAATGCCCGTGACGGTAAATGGAGTACCCAAGAAAGTGGTGAGCCAAAACCAGACCACACTTACTGGAAGGGCTTTCTTGCGCGCAGTGCGATAGGCTTAAGACTTGAACAAAAATCTGCTACATCAACAGCCAGATAAAGCTGGTATGTTGGCAGATTTATTGATGTCCGGACTACATTTTGAATTTAAAACCTAAACTTCAATAATCACTTTCAGTGCGTGGGTATCTGCAGCATGTGAAAATGTGTCATAGGCGTCCAGGATATGATCGAGACTGAAGCGATGTGTGATCAATAGCTGTGGGTCGATTTTTTTGGATGCCACTGATTTAAGCAACATTGGCGTGCTGACTGCATCGACCAGGCGGGTGGTAATCGTAATATTGCGATCCCACAGGTTTTCCAGATGTAAATCAACTTTTGTCCCATGTACACCGATATTGGCAATCGTTCCACCCGCGCCGATAATCTGCTCGCACAGCTCAAAGGTCGCAGGAATACCCACGGCTTCAATAGCAGTATCCACTCCCCGACCATGGGTCAGTGTCATGACGGCTTCTGCTGCCTTGCCGTCGGCGCTATTGAAAGTGCTTGTCGCACCAAATTTGCGGGCGACTGCAAGACGATTATCGTCCAGATCAAGTACTATGATTTCAGCAGGAGAATAAAACTGCGCCGTCAGCAATGCAGCAAGGCCAATCGGCCCGGCACCGACTATGGCTATGGTGCTACCGGGTTGTACTTTGCCATTCAAGACCCCGCATTCAAATCCAGTAGGCAGGATATCGCTGAGCATGACCAGTGCTTCTTCATCTGCTCCCGCTGGGATAGGATAAAGGCTGGTATCGGCGTATGGAATGCGGACAAATTCAGCCTGCGTACCGTCTATCGTGTTTCCAAGTATCCAGCCGCCCGTAGTACAGTGCGAGAACATCTGTTTCCGGCAAAATTCACATTTCCCGCAGGCGCTGATACAGGATATCAGCACATGGTCGCCAACTTTAAAATTGCTGACAGCCGCGCCTGTTGATTCAATAACTCCTACGCCTTCATGACCGAGGATGCGTCCAGGTTGGCAACTGGCGACATCGCCTTTTAATATATGCAAATCAGTACCACAGATCGTTGTTTTGCTTAGTCTTACTATCGCATCTGTCGGTGCGATGATTTCTGGCTTTGTCCGGTTTTCAAGGGATTTTTTTCCCGGGCCCTGATAAACAAAAGCTTTCATGAGCTATCTTTCAATGGTGAATGCAGTGGATGAGTGAATGACTTGATGACTACTGGAAAGCAGATCACGCAGCAGCGAGATAAAGGGACCTGAGCTTTAATAAGCACCTCATGATTACAAGAGCGTAAACATTTAACTGTTCGGTACAGCGCATAGATGCAAATGAGTTAGGTTCGCTGCCACACAGACCACGCGACATGATAAGCGCACTGTGACCAGAAGTATGGCTCTATCTGGCAATCATGCACGCACCATACTTATACATGCGCAAGCCAAAGACATTGATATACATCAAGCAAGCAATGATTGAATACAGTTTTAATCGGTTAGGAGTTGTCGCGCAGTTGTTAAAAGATTTTTGAACGATTTTTGAACTTCAGACATTAGTGTCTGGCGTGACTGAAATAAACTGTCCTGGTCAGTCCAGGAATTGAGAGGATAAGATGTCATCACCAAGACCGCAAACAGTTGCAGTTAAGGCGTACAAATTGAAACTGCGTCGTCAAATGAAACTGGAGCCTGCCGCTCGTGCAATACTGGAAAACTGTCTTGAACAAATCCGGGACAACTATGCAGCAATCAAAACTGGGGCAGATCCTGATTGTATTCGCCAAATGCATGTAGGCCTGCGTCGTCTACACTCAGCATTAAAAATCTTTGATCATTCAGTTAGCGTTCCTGAGAAATTACAAGCAGAGCTGGATTATCTCTCGAAGAAATTAGGCGAGGCGCGCGATTGGCAGGTATTTTCTGGCTTTACCCTCGTCGCAATCGAAGTCATCGCTCCGACAGAGGCACAGCTATCGCGCTTGCAACAGGCCGCTTTGCGTATCGCAGAAAAAAAGCAAAAAGGAATTTACACCACACTGAAGAGCAGTCGTTCAGAGCGACTGATGTCTGCGTTATCTGCGTGGCTTGAGAAGTCGGCATTAATTGAAACAGATAAGTCTTTGAAGAATAAGCATTCCACTGAAAAATTAGTTTCATTTGCGCAGGAAGTTTTATTTCATCAGCATAAGAAGTTACTCAAGCGTGGCAAGAAATTATTTAAAGCAGAAGCTGGCGCAGATCCGCGGACAAATCATCAATGTAGAATTGACATCAAAAATGCTCGTTATACATGCAAGTTTTTGGAGAATTTATTTAATCAAAAAGATATCAATGTATATATCAATTCTTTAAGCACCCTGCAAGATATTTTGGGCAATATCAATGACGGCGTAGTTGCGGGCAGATTACTTCAGGATATGGATCAAGGTATAGCTAAGCGTCAGGATAATCATACAGCGGCCATCAATTTTTCCATGGGTTACCTGCTGTCTCAAGATCAATTACAACAGCAGAAACTGCGCTCAAACTGGAAGAAATTTAAGGATATCCATTTGCCTTAACCTAAATAAACACAACTGCAAAGCGGATAAAGGTATATCAATCTGCAAAGTTTCTGCTACAGCACTTTAGTCGCCCCGCTGCAGTTCCACCATGACTGCGTTCTGGATATTTTCCATAGTTTTGTCTTTCTGCATTTTTTGCAGAACAGCCGTCAACCCCGGCACTAACGCCTCATGCTTCTTGTTGAGATAATGAAAGACCGGAAAGGTAGCCAAAGGCGGCGTCAATATCGTTACATCCGTTTGTTTCATTTCAGCCAAGGCCGCGAGGCCAGATATGCGGTTTGCTACAACTATGTCTGAACGGCCCAGCAACATTTTTTGAAATGCCTGACGTACAGTAGGTGCTGCCTCCAGCTTCATTCCTACCGTGTTTTGTTCGATAATTTTAATGCCCCGGACAAAACCTATCGTATAGGGCCGCAAGCTCTCCCAGCTATTGACAAGAAAATGCGTGCCGTTGGTAAAAATAACAATTTCATAAGTCAACAATGGGACCGGTACGATAACCAGATTAGGATAATCTCTTTCCATCCCCAGCTTACGGTACAACTCGCCGTCCATTTCTCCGTTGTTTGCACTGCGCAAGGAACGCTCGCCTGGTAAATAATGGACATTCAAATGCCAGCCCAGTTTGCGATAAGCGGTGTCAATAATTTTTTCAACGATGAGCGTAGCAGGATCTTTTTCGATAAGGGTAGAAATTTGCAGCGTCTTGCTTTCTTGCGCCATGACATTAAACGACATAAGCCCTGGCAAAGATACAAGTTGCAATAATGTTCGCCGCCGCATATCCACTCCTGTTATTCCAAGGATCTTCTGTCCCTTTGTACAGCATAGATTAATTTTGATCAAAGGCATACAGATTTCATGCATAGGCAATGACAATGGATGCCATCAAGAACTGAGTTCAATTATCTCTGGTGAACCATGCCGCGGGTTCCTTTTGATAAAACGCTAATAACTTTCTAGTTTGAATCTAGCTTCATATCATTGCGGAAAAATTCGTAATTATTCCTGCCTGCAGTTTTCGCACGGTACATAGCAGTGTCCGCGTTTTTTATCAAGGTTTCTGCATCCTCGCCGTCTCCCGGATAAAGGCTGATACCGATGCTTGCCTGTGCATATAAATTCTTTTGCTCATGCTGAATTGGGAGAAGTAATGCTGTCCGTATTTTTTCTGCAATCAGCGCGGCATCTTCTGCATACTTGCCCCCGACTAAAAGAATGACGAACTCATCACCACCATACCTGCTAACAGTGTCAGAACTACGGACACAATCACCGAGACGCCGGGCCACAGATTGCAATAATACGTCACCGCTGGCATGTCCCATTGAATCGTTGATATGCTTGAAATTATCGAGATCCAGAAACAATACAGCAAGTCGTGTATCGTTTCTCTTGGCCAGATGAATTGCCTGCGCTATACGGTCACTGAGCAGAGTGCGATTAGGTAAATTAGTGAGGGCATCATGTTGCGCCAGGTGGGTCATTTTGACAGTCACAGCCTGGGCGACACTGACATCATGGAACACAATGACCGCGCCAGCAAGTTTGCCATCATAGTCATGAATAGGTGAAGCAGAATCTTCGATGTGGACTTCACTGCCGTCTTTCCGTATCAGTAGAGTATTTGCAGGCAGATCTACAATTTCATTTTTCTTCAAAACAAGTTCCACAGTATTGATTTCTACTTGCCGGGTTTTGCCATTAATTGTTTTAAAAATTTTTTCTATCTGGTGTCCATGTGCATCTGCCTTATCCCATCCGGTGAGCTCTTCCGCGGCGCCATTGAGAAAATCAATTTGCCCATTGATATCTGTGCATATGATCGCGTCACCGATTGAATTCAATACGATTTCAGCCCGTGCCTGTTCCTGGTAAAGCTGTTTTTCTACATTCTTGCGGAGAATAATATTTTGTAATGATTGAGGAACCAGGCTGTTGACAAAATAACCCTTTGACAAATATCCTTGCGCGCCAAGTTGCACAGCTTCAATGGCAGCGGCTTCTTCTTCCTGTGCACTCAGGGTCATGATTGGTATAGTGGGGAAAGCTGAAAATAAATCTTTAAAAGTATTGATTCCCTGGCTATCAGCCAGTGACAAGTCCACCAAAATCAAATCGATGTCAGCTTTTTGCAGTCGTAACAAGCCCGCATCAAGCCTGCTCAGGCATTCTGTAAGAAAAGGACCATCTCTTGAGTGCCTGAGTGCATCCTCCAATATCTTTGCATCGCCAGAATTATTGGTAAGGATAAGAATACGATATTCCATAGAACCTACTTTTCTAACGATAAAATGGATGCTCTCAAGAAGGACATGAGCAACTAACCTGGCTTTGTATTGGCTCACTATTGGCTCAATATTGGCTCGATATTGCTTTATAGCGGGCTTGCCATTCCCTCATATAAAAAAACCGACTTTAAGATATATATTCACCAGACTGAATTGAACGGCGCGGCAAATCTATGATGAACAGGCAACCATGACCTGGCGCACTCTCGACTGTGAGCAAGCCTCCGTTTGCTTCTACACTACGTCTGGCAATGGATAGCCCTAAACCCAGCCCGCTCTTGTTCGCGCCACTTTGGGTGAATGGCAGGAAAATTTCGCGCGCAGCCTCTTCGCTCATACCAGGGCCGCTGTCCTGAACCTTGATCTGTATGCGTTCAGCAGTTGCATCAACACTGAGCGTGACAAGCCCATCTTTGCCACTGAATTTAAAAGCATTCTGCAACAAATTGCCAAGCGCCGAAAACAGCAAGTCCTTGTCAACATCCACCATCAGTATTGAAGAAGCTTGCTCAACGTGAAATCTGCAATGCAACATTTCGGCTTCCAGCGAAGCCGAATACTTCACCTCACCGATAAAATTGGCAAGACCAAAAACAGCGCGGTGCAAAGTCATGCCAGGTCCGATACGGACCTCTGCAAGTGAGCGGTCAATCAGCCTGCGAAGCCCAACCAGGCTGCGGTCCAGAACGCCTCCGGTAGAACCCATCAGACCAACATGACCAGTCTTGATAGCAGCCAGCGCGAGCATTGCCGTGTTCAGATGATTACGCAACTCATGTGCGAAGAAACCGAGGCGTTCATTTGTCTGCAACGCTTGTTCATCAGCGATGACCAGGTCGCGATGCTCACTGAATGAAGTCACCGCATCAGCAATGCCATTATCCAGACAACGATTGAGTGTACGGAATTCGCTGATTTCAAATTTCTGTCCAAGATCCATAGAGAGATCAGATACCGCCTGGCAGACATCGCCATAATTATGGACAACTTCATTAATCGTATAACCAAGCGTCAAGAGATCTACGCCATGAATTGCCGCAGATACACCAATTTCGGCATGACGATCAGGATCGCCAGAGGCAGGGCCAGACACAGCCATGGCTATCGCTGCCTCCCCTTTGCTTTCGGCTTGCAGGGTTCGTATCAGCTGGTTGAGGAACATGGGGACACCTTGTTCCATTTGCTGCGTGTTTGGTGGTGTTCTGTTCGGGCGGCTTGCAACTTTTTCGCGGCATCGTCGCTCAAGTTCGGCCCGGTTGGCGATTAAAAAATCGTGCATCATGGAAGACCTCATAGGTTTCCCATGCCTGTCAATTGAAGGCCTGCGACAAGTGCTGCCGTTTTGGGGATTTACGTCAATACATATTGACGCATCTTATAATATTAGATGGTCAATCTCGCAAGGTCTGTGCGCTATCGCACTTATATAACAATTTTTTGAGGCAAAACTTGAGCCAGGTCGGCTTACTAGCCGACCTTCGTCGCTACGTCATCTCAACTCAGGTTTCAGTCAATCCCGGTTCTAAAACAAGAATTAGTTCGCCCGGCGCTCAACGGCAAGCTTAATTAAACTGGCTGAAATCAGGTTTCCGCTTTTGAAAGAAGGCCGTGAATGCCTCTTTCGCTTCTGGTGCATTCAGCATGGCTGAGAAGTACTTGTTTTCTTCTGTCATCTTGGCACTGATGGCTGCAGGTTGGTTGCCTTTCATCAGGCGCTTGGTGGCGCGTATGGATGCAGCTGGCAGGGCCACCAGTTTCGCAGCCTGTTGCTGGGCGTAAGGCAGCAGAGCTTCCAGTGGCAAGACTTTATTGACGAAGCCGATTTCAAATGCTTCAGCGGCGGTGAAGGCTTCACCCAGCATGAGTTTTTCTGCGGCGCGTTGGTAGCCGACGATTTGCTGGAATATCATGCTGGAGGCAAATTCGGGGCAGAGGCCAAGCTGGGTGAAGGGCATGGAGAGTTTGGCATTTTCTGCCAGGTAAATCATGTCGCAATGCATGAGCAGCGTGGTGCCTATGCCGACTGCGGCACCGGAGACGGCGGCAATCACAGGTTTGCCAGACTCATTCAGGGCTTGCATGAATTGATAGACGGGTGGTACAGCGCCTGGCTCGGCCAGGCTGCGGGCATTTTTCATGAAGTCTTCAAGATCATTACCGGCGGTAAAAATTTCTGGCTTGCCGGTGATGAGGATGGCGCGTACTGTCACATCTGTTTCTGCATCGCGCAGTGCATCTGCCATGGCCTGATACATGGCCTGGGTGATGGCGTTTTTCTTTTCTGGACGATTGAAGTTGATCGTCAAAATACCATTTTCTTTGTGGGTCAGGATATCCATTATTGTTGTCTCTTAATGTCAGGTATTGATCAGGTGGATTGTGGTGCAGTAGTCAGCCATTGTAAGGCTTGCTGCCAAAGTGTATTGCGGAACTGTGGGCGGAAAAAGCCAAAATGTCCTATGCGTCTTGCATCGACGTCTTTAGGATTGATATAACGGCGTTCAACCTTAGCATTGCTGTAGTAATCATGCATGCTGTCTATGCTGCGGCGGCTCATCATTTCATCGTCGGTAAAGCTCATGCAGAGTATGGGCTTGTGGATTTTATGGTGGCCGGTTTGCATGGGGCTGCCATCTTTCTCCACGAAATATTCTGGGCTACGACACCAGCGTGACCATTGATAAATCACACCTTTGGGCAGGTCACCGACCTTGCGCATTTTTTTACCAGGGAAGTAACCCCAGATGCGGGTATATAAAGGCACGAGGAAATACCACATGAGCCAGACAAAGCGTTTCAGTTGAGGTGAGTTATCGCGCCAGTAGCCGCTGCCGCAACCTACGGTCAGCATGCCGTCAATGAGATGGTTGTCAGGTACCAGGCCAGGCAGTTGTCCGCCGAGCGAGTGGCCGACGATGAGCAGGGGTACATCCGGTTGCCATTCCTTGGCAGTTTTCAGGGCGGCATTGTAGTCACGCTCTGCCCAGACCAGGATGTCGGCATCGAAGCCGCGTAATGAATTTCGGTATTGCTCGGGTATCGATTCACCCATGCCGCGGTAATCAAAACTCAGTACGGCAATACCATTCTCTGCCAAAAATTCGGCAAAGGGTTCGTAGAAATTTTGCTTCACGCCCATGGCCGCTGGCATGACGACGACTGATTTTATTGTGCTTGCGGGTGTGAATTTTTTTGCTGTCAGCGCCGTGCCGTCAGCAGTGATAATTTGTACCGTCTCCATCATGACTCCTTCAAACTCAGCTCATTAAAAAAAACCGCGCAGAAAATACAGTCTGCGCGGTTTTTTTTGTTCAGGCAAGCAGCTTACATGCGTTCAAAAATACCTGCTGCGCCCATACCTGTACCTACGCACATGGTGACCATGCCGTATTTGAGGTTGTTGCGATGCAGGGCATGGATAGTCGTTGCAGAACGGATCGCGCCAGTTGCACCCAGTGGGTGGCCCAGGGCAATCGCGCCGCCCATAGGGTTGACCTTGGATGGGTCCAGACCCAGGTCTTGTACCACGGCCAGGGATTGTGCAGCAAAGGCTTCATTCAATTCAAACCAGTCGATCTGGTCTTGTGTGATGCCAGCGGCACGGCATGCTGCCGGGATGGCTTCTTTAGGACCGATACCCATGATTTCTGGTGGCACGCCGCGTACTGCAAATGAGGCGAAACGTGCCAGTGGTGTCAGGTTGAATTCTTTCAGAATTTTTTCGCTGACCAGGATCAGGGCACCAGCGCCGTCGGAAGTTTGCGAGCTGTTACCTGCAGTGACGCTGCCTTTGGCGGCGAATACAGGTTTCAGTTTTGCCAAGCCTTCGATGGAAGTATCTGGACGTGCGCCTTCATCACGGCTGACGGTGCGGGTTTTCAGTTCGATTTCGCCAGTTGCCAGGTTAGGCACGCGGTCGATGATGTCGACAGAAGTTGTCTCAGCATCAAAGTAGCCAGCGTTTTGCGCAGCGATAGCACGTTGGTGCGATTGCAGGGCAAATGCATCTTGCGCTTCACGGGATACTTTCCATTGCTGGGCCACTTTTTCTGCTGTCAGACCCATGCCGTAGGCCATGCCTACGTTTTCGTCTTTCAGGATATCCATGTTCATGGATGGATTATTACCCATCATAGGGACCATGGACATGGATTCGACACCACCGGCGATCATCACATCAGCCTGGCCGACGCGGATGCGGTCTGCTGCCATGGCAACGGCAGTAATACCGGATGCGCAATAACGGTTGATGGTGACGCCACCGATAGTGTTAGGCAAACCTGCCAGCAAGATACCCATGCGTGCCAGGTTCAGGCCTTGCGGGCCCTCAGGGAAAGAGCAACCGATGATTGCGTCTTCAGCCAGCTTGGGATCAAGATTGGGTACCTGTGCAAAAGCAGATTGCAGTACGCGCACCAGCAAGTCATCAGGGCGGGTGTTACGGAACATGCCACGACCAGATTTACCGATCGGGGTACGGGTAGCAGAGACGATGTAGGCGTCTTGGAGTTGTTTAGTCATTTTTGATTACCTCAATTCGTTAAGGTCAGCTCAGGCTTACTCTTCAAAAACCTCTCACCACAGAGACACAGAGACACAGAGGAAAAACGGAGAAATTCAAAACAACAGGGTGATCTCTGTGCCATCTCTGTGTCTCCGTGTCTCTGTGTCCAAAGGTTTTTGGTCTGTAAGCTTTTCTATTTAGTTACGGACTGGCTTGCCAGTTTGCATCATGCCCATAATGCGCTCTTGTGTTTTTGGATGATTCAGCAATTCCATAAACGCCTTGCGCTCCATGTCGAGCAACCATTGTTCGCTGACCAGGCTGCCATTATCGATGTCGCCACCGCAAACCACTTCAGCAATCATTTTGCCCAGTTTGAAATCATGTGCAGAGATGAAGCCGCCATCACGCATATTGATCAGTTGTGCAGCTATCGTGGCGATGCCATGACGACCAGTAACTGGTACCAGTTTGCGCATAGGTGCGCGGTAACCAGCATCAAACATGGCGCGAGCTTCTACCTTGGCAACGTGCAGCAATTCGTAAGGGTTGAAGACGATGACATCATCTGCAGACAAATAGCCCATCTTCTGTGCTTCCAGCGCCGATTTGGAAACGGCGGCTGTGGCTGCATTGGTGAAGTAGTTTTTCAGGAATTGCAGCAAATCCGTGCCTTTGGCATCCGCCGCTGCACGTACCGCTGCTTCTTTCAAACCACCACCGCCAGGAACCAGACCTACGCCCACTTCAACCAGACCAATATAAGACTCTATGGATGCCACGCGTTTGGCTGTGTGCATCATCAATTCGCAACCACCACCGAGTGCCAGGCCAGATACGGCAGCAACCACAGGGATATTCGCGTATTTCAAAGCCTGATGCGCATTTTGCAGGCGGGAGATCGCTGGCTCGATTGCTTTCACACCACCGGACATGAACAAAGGCAGCATGGCTTGCAAGTCAGCACCGGCAGAGAAGGCACCGCCGTCAGCCGCGTCTGCGCTCCAGATGACCAGACCCTTGAAATTTTTCTCAGCTTCGGCGATGGCTTTTTCCATACCTTCGATAACGCCCGGGCCAATCACGTGCATCTTGGTTTTCAGTGACAGGACCAGTACGTCGTCATTCTGATGCCAGATACGGACGGATTCATCCTCAAAGAAAGTCGTGCCGGCAGTTGCGCCAGTTGCCACGCCTGAGCCCAGTACTGGCGCACGGAAGGCTTGACGGTCATACACAGCCAGTGTGGAACGTGGCACGAATTTGCCACTTGCTGGTGACCAGGAGCCTTCGGCTGTGTGGACGCCCGCATTTTCTGCAACCTGACCATCAAATACCCAGGCTGGCAGCGGTGCATTGCACAGTGCCTTGCCAGCATCGATATCTTCCTTGACCCAGCCAGCCACTTCTTGCCAGCCAGATGCCTGCCATGTTTCGAACGGGCCTACATTCCAGCCAAAGCCCCAGCGCATCGCGAAGTCGATGTCGCGTGCATTGTCCGCTATCGTTGCGCCATGCACAGCGATGTAATGGAAGGCATCACGGAAAATCGCCCACAGGAACTGCGCCTGTACATTGGTCGATTCACGCAGGGTCTTCATTTTCTTGACCGGATCTTTTTCTTTCAGCATGCGGGCGACAACGTCGTCAGCCTTGGCGCCGCCAGTCACATATTGTGCCGTAGCGAAGTCCAGACGCTGGATATCCTTGCCAACTTTTTTGTAGAAACCGGCACCGGATTTTTGTCCTAAAGCACCTGCAGCGACCAGTTTGGCCAGCACTTCAGGTGTTTTGTAGACAGCGAAGAAAGGATCATCAGACAGATTGTCTTGCATGGTCTTGATGACATGGCCCATGGTATCGAGACCAACCACGTCAGCAGTACGGAAAGTACCGGAAGAAGCACGACCCAGTTTTTTGCCTGTCAGGTCATCGACGACATCGACAGTCAGACCAAATTTTTCTGCTTCATAAATCGTTGCCAGCATGCCGAAGATACCGACACGGTTGGCGATGAAGTTAGGTGTATCTTTGGCGCGGACAACGCCTTTACCCAGTGTCGTTGTCAGGAAGCCTTCGAGCTGGTCGATGATTTCTGGACGGGTAGCAACAGTAGGGATCAGTTCCACCAGGTGCATATAGCGCGGTGGGTTGAAGAAATGTACGCCACAGAAACGGGCTTTCAGTTCTGCATCAAAGCCGTCAGACAAGGCAGTGATGGACAGGCCGGAAGTATTGGATGCGAAGATAGCATTTGGTGCAATATGCGGTGAAACCTTCTTGTACAGGTCATGCTTCCAGTCCATGCGTTCTGCAATGGCTTCAATGATCAGGTCGCAACCTGCCAGCACGTCGAGGTTGTCTTCGTAGTTGGCGACTTCAATCAGGGCTGCGTCATCCTTGTTGCCCAGTGGCGCAGGATTTAACTTTTTCAGGTTCTCGATAGCGCGCAGGACGATGCCGTTCTTAGGGCCTTCCTTGGCTGGCAGATCAAACAGGACTACAGGCACTTTTGCATTGATGCAGTGGGCGGCGATTTGCGCACCCATCACGCCAGCGCCCAGAACGGCGACTTTTTTTACGATGAAATTGGTCATTTTTAACCTCAAGAGTTTCGCGCCAGCCCATCCACATGGGATGGCGCGAATGTTTGATTAGAACAAGTCAGCTTCGAGTGACAACAGGTTGGCAGAGCCAGAACGTGCCTGACGGATCAGCATCGCTGTTTCCGGGTACAGACGGGCAAAATAGAAACGTGCTGTTGCCAGTTTGGAGACATAGAACTTGTCGCCAGAATCTTGTTTTTCAAGAGCGATTTTTGCCATTTGTGCAAAGAAATAGCTGTACACCAGATGACCGACTACACGAAGGTAAGGTACGGCAGCAGCGCCGACTTCATCCGGATTCTGGAAGGCTTTCATGCCGATTTCCATGGTCAGCTTGGTGACTTTATCGCCCAGCTCAGCCAGCGGTGTGATGAATTCTGCCAGTGCTTCGTTGGTGCCATTGGCTTCAACAAAAGCCTGTACCTTGGCACCGAACTTGCGCAGTTTTGCACCATTGTCCATGAGGATTTTACGACCCAGCAAATCCAGCGACTGGATCGTGTTAGTGCCTTCATAAATCATGTTGATGCGGGCATCGCGTACATATTGCTCCATGCCCCATTCAGCGATAAAGCCATGGCCGCCGTAGACTTGCAGACATTCAGAAGTCGCTGTCCATGCATTGTCAGTGATGAAGGCTTTAATGACTGGTGTCAGCAAGGCGACTTCGTCAGCGCAATCCTTACGCACTTGTTCGTCAGGATGGTTGAATTCTTTATCCAGTTGCAGAGCAACATAAGAACAGAATGCACGTGCACCTTCAGCATAGGCTTTTGCTGTCAACAGCATGCGGCGTACGTCAGCATGAACGATGATAGGGTCAGCTGGTTTGTCCGGTGCTTTAGGGCCAGACAGGCTGCGCATCTGGATACGGTCTTTAGCGTAGACCAGGGCATTTTGATAAGCCACTTCTGTCAAGCCCAGGCCTTGCATGCCGACGCCCAGACGTGCAGCATTCATGAACACGAACATCGCATTCAAACCTTTGTTCGGGCCGCCGATGAGCCAGCCAGTTGCACCGTCCAGGTTCATCTGGCAAGTGGAATTGCCGTGGATGCCCATTTTTTCTTCGATCGCACCGCAGAAAATAGGATTGCGGTCACCAATGCTGCCATCTGCATTCGACAGGAATTTAGGAACGATGAAGAGGGAAATACCTTTCGAGCCTTCTGGTGCACCTGGCAGACGTGCCAGTACCAGATGGATGATGTTTTCAGCCATATCATGTTCACCGGCAGAGATGAAAATCTTTGCGCCTGTGATTTTGTAGCTGCCGTCAGCCTGTGGTTCTGCTTTGGAACGCAGCATGCCCAGGTCAGTACCGCAATGTGGCTCAGTCAGGCACATGGTGCCAGTCCAGTCGCCAGAGATCAGTTTGGGCAGGTACAGGGATTTTTGTTCTGGTGTGCCATGCTCATGGATACATTCATAGGCACCATGAGACAAACCTGGGTACATGGACCAGGCCTGGTTCGATGAATTCAACATTTCATAGAAAGAATTGTTGACCACCAGTGGCAAGCCCTGGCCGCCGAATTCCGGGTCGCAAGACAATGCAGGCCAGCCAGCTTCCACATATTGCTTGTAGGCTTCTTTAAAGCCTTTTGGTGTCGTGACAGTGTGGTTGGTCTTGTCGTGGTGACAGCCTTCGCGGTCACCGGAGTGGTTCAACGGGAACAATACATTGGCAGTGAACTTGCCGCCTTCTTCCAAAATCTGGTTGATGATGTCGCCATCAACATCAGCGTGCTTGGGCAGCTGTTTCAATTCTTCTTCTACATTCAACAGCTCATGCAACACGAACTGCATATCACGCAATGGAGCGATATATTGACCCATGATTTTCTCCTGACGGCAAAGTTAAAACGGTAAATGTGGATACTAAATTTTTGCGGCGGTAACTAATCAGGCTGTGACCTGCACCGGCGCGTAATACTCGATCATTCGTTCAAATCCGATCTCGGCACGGCCTACACTGCCCGGCTTGCGCAAGAAACGCGCATCATGGTGCAGGGCTAATATCAGGCCATACATTTCATACACAATCTGTTCAGGTTCGACATCATCACGCAAGTGGCCCAGTTGTATCGCCTGTGCTGCGGCGCGGTGCAAGGCACCCTGCCACGCGTGGACCATACCAACCAGTTCATCCCTGATAGGCCCTGCCCTGTCATCGTATTCGGCCGCACCGCTGATATAGATACAACCAGATGCAATCTCTACCGTGACGCGCTTGACCCATAAGGCAAACATGGACTGCAAACGCGGCAGGCCACGTTCTTCTTTCATGCTTGGATAAAACACCTCTTGTTCGAAATGATGGTGGTACAGCTTCAGCACTTCGATCTGTAAATCTTCACGCGAACCGAAATGGGCGAACACGCCAGACTTGCTCATGTTCATCTTGTCGGCCAGCAAACCTATGGTCAGCCCCTCGATACCATCACGGCTGGCAGCGTCCAGGGCTACATCCAGAATGGCGGCGCGGGTCAGTTCCCCCTTGCGCATGAATTTTGATGTCATATTCATATTACATTGATTGTGTTGAAAAGATTCATGTCTGCCCGTTGTGACCATTAAGTGAAGCAAAAAGTGATGCAAACAAATGAATTTATCGAACGCTCGTACTATTATGCACAGCGCATGAAAAGTCAAACCAGATTCCGTCTTTAGAGGAGAGTATCTATTATAAGGACCTAAGCAAAACCGCCCCAGCTGCGTTGCAGCGTCTCGCCGTACTAAACTGTGCCTTGCTGGGACAATTTTGCGTAAGTCCTGATTGTTTTGCCTCCTGCCATCACACTTTTTGTTTTCTGCCTAATCCAAGCCCGTCCAACCAATCCCGACCTAATCTTGATTATGGGTCTGGTCCAGTTGTCGCCTGTCACGCTTGGTGGGTCTGCTTGCCATGGTTGCGGTTGGTTCACGGAAATACTTCCTGTCTTCTGCCACTTTGGCGCGTTTTGCAGCGCTCTCTGCGGTTTCTTCATACATGGTCTGGGCGATGGTGGATGAGCCACGGGTTTCCAGTATGCGCAAGACTCTGACTTGCCATACCTGCTCGGCCTGTTGTACCTCGATCAGGTCACCGACTTTGACATTATGCGCAGGTTTGACGCGCTGCTCGTTTTGCAGGGCGCGGCCCAGCTCTATGGCATTGGTTGCCAGGCTGCGGGTTTTAAAGAATCTGGCTGCCCATAGCCATTTGTCGATACGGGTGGTTTCACTCATGAAGGATGTCGCTTTTCTTTATGGGATGTCCGGGCCGATTACCAAGCAGTATGGCCCTAAAAAATACGTTCATTCTATTTTGATGCAATGTATGGCAGCTGTCAGGCAAATACAAGGCATTTTTGCCCAATGTTTGTGCATACAACACAGCGCGTCATTTAGTTGAGCTATGTTGCAGTGCGCATAGACAATAAACTGAACGACCGTACAATTCGGCAAAGTTTGTATTAATTTATTTACATTCGCATGCTTGCCAATTTGGTCGGATCAGCTCATGAGCTCTGTTGAAGAACTAAGTGGAAAAAAGCGCGCAATTCTCATTGCCGCAGAGAAATGCTTTGCTGCCCAAAGTTATGAAGGTGTATCGATACGCGACATTGCCCACGAGGCTGGCGTACCCATCGCCCTGATCGGTTATTATTTTGGCGCAAAGAATGAGTTGTATCACGCCATCTACGAACACCACAGCGGCTATATCGCCGAACGCCTGAACGGCCTGCGCCATGCACGCACCCATAGTGCGCCCGGCACTACGCTCGAAGCCATCATCGCAGCCTTTGTGCTGCCAGTATTAAAACTCAATGAGAAAGCCGAAGGCGCAAACTTTTCGCGCATGGTCATGCGTGGCGTCATCGACCAGCACGAAGCTAGCGACCGCATCACGCGAGAATTCTACGACCCCATGGCACGCGAATTCATCGCCGCCCTGCACGATGCCCTGCCCCATGCCAATGCTGAGAGTGTTTACTGGAGTTATCAGTTCGCTCTCGGTGCCCTGTTGCACCATGTTGTTGATACCCGCATAGAACGCCTGTCTGATGGCTTGTGCCCGGCCCGGCAAGCTGACCTGGCGGCACCTTATCTGCTGCGCTTTATCACTGATGGCATCAAGGCAGCCACGCGTGTGGGCTGAAGCACTGGCCTGTGTCACAATGCAGGCCAAATAGACTCGCATGCACACAAATGGAAGCCATCATATTCATAGGATTACAGGCCAGTGGTAAATCCTCCTTTTACAAAGAACATTTCTTCAACAGCCACCTGCGTATCAGCAATGATTTGCTGAAAACTAAAAACCGCCAGCAACGTCTGCTGGATTTTTGTTTTGACACCAGCATGCCCTTTGTCGTCGATAACACCAATCCAACAAAAGAAATTCGGGCTAGCTATCTGGAACAGATCAAGGCCAGGCAATGGCCAGTGACTGCGTATTACTTCAAGACTGATCTCGATAGAGCGCTGGCATGGAATAGCCAGCGACAAGGCAAGGACCTCGTTCCCAAGGTAGGAATACTGGATACCCATAGAAAACTGGAAATCCCTGATTATGATGAGGGCTTTGATCGCTTGTATTACGTCGATTTTATAGATGGCAAATTGACTGCCACTGATTGGAAAAAATGAAGTTTGATGAACTGGAAAAACTCATGCGCGGCTATGAAACTGCGCATGATGATTACGTCCCCACCGGAACGTATATGATTGCCCGCATTGATGGCCGGGGCTTTACCCGCCTGACCAAAGAAACCTGTGCATTTGAAGCGCCGTTTGACATCAGGTTTCGTGACCTGATGTTGGAAACCTGCAAGCATCTGATGAATTGTGGCTTCAAGGTCATTTACGCCTATAACCAGAGCGATGAGATTTCCTTATTGTTTGACCTGCATATCAATGCCTTTGGCCGCAAATTAAGAAAATACAATTCCCTGCTGGCAGGCGAAGCATCTGCTAAATTCAGTCTCATGCTGGGCCAGGTCGCCGCCTTTGATTGCCGGATCTGCCAGTTACCAACACAAAATCTGGTCGTCGATTATTTTCGCTGGCGCAATGAAGATGCCAACAGAAATGCCCTGAACGCGCATTGCTACTGGCAGCTCAGAAAAGAGGGAAAGTCACAAAATGAAACCACCAGCTACATAGAAGGCAAGTCATTGGCCGACAAAGCAGCTTTACTGCAAAGCAGGGATATCAATTTCAGCACTCTGCCGCTATGGCAAAAACGCGGCACTGGCCTGTACATGGTCGAAGAAGAAAAAATTGGCTTTAATCCAAAAGAAAACAGAGAAGTTGTCAGTACAAGAAAAGTCTTGAAGACAGACTATGAATTGCCACAAGGGGATGCATATAGTGAATTCTTGTGGCAATTATTAAAAAGCGATGCCGACTGATCACTACGATAGCAGCGCACAGCGCATCCCCTTTCAGGCATTCGTGCTGCCCCCCCTGTTTGCACCGCTTACCTGGTTGCTTGCGGCTGTGGCGACAAATCTTTATGGCCGGGGGCTGAGTCTGGGGCATTTGCCATGCAGTTCCTGTTCATGCTGTTCTTGCTGTTGGGTTCCTATGCATTGTGCACACCTTTGCTGCATATCTGGGCGGGGCTGGTGCGCAAGCCACAAAAAAGCAAATACGCAGGATTTATAGTTGCCGCAATCGCTGCTCTGATACTAGGCATGCTGTATGCACAGCCCTGGTTTCAGGATGCTCGGCATTCAACGCAAAACTTCGTATATCTGGTATTCATGCTGCTCACCAGCCTGGGCATGTTTGTGAGCCTGAAAAACCTGTTCTCGCCCGCAGATAGTAACAACTACCCCGTCGGTCTCGCATGGATAAGCAGGCAGCCCAGCGCCTGGGGTTTATTTTCACTATTCAAAGGTATTTTAGCCCTGCTCATCATTTGTCCGGCAAGTTATTTGAATTCACTGCCGCCCCTGAGTTTTAATTTCTCCAGTTTGTTTAACTTTTTATATAAACAGGGAAATTTTGCCGAAGAAGCATTTGCAGCATCTGTCTTTGACATCAATCCAGGACATTTTCTGGACTGGTGTTTTTACAGCGCTATCATACTGTCTGTAGCAGCGATGGCATCCGCGCTGCAGGCAAAAATACGCGGAGAGGATTCCTTGTATCGTGCAACCGGGAGTATCTGTGGTGTGCTTGCTTTGGCTGTTTTTGACCCCAAGCTGGGCTTTATCGCAGGCCTTGCTTACAGCCTGGCTTCATATAGTTTGGCATTAACAAAGAGGGAATAGAAATTTATTCAAGCACAGCCATCTCCTTTCCCAGCTCATATCTTGAAACCAGTCTCAAAGACCAAGAAAATCAAGCAGCTTGTCCAAGGTGTCGGAAAAGAGCCCGGTCATGATGCAGGTCAGTAAATACATGCCAACTATGGACCTGAGTACATATTTCTGCAGCCGAGCCGGGGTCCATTTTTCCTCTGCTTTTTGAGGCGTTTTTTTTGCGACTTTCTTTTGCGGTGGCTTTTTTGAATTCTGGTCCGGCTGCAAGGTAAGACGCATATCTACATAGTTCTGCCACCAACTGACAGACTCACGATTAACTTCATATTGCAAGGCATCTTTCTTGTCTGAACCTAACTCCCGTAACAATTTGTGCATAGCCAGGAGCTGTTCATGAATTTCTGCAAAGACCTTGAACTTTTCTTCGTTTGGAATAGCCATCAATAATTGAAAAGCGGCTGCTGTCGGTGTGCCATAGGGCAGGCTCTCCATGTCACGACGCCACTCGCGCGCATTAGCACGCCTGACCAGGTTGATGACTGCTGCCGAATGCTGGCGGCGCTTGGGCAATAAGTTTTTCCAGTCATAATACGCAGTCAAAAATTTGACCAATGGGTAGCGCTCGTCGAAGGATTCATTGATCACCTGCACAAAAGCCTGTTCCAGCCTGACCTTGAAATCCAGATTTCCCCAGGCTGGCTGCTCCAGTAATTGCCTGAGCTTTGCTTCTTGCTGACGGGCATCAGTCCTCAGCAATATGTTACAAACTTGCAGGGCCGCAGTTGCTGCGTCAGGTGGGCGATTACCAGTGGCAGCATTGCTGCTGCCTTGCCCGGGCATTTCAGAATCTGACTGCGCAATATTTTTAAGATTTGCCTTGTTCGAGAAATAAGCAATTTGAGGACGTGGGCCCGGTTTCCATTTTTGTCTCAGTTGCTGTTCCAGGGTATTGTCAGATTCCAGATTTAAATCCAGATTGACGGACCAGTCCAAAGGCTGATCCAGCACATGTCCAGGAAAACCGCCAGGTATCTCTGTCTTTTGCTGAGTTTGTTCAACAGCTTGAGGCACAGGGCGCGGCCCTGGCGGTACCGTTTGGGTTTGGGGCTGAGTTTGACCACCCCAGGATAAAATTTGTGCATCCAGGTCCGTCGTACTGGGCAGGGATGGGTCTTCCTCCGGCCTGGTGTCTGGCTGGAGTATCGCTGCCATGTCCAGCTCAGGCAGATCTGGCTGCTCTTCAGTGAAATTGGGGCCCGGCGCCTTGTCAGTATCGTTTGCTGTGGAAAGCGCCAATTCATAGGCCTGCCGCAAGGCCTTGAAACCTTCAGGATCATCTTCAGGGTTGACCTGCTTCAGACGCGCGGCATAGGCGAGTTTGATTTGCCGCTTGTCATCTGTGGCGGCAATACCAAGGTGGACGAAGGGATTCATAACAAGGGCGCGCCCTCAAATCGGGTCAGCACTTCCGTGAACGCCTCATTGGCCTTGGCGATTTCCCTTGGGTTTTGTCGTGCCAGTATTTGCTCATACTGGCTGAGGCGTGCAGCAACCCATTCACGGCGGTTACCAAGATTTTGTTCATACAGCCGTTTCAGGCGTTCCAGCATGGCCTGATTTTCAAGTTGATCACGCGGATGTATTTTTAATGCACGCATCGCCACCAGGCTGCGTTCAAGCTGCTCTGCCGACATCGCGCCGGGATTTTGTTCTATGACCAGGTTTTGCTTTGCCCCTGTGGCTTTAATGGTAGCTTCCACTTCCAGCAAGCCATTGATGTCATAGGTGAAACGAATGTCTACACTGCGGTCCGTATTCGGCGTAAAAGGCATGGGAAGAGTGAAGGCTCCCAGCGCGATATTGTCTTTGGTTTCGCGACTTTCACCCTGGTAGACCCTGATATCGATCTGTTCCTGCTTGTCACTGATGGGTTGAAATTCCTTGGAGCGGCTGACTGGTACCACCGTGTTACGTTCAATCAAAGGACTGAACAAACCCGTGCGATACTCGCCGTCACCGTACTCTTCTGATACGGCGATACCGAGCGAATAAGGGCAGACATCCGTCATGACAACTTCATTGAGTGCCTCATCCCTGGCTTTCAGGCCAGCCTGGACGGCAGCGCCGATGACGATGGCCTCATCGGGATTGATATCACGGCTGGGGAAGCGGCCAAACAAACGGGTCAACAGACGATGGACGATAGTCATGCGGGTAGAGCCGCCTACCATTACAACGCGGTCAAGCTCATTCGGCCTGATATTGGAATCACGCAGTGCGCGCTCTATAGGCTGGCTCAGGCGTTGCAGCAAGTCTGCGCACAGTTTCTCATAGGCAGTGAGACTGACCTCCCAGAGCAGCTCAGATTCATTGTGACGGTAAGAAAAGGTGGCATGATCGCCACCTGACAGGGCGCGCTTGACCCGTTCTGCTTCTGTGCGCAAATGGGTACGCTGGGCGGCGCTCAAATCGGTCTCAATAATACCGGCAGTCTTGCCGGTATTTTCAATGAAGCCCTTGACCAGCACCCCGGTAAAATCTTCGCCACCAAGGAAATTGTCACCTGCAGTTGCACGGACTTCCATGATGCCTGCAAACAATTCCAGAATGGACACATCAAAGGTGCCGCCACCAAGATCAAACACCAGGAATTGTGATTCTTTAGGCGCTAAGTGCAGACCATAGGCCAGTGCGGCAGCCGTTGGTTCGTTCAACAAACGTTCTACCTTCAGGCCTGCCAATTCACCGGCAATGCGGGTGGCCTTGCGCTGGGTGTCGTTAAAATAGGCTGGTACGGTAATGACGGCTTCAGTCACTTTTTCACCAAGAAAAGCCTCGGCATCGGCAACCAGTGACTTCAGCACCAGCGCAGATAACTCTTCTGGCCGGTAGTTTTTACCCGCAAGCCGCATGCTCTTTTCCGTACCCATGTAGCGTTTGAAAAGAGCTGCAGAACGGTCAGGATTGGTCAGCAAGCGGTCACGTGCAGGCAAGCCTACCAGCACTTCGCCATTGTCGTTGATACTGACACAGGAGGGTGTCAGCACATGACCCAGCGCGTTGGCAATCAATTGCGCCTGACCATCTTTCCAGACAGCGATCAAGCTATTGGTTGTACCCAGATCTATGCCGACTATCATTTCAAAAGCCTTTATTATAAATTCCGACTAAAATTGTTTTGTACCACTAGTGGACTGGCCAGCCATAGGCCGCACATTGACGGGCAATCGCAGGTGTCCAGAATTTGCTTGGTAAGAACAAGGCCACACCTGGAAATGCATCATGTATCAACACCGGCAAATAATTGGAGATCAGGCGATTAACCGGCAAATGCTTGCGTATCAACAAAATTGCGGAAGTACACACATCGTCACTCGATATTCTATAGGGCAGCTCTGCGCCTAGCGTCATCGGTATTTCGTCTGTCATGAAGTCCGCCATGAAACCCAGGCGCGCATCAAACGGCCTGCATCCTTTGTAGGAGTTCAGTTTTTTGGCGATAACTTCAAGCTGAGGCGGTGTCAGCAAACCCTGGGGATCAAAAACGATTTGCGCGAAGCGATCTACATTCTCATCTGTATAGGCTTGATTATGTGCCTGTACTATGCAAGCCCAGACTACCCTTCCTCCGCGATAAAGGGAGAAGTAAGTCTGAAACCACAGATTGAAATACTTGTCCTTGAACCAGTCAATTCTCTTGGTCGTCAGATAATCACGCTGATGCATGGGCCAGTTGTCTATCAATTGCTGTACGGCGGGCATTTCATCATTGATGCTGGCAGCCCGCTGCGTAAAGGCAGCCTTTCCCCATTGCTTGAAAGCAGAACGCAGTTGTTGCGAGGTTTCTTTAGCAAACAGCCGTCGTAATATAGCCTGTAAAGGGAAGAAAGGCATCCCCATCTCGCCACCTGCTGCATTGAAGACCGCAACCAAAGACCTGGCCGGGCTGGCAGTGATGCTTTTTTTCTCAGGAAAACGCTGCCCGAATTGCACAATGCTGTACCAGTCAACATGGCAGCCGGCTGCTTTGGCGATGACCTTGCTACAATAAAATGCAACACAATACAAAAAATTCATATTCGCAGTGCGGGCTGTGAACTCATCTTCAGTCATGCTCAGGCTGTTTTGCAATTCGCCCAGCAGATAATCTACCCTTAACAGGCTGGGCAAGGAAAAATCTAGCTTTAGCTGATACAAGGCTCTTTGAAAGCAAATGCCATCATCAAACGGGTAACGTGCAATCAGTGCATCGAGGTAGCGTGAGCCTATTTCATTGCTATTCCAGCCAGGTTCAGACAAGGATAAAAATGAAGGGCAGCGTGCCGCAATGACTGGCGACTCTGACTCATAGCTGGCTTGCGAAGGCTTGAGCTTGCGATCATATTCCATAGGTTTGCGCCAATGGGTAGCACAACGACTGGACAACAAAGCGGTAAACTCAGGCAGTATTTCATCAAGCATGGGGAAGATTGCCTCGGGATAGCGATACACTTGCACCATGCCGGCAAGCAGACCCGGGCCTTGTTCTGAGCGTGAATATGGCAAGGCCAGTACCAGACCATGCAAAACCTCAGGCACAACGGAAAATTCGATCAACAGGGTAAGAGCGCAGGCAGAATCGGGCATGAACGTTGCGCGGCTCTCAGCCATCAGCTTGACGACAGTGCCCGCCATATTGGTTTGCAACCACACCTGTTTTCTTTGCTCGAAATCATCTGCACTGCTATCCAGTTTTTCTTCCCAGCGCCTGCCACTTTCATGCAATTCATAAAGCGTCGGTGGCCAATCACTTTTAGGCAACACCTGAAATGCCGCTGCGGCGACATCTGCTGCCATGGCAATGGCAGTGCGCAGGGGCGATGTGAGCAGCATGAGACGGTATCCTAAAACTGGTATGAATAATGATGATTGCCTGATGTTACCTGTTTGCAACTTTCCCTCTTGAACTCATCTGATCTGGCCTGATTATCCCTGACGAAAATGCCTAAGAAAAAAGTTCTTAGTGCAAAATAGAAAACCCCATAGTTTAACATCCTGTATATGATCAGGAGTGAATTCTGCGCGCCAGACAATTAAATTCAGAGCTAAAAGCGGGACAGCACTACGAGCCAAAAATTGGTAATGAAAATCTGCTATCCAAAGCTGGGGGGCAAGATAAGACCGAAAATTTCAAGAACCCACTATCCAGCCTTCAAGCGGATCAAATTCCGGCAAGTCAAAATTCTGGCCGCGTCTGTCATAAGCCCAGGCGGCCAATACCATGCATAGCACGGCATCCAGCAAATCGGCGCTACCGTCGCTCAATAATGCATCGCCAAAATTACCTGCATGAAGTTTGATTTTCCATGGTGTAGAGCCAGCTTTCAGCGCCTGCAGGATTTGCTCGCGGGCCTGCCTGCGCTCTGGTGTTTGCTTGCTCTTGTCATCGCTTTTATACGAAGCTTTGGTGATACTGCGTGCCACCATGCCGGGATAAGCTTCGAGGGCGATGCGTTGTGGGTCGCCTTCATACATGCCGGGGATGCTGACACGGGCATCCAGCAAGCGCGGGGCACCTGCGTGCAGCATGTAGGCTACCGGGGGATTCACCCATTTCATCGAAGGCGAAGAACCAGCGGGGATGTCGGTTGCTCTGTGGGCGAATTTATTACCGACGGCACGGGCATCACAAAATGCCTTGAATTGCAGGCGTAGTTCTGCGCGCGTTTGTGTTTGCAGATGGCGCATCAAATCTGGCCAATTAGCTGGCCAGTGCAAATGTTCCACCAGTTCGCGCGGCAGCGAAAATGGCAAGTCGAAACCCGCCAGCCAGGGGCCGTCCTGCATGAGCCAGTTATCAAAAGCAGTGAAGTCACTCAGTGTTTGCAGGGACTCCAGGTACAGTACAGCACATCGCCTTGCATCTGGCCGCTGGCAATCGTGATGCCTTTGCGGCGCGATGGTGCCGAAGTGAAATCCACGCCGTGCAATTTCATCCGTAATGCCCGAAGGTGACGACGCGCATGAGGCCGCGGTAAATCAGATAAGCAGCGCCATACCAGGCGCGCTTGTACCAGGCTTTCTTGTGCACGTCTTCGGCAAAGATTTCTGTGCCATCGGCAATGCCCAGCTCCAGCTCATGCGCGAGGCTGGCGGCAAAGGTTTTGTCGCGGATGACTATATTCGCTTCATGGTTGACGAACAGGCTTAGGCCGTCAAAATTACTGGAGCCTACCGTCGCCCAGTCTTCATCAATAACGGCGACTTTGGCGTGCAGTTGCGTCTTGCCATATTCGACGATGCGCACGCCCGCTGTCAGCAATTTGGGGTAAAAAGATTGAGATACTGCGTCCTGCAAGGCAAACTGACCGACGCCTAGCAGGAGCACAACATCGACGCCACGGGTAGCAGCAGAAACCAGGGCACGGCGGAATTTTCTGCCAGGGGCAAAGTAAGGCGTCACTAGGATAGCACGTGACCTTGCCATGCCCAGTGCCTGCAGGTAAGCGCGTTGTATGGTGGCGCGGTTACGTAAGTTGTCGCGTACCACCAGCGCCGCCGAAGTGACCTGCTTGCCGGCGGTCTTGGCATCGGCATGCAAATGTTTCATCAGCGCGAAGCGGGTACGCAAACCTAGTTTGCCCAGTTTGCGCCATTGTGATTCGACTTCCAGATGGATGTTAGCGACGAGGGGGCCAGTGACGGTAACAGCAAAGTCCCAGCGTGGAAAAGGTAAAGCCAGGCCAGAACCATCGTCAGCAATACAGTCGTCAATGATATTCAAACCACCGACGATGGCGACTTGTCTGTCAACCACGCAGATTTTTCTATGGGTACGTGCCAGACCGCGCTTGAACCATGGGTTAAAGCAGCGACAAGCTACGCCCTGCTCATTAAAATGCCTTGTCAAATCAATCGCATGACTTCTGTCACTGCCTATCCAGTCTATGACCACCCTGACCTGCACGCCACGCGCTGCTGCCTGCACCAGTGCCGCCTGCACAGACTGCGCAGTCTGGTCAGCCGCAAAGATATAGGACTCCAGATACACTTCATGCTGTGCCTGGTCGATGGATGCAATCAAGGCGGGAAAAAACTGGGCGCCGCTGCGCAAAAGCTCTACATCATTGCCTTCAATGAAATGCAGTTTGCTCATGGGCTTTTTGTTGTGTCCAGTAATTCAAGGCTGACGGTGATCGGTACATGATCGGACAAAGTAGTCCAGGGCGCGCCTTTCATGACACGCGCATCATCCACCTTGAAGCCTCGCAAATACACACGGTCCAGGCATAACCAGGGCAAGCCGGCAGGAAATGTGCGGGCATGGCCACTAGTATCCTTGTTCAATATTTTACGCATGCCCTTGAGCGAAAACCGTGATGCTGGTCCTTGTGCCTCGACATCAAAGGCTTCGATGACAGCCAGTTCCTGGTACAGGGTCTGGCTCAGGCGCTGGCTCCAGTCATTGAAGTCACCGGCAATCACCAGCGGTGCATCGGCAGGTAAATCTTGTTTGATGGTTTTTATCAATGCCTGTATCTGGCGACGGCGGCTACCTGCAAACAAGCCCAGATGAATGACGAAGCAATGTACCTGGACTTTATCTATCTGCACGATGGCATGCAGGATGCCACGCTGTTCATAGGCATGGTCTGATACGTCATGATTGGTGAAAGAAGCAATCGGATAGCGGCTCAGCAAGGCATTGCCGTGGTGACCGTGTTCATACACTGCATTCATGCCATACACTGCCTGATGGGATTGTCCGGCCAGGAAATCATGCTGGCTCTCTTGCGGCCACAGTGTGTGGTTTTCTGCATGCAGGTCATGTTGACCCTGTACTTCCTGTAAAAATACCAGGTCGGCGTCGAGCAAATCTATCGCTTCCTTGATGCCATGGATGCGGGCCTTGCGGCCAAATGCACTGACGCCCTTGTGGATATTGTAGGTGGCAATGCGAAGCTTCATGGTGATTCCCTTTAGCTTGTTAAACCTTGATCAGCTTTGGCAGTTGCAGTATGGCTTCGGCATTCGATGCGGAAAAACATTTATCCGCTGCATCACGCCATGGCAACCACAGATATTGCAGATGTTCACGCGGTGCCAGTCTGATGGTGACGTCAGGGCTGACACACAGGCCGAACACATGCTCGGTATTTTGCGTTACACCCGGCGCATAGCGATGACGCCACACCGGGTAGATTTCATATATATTGGTCAGACCCCAATCTTGCAAGTCATATTGCAAGGCATCTATGCCGGTTTCTTCCGCCACTTCGCGGATGGCGGTGGTCTGCCAGGCCTCGTCCACGGTATCTTTCGACCCAGTGACAGATTGCCAGAATCCCGCCTTGTCAGCGCGTTCCAGCAAGAGAACATCAAGTGCAGCGGTGTAAATAACGACCAGGACAGATTCAGGGATTTTATGCGTTGACATGCCAGGCCGAAATGATGATCCGGTGTTTTCAAAACCACCATTCTAACGCCTTTGGCTCATCCATATTTGATACCGCAATGTAAAACGGCACTCCTTGAGCAATATGCTCAATAGAATGCCGCTTAAACCAGAACAACGTACCTTAATACAGACCAACGCTGCCTAGAAATATTTTCGCCTGCCTGGTCAGTGATATTTATTTTTTCTCGAAGTAAGTACCCACGCAAACCATGCTGTCACCAGCGCCGCGCTCGCAATATGAACGTTTCAGGTCATAACTCTGCGTCGCAGGATTGTTGAACTTATAAGGGCCATACCAGCCTTTGGACGAGGTTTTCACCAGGTCTATCATGCCCTTGATAAAGGCGTTACCATCTACATCCTTCATGGACATCAGGTTTTTGCCTACCATTTTTGCATTCGCCCCCTGCGCCAGGCAATTGCCTTCAAAGTCATACACGAAGACATATAAGTCTTTTTCCTTGAATGCACCATCAGGATGATCAGTGAAGACTTTGTAGGCTTTTTCTGCGCCAGCTGACTTGACGAGGGCAACGGCTTTTTTGACCATGTCCTGCGCTTCAGCCTCTGAACCATGTTCACCTGCGGCAAGAACCGGTGCCGCGCATGCAGCAATTATTAAACCCAGCGGCAATATTTTTTTAAACTGATGCATCGTCATTTCCCCTCAAAAGTGAACACTTACCTATATGGCAAGTAGGCCAGCACTAGCAATTTATTTCTTTATAGCAGTTTTTTTGGCGCAGCTTCATTCTTGCAACAAGAGTTGACATTAAGGGATACTTGCTGCGCTGCCATAGATATAGAACAAACTAATCTGAGATGGGCGACTGTCAGCAAGCAAAGCTGTGCAGTCTGAACCTTTTATGCAACGCAGCAAATATAAAAAAAGGCCTGCGGAGCAGGCCTTTTAGGTCTAGCAAATAACAACGCAAATGAAGACTTACTTCTTCACCGGCACTGCAGGCGGCATTTCTTTTTCCTGTAACTGCCTGACTTGTGGCACCAGTTTATTGTGCGCATCCAGGAAGGCAGCAACGATGACCTTGGCTTCATTGGTATTACTCCAGCCTGCGCCAAAGCCACCGCCGGCAGCACCAAAGCTGAGGCCGCCCATGCCCAGATCTGTCGTCTTGGCAGAACCGGTTGCCGCTGCCAGTTGCTCTGTGGTTTCATTATCGGTCAACAATAAAACTACCTGAGCTTCCTTGAAGCTGACCTTCTCGGCATAGCCAGTAAAATTCCTGAGGATAGGGATCATGCCCATGATGGCACCAATACCACCACCAGCCTTGCTTTCAGAAAAAGTCAGGCTGGGGGTAATCGTGTATTGCGCTTCGTAGCCTTTGCCCTTGGACACCGTAGAATTTTTACGGATAATGCCCTGGTCCTTGAGTTCCTGTTCTTGTATCACGGCCTTCAGGCCAGACGCACGATCTACCACGCGGAAGCAGCCGCTCTGCTGTGCCAGCAAGCGTATCAAAGGTACAGGTGAAGACGGCAGATTGTACTGGCTGCTCATGGTGTAGCCATTCGGATTCTCGACCAGAGACAGGGTCGCCACAGGCGCATCACACTTGACCAGGGTCTTGCTGGCACCTTTGGCACCAGCAGGACCGGCAGCGCCTGTCACTTCAGAAGTACCTTCACCAAGCTCGGTTTTCTTTTCTCCGCAAGCGGCGAGAAACAAACTACTGCTCAACAATAAAAATAAGGCTGTCTTGTTATTCACTTGCATACTCTTTTCATTGTTGTCAGTTTCATTCATTAATACGTCCTTGCGGATGAAGAATTAAGCGAGTTTTGGTTCTGCTGCACGCAAACGGATATGCAGTTCACGCAATTGCTTTTCATCGACTTCAGACGGTGCTTGTGTCAACAGACATTGGGCACGCTGGGTTTTCGGGAAAGCGATCACGTCACGGATGGATTCTGCACCGGTCATCATGGTGACGATACGGTCCAGACCGAAAGCCAGACCACCATGTGGAGGCGCGCCGTATTGCAGAGCATCCAGCAAGAAGCCGAACTTCAATTGGGCTTCTGCATCATCGATCTTCAAAGCACGGAACACTTTGCTTTGTACTTCAGCACGATGGATACGCACAGAACCGCCGCCCAGTTCCCAACCATTCAAGACCATGTCGTAGGCCTTGGCGATACACTTGCCTGGGTCTGTTTCCATCAAATCTTCATGGCCATCTTTTGGTGCCGTGAACGGATGATGAGTTGCTGTCCAGCGGTCGTTTTCTTCATCATGTTCAAACATAGGGAAGTCAACTACCCACAATGGTTTCCATACGTCTTCAAACAAGCCATTTGCTTTGCCGAATTCACTGTGGCCGATTTTCACGCGCAATGCGCCGATGGCATCGTTCACCACTTTAGCCCTGTCAGCACCGAAGAAAATCAGGTCGCCATCTTGCGCGCCTGTCAGCTCCAGTACTTTTGTCAAAGCTGCGTCATGGATGTTCTTGACGATAGGTGATTGCAAGCCATCACGGCCTTGTGCCTTGTCGTTGACCTTGATGTAAGCCAGACCCTTGGCGCCATAGATGGCAACAAATTGGGTGTATGCATCAATTTCAGAACGTGGCATGTTGGAGCCGCCAGGTACACGCAAACCGACGACACGGCCATTGGCCATATTGGCTGCACCGGAGAATACTTTGAAGTCAACGTCTTTCATCACGTCTGTCAAATCTGTGAATTGCAGTTTGACGCGCATGTCTGGCTTGTCGGAACCATACAGGCCCATGGCTTCAGCAAAGTCCATGACAGGGAAAGGATTTGGCAGATCGATGTCCAGCGTGTTTTTGAAGACCAGACGTATCATGCCTTCAAACATGTCACGAATCTCTTGCTCATTCATGAAAGAAGTTTCGCAATCGATCTGGGTAAATTCTGGCTGGCGGTCAGCACGCAAATCTTCATCACGGAAGCACTTTGTGATCTGGTAGTAACGGTCAAAGTTAGCCACCATCAGCAATTGTTTGAACAATTGCGGAGATTGTGGCAACGCAAAGAAGTTACCAGCGTTAACACGGGATGGCACCAGATAGTCACGTGCGCCTTCTGGCGTGGACTTGGTCAGCATCGGTGTTTCGATATCGATAAAGCCGTTCGCATCGAGGAACTTGCGCACTTCCATCGTTACCTTGTAACGCAGGCGCAGGTTGTTTTGCATTTGCGGACGACGCAAATCCAGTACGCGGTGGGTCAGGCGCGTGGTTTCAGACAGGTTGTCATCATCGAGCTGGAATGGAGGCGTGACGGAAGGATTCAAGACTTCCACTTCATGCGCCAGCACTTCGATCTTGCCGGATTTCAGATTGCTGTTGCCAGTACCGTCTGGACGGTTGCGTACCAGGCCAGTAATGCGCAGGCAGAATTCATTACGTACGGATTCTGCAGCTTTGAACACATCAGCACGGTCAGGATCACAAACCACCTGCACCAGACCTTCGCGGTCACGCAAGTCAATGAAGATCACGCCGCCGTGATCGCGACGACGGTGCACCCAGCCACACAGGCTGACGGTTTGGCCGAGTAATTCCTCAGTAGTGAGGCCACAGTATTGGGTACGCATGGACATATTTCTTACCTGTCTGTATTCAAAATTAAAAATGATTTGATGCAGTGGATAACCACATCATTTATTTGGTGGGGAGATGCTCGGGAGCCACCACGCCCATGGAAACAATATACTTGAGTGCGGCATCGACACTCATGTCAAGTTCTATGGCTTGATCCTTGGGCAACATAAGGAAAAAGCCGGAAGTCGGATTCGGTGTAGTTGGCACATATACGCTGACAAAATCACCTTTAAGGTGATTAACCACGTCGCCACCCGGTACACCGGTCAGAAAACCTATGGTCCAGCAATCGCGGCGCGGATATTCAATCAGCACGGCTTTGCGGAAGGCATTGCCGGACGATGAGAACAGCGTATCAGATACCTGTTTCACGCTGGAATAGATGGAGCTGACAATAGGAATGCGCTGCAACAGGCTTTCCCAGGCTTTGATGACGTAATTGCCAATAAAGTTCTGTGCCAGCAAACCAGTCACAAAGACGATCAACAATGTCAAAATCGTCCCTATGCCCAGCACCTTGAAACCCACCAGTTTTTCTGGACGCCATTCAACTGGCAACAGCAACAGGGACTGGTCCATGGTACTGATAATGGCATGCAGCACCCATAGCGTGATCGCCAGAGGTACTAAAATCAGCAAGCCAGTAATAAAGTATTTACGCATGGTAATCGTCTGCTTTGTGAATGGAACGGCAATAATAAGGGATAAAAGACAATTCAGGCAGCCTTGCCAGCATCGCTGGCAGGCGCAGGCGCACTTGACTCAGCCGCTGGCGTTGTTGCCGGAGCAGGACTTGTCGAAGTTGCAGCACCACCTTCAGCGGCTGGTGCTGTTGGTGCAGCGGCGCCACCGCCAGAGCCATTACGGAAGTCAGTCACATACCAGCCCGAGCCCTTGAGCTGGAAGCCGGCAGCAGTCACTTGCTTGCGAAAGGAAGACTTGCCGCAAGTCGGACAAACACTGAGCGGCTCTTCAGACATCTTTTGCAAAACATCCTTGGCAAAGCCGCATTCTTCACAGCGGTAAGCATAAATCGGCATGGCGTAGCCCTAAAAAAACTGATAAAACCCTGAATTATAAAGGTTTTTGATCAGAATTTGCGCATTGCATCATGCCGTAACCAAAGCCAGTATCAAACTGCCAGCTTCTTGTGTACAAATTGCGGCAGCAAAGACCCGGCTATCATTCCTGTCACACTCATGAGCACACCCACCAGTTGTGGTGGCCACAAGCCTTCCGGAGCAAAAATTTCCATACTGACCCAGCTGACGATGCCAAGAATGATGGACGCCAGGCCACCCTGAGTCGTAGCACGCTTCCAGTACAGACCAAAGGACAGCGGTACAAAAGCAGCAACCAGAGTCACTTTGTAGGCATTCTCCACCATTTTATAAATGCTGGACTGGGTATTCATGGCAAAAATAGTAATAATTGCTGTAAATACCAGCACTACCACGCGCATCATGAACAGGAATTGCTTGTCGCTTTGCTTGGGGAAGAAAGGTTTCAGGATATTTTCAGAGAAGGTCACTGACGGTGCCAGCAAGGTAGCACTGGCGCAGCTCTTGATCGCTGACAGCAAGGCACCAAAGAACATCACCTGGGCCAGCATGGGTACCTTGGTCATGATCAGGGTAGGCAAAATCAATTGCGGGTCTTTATCAATCAGGCCCTCGACCATCTTTGGGTCAATCAGCGTCGCTGAATAAGCGAGGAACATGGGGATGAAGGCGAAGCAGAAATACAATACGCCGCCCAATACAGATGCATTACCGGCAATTTTTTCATTCTTGGATGAAGCCACGCGCTGGAACACGTCTTGTTGCGGTATCGAGCCCAGCATCATGGTGATCCAGGCGGCAAAGAACCACAGCGACTCCTTGGCCGTAGGCTGGGGCCAGAATTCCAGTTTGCCTGCATTTGCGGCATGTTCAATGACGACTTTGGCACCGCCAACCATGCCTGAGACTTCCCAGCCTATATACAACATGCCAATCACGATGATGATCATTTGCAAAAAGTCAGTAATCGCCACCGACCACATGCCGCCCATCAATGTATAGATCAGTACGCTGCCTGCACCGATGATCATGCCCCACTCATTAGTAATATAACCGCCAGATACCACGCTGAACACCAGGCCCAGAGCCTTGATCTGGGCAGCCACCCAGCCGAGGTAAGAAACGACGATACACAGGGTTACCAGCACTTCGGCGGTACGGCCAAATTTATTGCGGTAGTAATCACCTATGGTCAGCAAATTCATGCGGTAAAGCGGGCGCGCGAAGAACAAACCAACAAAGATCAAGCACAGCGAAGAGCCAAATGGGTCAGCCACTACACCTTTCAAACCCTCCTTGACGAAGGTGGATGAAATACCGAGTACCGTTTCCGAGCCAAACCAGGTGGCAAAGACGGTAGCAGTCACCACATACATGGGCAGGGAGCGGCCAGCTACTGCATAGTCCTTGGAGTTATTGACATAACGGGCGGCATACAAACCGATGCCAACAGAGATGACCCAGTACAGGATGACAAACCAGATGAGTGTATTCATGGGGGGAAACGTGCAATGATGTCAATAAAAAACCCGCTTTTTAGCTGCGGGCATTATAGACGTAATAATAGACGCAAATTACACGAAGTTTGATGGGGGACAAGCTGCTTCTGTGAAGTTTTGCGCTTATTTGCTTAAAAAACACGCGAATTTGGCTTATGTATCAGAATGTACCTGTAAATGACATATCCGCCATGAACAAGCGGAGAATTTCGTTCTCTATAAGTAACCATATCGAAAACGATACCGGAAACCAAATACTTATTACATAAGCAACAACTTGAAACACTTTGAAACATGAATTTCTTCATTTCTGTGTATTCAGATAAAATCAGCTGAAACTTGCAAACTTTGCAGTTTTTTTGAACAAGTTGTTAATCCGGCTTGCTCTGTAAAATCTTACTCAGGCAATACTCATCACATTTACGATAGGAACATCCATGGAACTGGCAAGCACCCAGCAAGGTTACGGACCAGCGCGTGAGCGTTTTATCAGCAAGACTTTCAATCATCTCGGCGGCGCGATTCTGGCGTTCACTGCGCTTGAAGTCATTTTATTCAAATCCGGCATTGCCGAAGTCATGGCACAAGCCATGCGCCCCCTGCCATGGTTCCTGATCCTTGGCGCATTCATGCTGATAGGCTGGCTGGCATCGCGCGCAGCACACACGGTAGAAAGCCTGCCACTGCAATATGCAGCGCTGGGCGTTTATATTGTGGCTGAGGCAATTATCTTTATTCCCATCCTGTCCATCGCCAACAAGGTAGCACCTGGTGCCATTGCCAATGCTGGCCTGGTGACCATACTGGCAACCGTAGGCCTGGTCGGTGTTGCCTATGTGTCGCGCAAGGACTTTTCCTTCCTTGGCAGCGTCTTGAAATGGGGTGGCCTGGTTGCCCTGATCCTGATCGCTTGTGGCATGATCTTTGGCTTCCAGCTTGGCCTGTTTTTCAGCGTAGCGATGGTCGCCTTTGCCGGTGCAGCCATTCTGTATGATGCATCCAATGTCATCAACCACTATCCTGAAGACCGTTATGTCGGTGCGGCGCTGGAGTTGTTTGCTTCTGTTGCCCTGATGTTCTGGTATGTATTGCGCATCGTCATGAGCCTGCGTGACTAAGCAGGGATCAGGTATTTATTCAGCACTAAGTAGTTTTAGTATTCAGTAGTTTCATCCATACCAGCCTGCATCTCTGCAGGCTGGTATGCAGTCCTCCCCCTTCCCTTGCCTGCTTACTTCCCGCCTTTATTTGCGTCTGCCACGCCCGCAGCCTGCAAGTCTTTGCTCTTGTTCCTGAAATCTGTGGTCAGCATGGCCTGATCCAACAAGTAACTGGCTTTGGTCAGCAAATCCACCGCACCAAGATAGAACTGTGGATTGATCTTGTCTGCCGTATCTGTGGGCTGGTGGTAATCGGCATGGTCTTCGACGCCAAAATAGATATGTGGCACTCCTGCCAGGAAGAAAGGTAGATGATCTGACTGCTTGGTCCAGTCATCCTGACCCTGTTCTGGCCTGTCATGGCCAAATTTGAGCTTCACGCCTTGCGTACCGTCGAGGCTGTTCAGTAAATTCTTTAGTACAGGTGTATGGTAGGCCCCGCTTGCATACAGCTCCCCCTTGTCGCCACGGGCTATCATGTCAAAATTCATGTTCATGCCTATGCGTGCCATATCCATGACAGGCTTGGCCGCAAAAGCACGTGAACCACTGAGCCCCATCTCTTCAGCATCAAACAGGATGACCATGAGGTCATGCTGAGACGGATTTTCTTTCATGGCAGCAGCAATCGCCAGCACCGCAGCCACGCCAGAGGCATTATCGTCAGCACCGTGGTAAATCTTACCGCCTTTCTCACCAAGATGATCATAATGCGCTGTAATCGCCAGCACAGGCGCGCTCGCATGCCCATTCATACTGCCCGGGCTGCAGGCAATGATGTTCTTACCTTTGCGGCTGGTACCCTGGCGAGTCTGAAATTCAAACTCATGCACAAAATCGTCCTTGCATGGTGCCAGGCCCAATTGCTGCAGGCGGCTGATGATATAGTCACGTGCCAACGCGCTACCCTTGCTGTCTGTCGCACGGCCTGCCATTTCTTCGCTGGCGAGCTTATTGACGTCGATCATGGCCTGCGTCGTGAGAGCTGCGGATTCAGCTGCCTGCACAGGCAAATGTGCTAGGCCGATGGCAAATACTGGCAACAAACTTCTAAGCGCTTGACGAATTCTTGACATGGATCATTAACCTGATGTGTGATGAGAGTGATATTGGTGGATGCTTAATCGTTGCAGCTAACGTTGCAGCTAAATCTTTTACTAAGACAGGCGGTCATCAATATAAGTTCTGCTTACACAAAACACCATAAATTCCTGACATTGATGCTCCAAAATCACGCCAAAAATGGTCGCAAGCTTGCAATTACTGGCATTACATGGCATAAACCCCCACCTGAGTTTATCGCGACAAAGTTTTTAACAATTCCCTGATATCATTTTACAGCCAGCATACGAAGCACAAGATTTATTCATCGATGTCGAACCTCACAAAACTTGTTGTCAACACAGATGCAGAATTTGAAGCCCTGGCGGCTTCATGGCGGCGGCTGGAAACACAAGTGCCGCAGTTGCTGCCTTTCCAGACCTATGACTGGAACCACGCCTGGTGGCAGGTTTTTTCGGATTCATCCTGGTATCACAAAGATGAGCTGGCGATCTGCACCCTGCATGAACAAGGGCAACTGGTTGCAGTAATGCCGCTGACAAATACCCATGTCGGCCTGCACAGCCTGTTCATCTACCGTTATGTGCGCCCCTTTGGCTCAGATCCCAACCTGACAGAAATACGTATACCGCTGGCCTTACCTGTTTACACTGAAACCATCTTGCAGCAATGGGAAGACCTGTCACGCCATGAAACCTTTGGCCTGACCGAATTCCAGGTTATCCACACCAGACAGCACGCGGCGCATTTTTTGGCCAGCAATGCGGCAGTGCATCCGCTGGAAGCGCGGGATATTCCCAACTACATCCTGCATCTGAACGAGAACTGGGCGAGTTTTAAATCCGGGCTCAAACGCAATATCAAGGAATCCCTGCGCCACTGCTATAACTCACTGGCGCGTGACAACCTGAGCCTGAAGCTGCAAGTCTGGCAAGGCAGCGATGAAATCAAGCCCAGGATGGGTGAGTTTTATGCCTTGCACGCGGCCCGCGCAGGTGCCAGCAATACGGTGGAGCATCCAGATTATTTTGCTGATCCCAAACATCGCGCCTTCATGACAAGTTTGCTGTCCAATGATTTTGGCCAGCGCATGCGCCTGTTCAGCCTCGAACTCGATGGCCGCGTGGTTGCCATGCGCCTGGCATTTGCCATGGGAGAAGAGCTGTATCTCTACTATTCAGGCTATGACCTGAAGTTTGCCCGCTACAGCGTCATGACGACTTTGCTGGCAGAAATCATACAATGGTCATTTACACAGAACTTCAAGCGCGTCAATTTATCGGTAGGCGAAGATGTATCAAAAACCCGCTGGAGCCCAGCCGTCACGGAATATGTTGAATACCAGTGCGTGAAAAACCAGACCTGGCGCAAGACAATGGGTAGCACCATCCTGAAGATGCGCAAATCACGTCGGACAAAACCCTGATCCCCTCTTACATCACTAGATAAAAAACGGCTACACTTGCCTGTGTCGGCATACCCTGCCATCTGTATTTGCATAGGCTAAGGAAAACTCTTGCGCTTCATCCACACCTCAGACTGGCACCTGGGCCAAACCCTGCACAGCGCCGAACGCGGCCTGGAACACCAGCATTTCCTGGACTGGCTCATCACTACGCTGGAACAGCAACAGGCAGATGCATTGCTGATCGCCGGTGATGTGTTCGACAATGCTAACCCGTCTGCCAGTTCACAAAAACAGTTTTACCGCTTCTTGCAGCAAGCCAAGGCACGCCAGCCCAAACTGAATATCGTCATCATCGCAGGCAACCATGACTCACCCGGCAGGCTGGAAGCGCCCGGCCCGCTATTGGATGGCATGGATATCAGTGTCATAGGCATGGTGCCTCGTCTGGTAGATGGCAGCATCGATATAGCCGCCATGGTCTTGCCATTGCGGCAGAATGATGAAATTACCGCCTGGTGCCTGGCGGTGCCTTTTCTGCGCCCTGGCGACGTACCACGGGTAGAAAATGCCAGCGATCCCTACATGGCGGGCATCGCCCAGTTATACAAGGATGTGGTGGCACATGCACTCTGCCTGCGCCAGCCTGGCCAGGCCATCATCGCCATGGGGCATTGTCATATGGTAGGTGGTGAAATATCGGAAGACTCTGAACGCCGCATCGTCATCGGCGGTACCGAAGCTTTATCGGCCAGCATGTTTGACAATGAAATTACTTATGCGGCACTGGGCCATTTGCATCTGGCGCAAAGAGTCGGCAAGCAAGAACACCTGCGCTATTGCGGCAGCCCCTTGCCCCTGTCTTTTTCTGAAGTCGATTACCAGCATCAGGTCTTGTGTGTGGATATTGAGGGAGACAAACTCACTCAGGTAACACCACTGCACGTACCAAGGACGGTTCAACTTTTGCGCATCCCCAAACAGGCTACAGCTCTTGCCACTGTGCTGGACGCACTCGATAGTCTTGATCTCGCCAGTATTACTGATGCGAGCAAAGGCAGGCACTATGACCCATATCTTGAAGTCCGGGTAAAGCTGGAAGCACCAGAGCCCGGCCTGCGTGCCCGTATAGAAAGCTATATCGAGGGCAAGCCCTTGCGCTTGCTGAAAATAGATACGCATTACCCAGGCAAGGAACAGGATGACAATAGCAATGAACAGGCAACGCAGGATACGCTGGACCGCCTGCAGCCAGAAGACATCTTCCGCCGCCTGTATCAGGGTAAATACCAGCAAGATGCACCGGGCGACATGCTGCAGGCTTTTGGCGAACTCCTGCATGGTGAGGACGTGCAATGAAGATACTCGCCATACGCGGTAAAAACCTGGCTTCACTCGCAGGTGAATTTGCGGTCGACTTCACGCAAGAACCCTTGCAGTCTGCTGGCCTGTTCGCCATCAGCGGCCCCACTGGTGCGGGCAAAAGTACCTTGCTGGACGCGCTGTGCATGGCCTTGTATGAAAACACGCCAAGACTGATCAAGGCAGGCACGACAAAATTACCGGATGGTGCAGATGCGGTGACCCAGCAAGATACCGGCAACCTGTTAAGACGCGGCACTGGCGAAGGTTATGCTGAAGTGGATTTCGTCGGCACTGATGGCAATGCCTATCGCTCACGCTGGAGCGTGCGCCGCTCTCGCAATAAAGCCACCGGCATCTTGCAGCCGACAGCCATGTCGCTGCATCAGTTACCGCAACTGCAGCCCATAGGCGGCAAAAAAACTGAAGTCAAGGATGAAATAATCAAACGCCTTGGTCTTAAATTTGAACAATTCACCCGCGCCGTTTTGTTGGCACAAAACGAGTTTTCCAGCTTCTTAAAAGCTGATGACAATGACCGTGGCGAACTGCTGGAAACCCTGACTGGCAGCGACATCTACGGCCAGATTTCACAACGCGCCTTTGTCCGCGCTAAGCTGGAACGCGAAGCGCTGGAACGCTTTCACGTACGCCTGGCAGACAACAAACCATTGAGCGCAGAAGAACGCACGCAACTGGATACAGACCTGGGCATCAGCAAAACCCGGTTGGAACAACTGGACGCACAACTCGCAGAGCTGCAAACACATCTGCGCTGGCATGCCGATGACAGCAGGCTGCTACAGGGCGAACAGCAAGCGCAGCAGCAATTGCAAATACATGAACAGGAAAAAACAGCAGCCGCAGCAAGAACCGCTTATCTGCAACAAGTAGAAAGCATACAAACTGCGCGCCCACTGCTGACAGAACTCGAACGCCTGCAACAGGCAATCAGCACAGGACAGGCAGAAATCGCTACGGCCCACAGCAACATACAGACGGGCACACTCAGCGCACAAGAAAAACATCTGGCCTTGACACAAGCACAGCAAGCATTGCAGCAAGCCGAACAGACACTGCAAGAAGCAGCGCCTTTGCTGGATGCCGCCAAGGCCCTCGACAGCAGCCTGAACATCTTGCGTAGTAACTGGCTGGCCGCACAACAAACAAAAGTGCAGGCAGAACAGACACTGACAACTGCAAGGCAACAACTTAAGAGCAAACAGGCGGACCTGGCACAACTACAGAAAAAGCAGCAAGACCTGCAAATATGGCTGACCCAACATGCTGGCTTGCAAAGCCTGGCCAATAACTGGACAGCATGGGAATTATTATTGAAGCAGGCAGCAACTGCCAAAAAAGATGCGAGCTACCAGCAACAGAACATACTTGATCTACAAAAACAAAAAGACAGGCAAGAACAATTATTGGCAGAACGCGCTCTACAACTCCACGCAAGCGAACAAAGCTGGATAACTACTGAAAAATTACGCGAACAAGCGGCAGCAAAACTGGCACAGTTTGACCTGCCGGGCATGCAAGCACAAAGACTGGCACTTGATCAAAGGCGCGAACTGTTAAGTAATGCTATTGACTTGCACAAGCAAATGCATGAACAGACGCAACGCAAACAGGTTTTGGAAACCCAGCAACAAGCCAGTCATTTGAACATGCTGGCTACAGACAAAATCATTACCCAGATCCAGACTCAATTACCCAGCCTGATTGCTGCAAAAGAACAGGCAAATAAAAGCCTGCAACTGACCCAGGCCGCCTGCAACGCCAATGTAGAAAGCCTGCGTGATGCCCTGCAAGATGAGCAAGCCTGCCCAGTCTGCGGAGCGACTGAACATCCCTACAAAACCGGCAACCTGCAATTGCATGCCTTACTGGTGCAATTGGAAAATGAACTCAAGCATTGCCAGCAAGCAGAACAAGACCAACGCCAGTTACTGGCAACCGCAACGGCTGAACACAAGCAATATCAACAACAGCAAAAACAATTACAGCAAGAACTGACGGTATTGCAGCAGCAGGAACAAATCGTAGCAAGTACATGGCAAGCGCACAGCATCGTCACTGAATTGCGGATAGCGAAAATTGATAATGAAAAAACCAGCACCTGGTTAAGTCAGCAACAAACTGACTTGCAAAAACAAGTTCAGCAATTGCTTAAGACCGAGCAAACCTATCAGCAAGCAACAAAGGCCAGGGACGAGGCATTTTCCAATACAGAAAAAGTACGGCGCACCCTGCAAGAACATAGAGACAGTCACACAGCATTAGTTCATGCCCTTGAAAAGTTCACTGTCGCATTGGCGCAGGCAACAGAAAAAGAACAGGATGCCAGTCAAAAACTGGATGACGCCCTGGCCCAGTTAGCAGCGGCATTTGCAGCGCAATCAGATGAAGGTAGCAGTTGGCAAGACAACTGGCATACATCCCCATTGGAATTTCAGAATCAATGCGCAATCCATGTACAACAATGGCAGAGCCATCAACTTGCATTCAGCCAGAGTACCGAACAAATGGCAAAGCTGCAACTGGAAATCGACAAACTGCAAGCACAATCCCAGCAACTGGAAGAGCAATTTTCCGGCGACAATAAACGTTATCTGGATGCAGATGCTGCATTAAAACAGCAGCAAGCCAAACGACAGGAATTATTCCAGGGGCGTGCCGTCAGTGAGGCAGAAGCGCAGTTCACACTGGCCATCAATCAGGCAAAAGCAGTACTGCAAACCCAACTGCAAGCGCATGATGAGATACGCCATCAACTGGCACGCCTGCATGAAGCACAAGAACAAATCAATAAGCGCATCGCCCAGCAAAGCCATGAACTGCACGTCGCAAGTGAAAAACTGCAGGACTGGATAACTCAGCAGCAAGCCGCTGTAGAAAACCTGGACGTAGCACACTTGCGCGAATTGCTGACACATCCACATGCGTGGATCAATGCAGAACGCCAGGCCATGCACGCCATCAATAATGCGGTTCAGCAAGCAGCAACCGTGCTGCGAGAACGCAGCCAGCAAAGGCAACAGCACTTGCTACAACGCCCCGCTCCATTTAGCTTTGCTGAAACAGGATCCATGCAGAATGAGACTGAGCAAGAACGTGAGATCGCGCCAACTGAAATAGGCGAGAGCGAGCATCTGCAATCCGTGTTCAGCAAGACCAGTGAGAAACGCCAACAGGCACAGCAAGAATACAGTCGCCATCAACTCGCGATGGCACAGGATGAGGCACGCCACCAGCAAGCCAAGAGCCTGATCGCCACCATGCAGGAGCAAGAAAGCCAGACCCGCCTGTGGGCACAGATGAATGAATTGATAGGCGCAGCAGACGGTAAAAAGTTCCGCAACTATGCCCAGCAAATCACACTCGACGTCTTGCTCGCCTATGCCAACCAGCACCTGCACCAGCTATCACGTCGCTACCGCCTGCAACGCGTGGCAGACACGCTGGCACTGATGGTCATAGACCAGGACATGGGCGATGAACAGCGCTCAGTGCATTCACTGTCTGGCGGCGAATCTTTCCTGGTATCGCTGGCCTTGGCGCTAGGCCTGGCATCATTATCAAGCAACCGCATCAAGGTCGAATCCCTGTTCATCGACGAAGGCTTTGGCAGCCTCGATGCAGATACCCTGCGCATCGCCATGGATGCTCTGGACAGCCTGCAAGCCCAGGGCCGCAAAGTGGGTGTGATTTCGCATGTGCAGGAAATGACCGAACGGATTGCGACCAGAGTGGTCGTGCAGCGGGTGTCTGGGGGGAGTAGTTTAGTGGGAGTGGGTTGAGTGGAGTAAGTTGGTCAAGTGAATTACTGATGAATAGCAAACTAAACAAAGCAAATATAAAGTATCGATTGCATAAAAAACATTTTTAATGCTAATGTAATAATATTTTATTATCATCAATTTACTCTGCACAACAAATCATCAAACCATCAGCTTGCATGTATCTGACTCATTCCACTTCAAAACCACGAAAGACCCGCATGAAATTCAAAAATTTGGCCTCGCTCCTTTGCGTTGCTGGCGCTGCACTGCTATCACAAACAGCTCAAGCTGAAGCGGTTGGAGATGCCATTATTGTCAATACCTATTTGCCCGGCAATCAATTGATGGTAAGTGTTACGGCAAATCCTACCGGTGAAAAAGTGGTGTTATGGCGGGATGAAACACAAAGCACCTACTATGTACAACGCGTTGATACGGCAGGCATACTCTCGCCAAACAAGATACTGCTGCAGCTAGAACGGGCTTATGGCATCAAGACAACCCGCTCCGGGAATTTTGCAGTCATGTCCCAATCGCAAAGTGTTCCCCAACCCGGCTATTTTGTTAACCTGTATGACCGCAACGGCAGCCTGGTTACCTCGCCTATACGCTTCAGCTCCTTTGCAAATGCGGGTGGTGCTGTTGGCATGGCATCCAATGGCAGTTTCGCCGTACTGTACTCTGAATATGCGGGCTCTAATTCCACATTATTTTTAAAACGCTACACGGCAACCGGCGCGCAGATTGGTAATGCCATTACTGTTGCCCAATCCACCAATGGAGCATATTTAGGCGGAAGTGATTTAGCCATTGACGAAAGCGGTAACATCACCGTCACCTGGATGAATATACTTTCTTCTGTGCCCGATGTATGGATACGCCGGTTTAACGCTTCCGGTTCGCCCATTACAGCACCCGCGACTGTGCACTTGAATACATTGGGTACGCAAACAGGTGGGCAAATTGCGATGAACAGTTCAGGAAGTTTTATCGTTACCTGGAACGACAACCAGCCAAATACCAGCATCTGGAATTCTTATATACAAAGATATAATGAATACGGCAATCCAGTGAATGACGCAATTCGGGTCAACACGACCGCCTTGCCAAGAGAACCGTCGTTCTCTGCAGCAATGATGGATGATGGCAGCTTCGTTGCAGCCTGGAATACCGACGATGAACTCGCAGTACCGGCTTCCAAGGCAGCCATCAAAGCCAAGCAATTCAAGAGTGACGGCACACCAGTTGCCGATGAATTTTTTGTCAGCACACCGAATGGTGATGGTTCAGCAGCAAGTAAAGTAGCAATGGACCTGGCTGGTAATTTTTTGGTTGGCTGGCATAGCGCCAATGCAAGTACTGGCTATGATGCGAAAATACGCGCTTTTAAAATGGATACCCTGCCACCTACGCAGGTATTGATCAATGGCCAAACCGTGCAAGGCATTTCTGGTGCAACGGGTAGCTGGAAATATTTCAAAATCACTGTTCCAGCTGGCAAAAGTAATCTCAGTGTAAATATGAATAGCACGCAAACTGGCGATGGCGATGTGTATTTTCGCCGGGGTGGCTATCCGACACTAAACAAATGGGACATTCGCCCAAATCTGAATGGCAATAATGAATCTTTCACCGTTGGCACGCCGCCAGCTGGAGATTTTTATATTGCTATTTATGGATATGCTGCATATACGTCGAACAATCTGACCGTCAGTTACTGGTAACAAGCGCAAGGTAAGGCAGGTATTAAATTTCATTATCACTGGATTGCCAGACCAAGTGCAATCCAGTGACTTGTATAGCCGGTCAAACGCGTGTATGTTCGCGGGAAAAGCATAAACTCGCCAACATACACGAAAGAAACATTCATGATAGACGCACTCATCGCCGGACGCATTTACGGACAGGTTGAAGAACGCTCAGGACAAAATGGCTCTGTCTATGTAACCTGCAAGGTACGTGCCGCGACGGATGATGGTGAGTTCATCATCTGCAATGTGATTGCCTTCAACGACGCAACACGCAATACTTTGCTTGGCCTGGGTGATGGTGACAGCCTGTCATTGTCGGGGGCGTTGACACCCAAGGTGTGGACAGACAAACAAGGCAAGGCCAGACCAGCGCTGGATTTGATTGCGCATGCTGTGATCACGGCGCATTTGAATACGGCCGAATAATCATTGCCACGCAGTAGGGTGCGCCATGCGCACCGATACAGCAAAGTTTAATTTCGAAAGATGGTGCGCACGGCGCAACCTGCTGCCGATTTTTCTATAAACCCGCAGCTACTTCATCAACACCAGCAAACGATTATTGGCTGGCATGGCAATGTCTTGCTGCAGTTGCATGTCATGCTGATTCGCCAGTGCAATGATCTTTTCAATGTCGCGTATGCCCATGTGCGTAGCCTGTTGCCTCAGGGAGGCATCAAACTGCTGGTTGCTTTCGCTGGTAAATTCACCTGCATAATTAAAGGGGCCGTAGATAAGAAACAGGCCTCCGCTATTCAGCAAAGCTGATACACCTGCAAACATGAGTTCAACTTCTTCCCATGCCATGATGTGGCAGGTATTGGCGGTATAAACGGCATCAAACTGGTTTTGTGGCCAGGGGCTGATACCGATATTCAATTCGAGTGGCGGCAAGAGGTTGGGCAAAGCGGCTTCTGCCATCCAGGCGATGATGCTGGGATGGTATTCCTGCCTGTCGCTGGTTTGCCATTGCAGATGGGTCAGTTGCCGGGCGAAGCTCACCGCATGCTGGCCAGTGCCGCTACCTATCTCCAGCAGGGTGTGGCTGCCACGCAGAAGCGGTTCTATGGTTTGCAGGATAGGTGCGCTGTTTCTTTCGCAGGCAGCGGAAAACAATTTACTCATAAGGCTACTTTCATGTGGCGATGGCTTATTGTGATGTTTGTTGTGACGCTTACTGCGACACTTATTGCAAGCCCAACAGTATAGGGCGTGTGCTTGAAAAATGTATCAGGATATTTTTTAGACAACATTAAGCATGTTGCCATCGCTTGCAAATTCCTCAAAGTGTATTTTTCCATTCCATTTTTTCAAAGCTTGACATTTCAAAAGCATCATTTTTTCAGACAAGTGGTATGCTGAAAACCCACTGGAACAGCCTTGCAGTCCACTGTGTTTGCCAGTGTTGACAGGTATTTTCGATGGTGACAAATGTTGAATCGCTACCTCCCTGCTTGCCTGCTGCCATTTTGCCTTGTTTGCGATATGGTGACAGCTGCTCCCAAATGCCCGTCACAGCCAGTTAAACTGGATTTTATAGAACTGGGCATTTATTTCAAATCCGAGCGCGGCATCGCTGCGGGCAATGGTATAGACCGCGATCTGGTAGATGAACTCAGCAGGCGCAGCGGTTGTGTTTTCGATGCCAAAGTGCAGCCGCGTGCACGCACCTGGATAGAATTAAAAGCTGGCCGCATCGACATGATGACAGCTACACTGAGTGCTCCTGAACGTGAAGAGCAGCTATGGTTATTCCCTTACGTGCGCAGCCACCATATCATTTTGCTGGGGCCATCAGCACCAACTACCTTGCATACCCTGGAGCAGTTCCAGGCAGCCCGTTCACTTAAATTTGGTGTTATCAGGGGCTTCGTACACAGTCCCTTTTATGATCCCCTGATCGCTGCCTGGACACAGGAAAACAGGGTCAGGGTATATGCCGATGAGGCGCATCTGATCAATGCCTTGATGCAGGGTGAAGTTGCGGCAGTCACTACTTATCCTGGTGTATTCCAGTTTTACATCAATGCCAGGGTCAATCCCAATTCTGTGCGCATGGCAGACTGGGACAAGAGCAATCTGCAAGCTGTGGGTAATTTGGGTATCAGCAAAGCGCGCTTTAGCCATGCCGAAGCACATGAATGGGGAATGCTGATCAAGGCGATACAGCAGGATGGCACTTTACTCAAAATCTATCGCAAATATGTGGGCGCGCATGAGGCGCAGAATATGTTGCCTTGAAACGCTCTCCCGCACAAACGGGCTTGATCCGCTTTCATCATATCTCGCCGTTCCCCAGAATATCCACGCAAGCCTGCACGGGCCAGGGTTCCTATGAGCTGATGCAACTCTGATCATCATTTGAAACTGACCGATAGTGATATAGCAAAACATGAGGCAAGCGGCTTGAAGCAGACTAAGCCGCAATCAGTCGATTTTGCCAATTGCATAATTAATGCGATACTTGCACAAACCATCATCAATGAAGATCGATCGCATCTCATCAGGAATATCCATGCAAAAGAAAATGCTCATCCTCGCCGCCTTGTTGCCACAACTTGCACTGGCACAAAACCCTGCAAATTCAAAGATCAGCAACGTCCTGGTCTATCCTGGCGGTGCCAACGTCGAAAGAGTGGCCAGGGTGGCGGCTGGCGCCAGGGAGTTGAAGCTCAATTGTCTGTCCGCCCGCTTTGATGTCGATTCCCTCAAGGTGCAGGCAGATGCTGGCATACAGGTAGGTGACGTCAGCGTGCAAACTGTAGACAGGGCGCGTGCGCCGGAATGTGCCAACACTGGCCTGGATTTGCGCATACGTGAGCTGCAGGAACAAAAAGCCAGCATCAGTGCAGAGGGTGAAGCGCAAGAACTGGTGATAGGCTATCTGAAAAGCTTTGGCAATGAAAAGTCGGGCAGCAATACGGCGCTGGTCACTACCGCAGAACAATTACGCCGCACCGGGCAAGATGCCTTGCAACGCCGCCTGAGTGCACAAAAACGCTTGAATGATCTCGACTTGCAATTGACACCCCTGCTGGCAGAACAACGCAGGCAATTCCAGGCCAACCCACAAGTACGCAGCGTGCAAATTCGCCTGGCTGCACAAAACGAAGGTGAAGTGAAACTCTCTTATCGTTTAAGCCAGGCGGGCTGGACGCCGGTATATCGCGCCTATCTGGACACCGTCAAATCACAGGTGAGGCTGGAGCGCCATGCCCAGGTTGCCCAGAATAGTGGTGAAGACTGGAACGGTATCAACCTCAAGCTATCGACCTCACAGCCTGATCAGGCCAGCCAGCTGTACCCACCTTCACCATGGACGCTGAGCATCATCCCGCCTTTGCCTAAAGAAACGCACCGCGTGCAGCCTATGATGATGGCACCGCCTGCTCCTGCTGTTATGGCTGTTGCCGCTCCGGGTGATTATAGAGGAGCCGAGATGCCCAGTTTTGATGTCAGCGTATTCCAGAGTGAATATGCAGCAGAATTCCAGGTGCCAGGCAAAATCAGCCTGAACAGCGATGGCCAGAAAACCGGTTTTGTGTTGGGCAGCCAGATCATTGATGCGCAAGTGCTGGTGCGCGTGCAACCCAAACAGGAAGCCCAGGCTTACCTGCTGGCGAATGCTGCCCGCCCTGCTGGCTCATGGCCAAGCGGTAATCTGCAGTTATACCGCGACAATGATTTTATCGGCCAAAGCCAACTGGCTTTTGGCAGCCAGGAAAAACTGGAACTCTTATTTGGCCGCGACAATATGGTCAGGGTAGAAGTGGAACCAGAGCTGCGTGATGATGCGAACAAGGGTTTCATCAACAGCCGCATAGAAAAGAAATATACCAACTCCTATATCATAGAAAACAATCACAAGACTGCGGTCACACTGCAGGTACTGGAAGGCTCACCAGTGGCGCGCCATGAAGACATCAAGGTCGAGACGAAGTTTACGCCTGAGGCAACGCAAAGCGTCTGGAACAAACAACCCGGCATCATCGCCTGGCAATTGCCGCTAGATGCTGGCAAGAAATTGAAACTCAGGGCCGATTATACGATCAACTATCCCAAGGATGCGATGGTGAATGGTTTGCGTTGAAGCCTCGTGACATCGACATTGAGTTGATCCAGCTATCGTTCAAATAATTTGCATATTCGCATGACTATATCAAATCGCCTCAGCCAGTTTTTCATGCCAAAGAGTCCTGTAGTATTGACGCCCGCACTCCGGTCAAGTATCGCTGCTGGCACCGATTATTACTCTTTGGAAAATCCGGAATTTTATGAAATTTTCCTCGACTGGCGCACCGGTGTATCTGTTAGCGACGAAAAGATATCAAGCCTTTCTGTCCTGACTGCAGAACGTCATCTGCATCACAGAAATGGTTATGTGCGTGAATTCTGCTTGCGTGTACTGATCGTACATGAACGATTTTCTGCCTTCAGGATCATTATTGCCCGGCTAAATGACTATGCTACGGAGGTACGTGACCTGGCAGAAGCTACCGTACACGACTGGATAAACATTTTGCCTGCAGAAGACATAATTGCAGCCTTGCCGGATATCTATGCACTACAAAAGCAAAGCAGAAGCAATGCTCAACAAGTGATGGAGCAGGTATTGGTAAGATTGGCAGCGCCACAATGTCATGCGCTCATTCTGGAGGGAATCAGTTCACGGGATCACAAAATTCGCGCTCTGTGCTGGCAACTGGCACTGAATGTATTTCACTGGGGCCCGATGGAAAAGATCGTACGGGCAATCGACAGCATGGATGCCCTGTTGGGACAATTTGTAAGTGCCGATGTCATAAACCTGACGGATTCCGAGGTTTTAGAATTGTATGCCCGCTGGACAAACATTAAAGTCATGCAATTAAGACGTGCCATCTTATTAGTAGTAAAACTGCGTCAACTACGCCCCGACGATGAATTGTTCGTTCTGGCGCTATGGGATAACAGCTATACCATACGTAATCTGGCACGCGGCTGGGCTGGTGCACAAGCAAAAAAACTGACTGCTGAATATCAGCACATGCTGGCCAATACCAGCTCCATACGCAAGAAACTATTCTCTCTGGAAGGTATACGCCTGCAAAAATCCGCTGCAATGCTGGATGTTTGTTTAGGTCTTTTACGTGATGAAAATGCGGGAATACGCAAATCTGCCTTGCTTACCTTATGCAAAATAAATCCAGAAAAACTGCCTGAGTATGTACACGATTGCATTTATGATCCATCAATAATCGTGGTCAAGGAATGCATGAAAATTTGCATAACTACGGGAGATTTACTGCAATTTTCTGCCTTGGAACAAGTTGCAAAAAACAGAAAAACTGAACTGATTTTTTTCAGGCAGATAATTGAATATGCTACACATACGATACCGTGGCATGGTTTACATATTGTGTCATTGACTGAACTGGCAGACCATGAGGTGCAGTCAACTATTCGGCAAAGCCTGCGTTCTTTCCTGGCACATTGGTCCAGACGTGTTATTTATGGAAATCCCACGCCCTTGCAATTTAAAACAATTTCGTCCTGGCTCAGCAACGAAAAACTTGATGCCATGGGTCGTTCAGGCAGCGAATTACGCTTCATTTTTGATGCCGAAGTAAATAGGCAGACAAAACTCGCCAAGGATATTTAAAATCTGATATCTGTAGAAAAAATTCTTATGCCAGAGTTAAGTGACGATTTTCATTTAAGCAGGTAGTTTGAGCTGAAATCGGGTCGCCAGAAACATGTCATACTCCGGCACGCAAACCCCAAATTTGCCATGCCGCGAACCCCAGCAATAAACACCCGCCATTGCGGTTAATCCGCATCATTGTCGTGGTGCTGATTTTCTTGCGTATCAATGCGACTCCACCGCTCAAGATCAGCCACCACAAGGCTGATCCCAAGAATACGCCTGCGACCATGAAAGCGGCGGCAGAAGGATGCACGGCAACCGGGCCAGCGATGCTGGCAAACACCGCAATGAAAGACACGATGGTCATGGGGTTGGTGATGGTCAGCATGAAGATGGATAAAAATGTGTTGATAGCAGTTTGCTTGTTTGCGACATCCTGATCCACAAGCTGCGCTTTGCTCAATAGCAGTTTGCCACCCATCCATGCAAGGAACACGGCTCCCGCTATTGCCAATGGTGTACTCAGCGCCACAAAATAATCGGTGATGGCTACCATGCCGAATGCCCCTATCGCACCATACACCGCATCAGCACAGGCTGCACCCATGCCACTGACAAAACCGGTACGCATGCCATATGCCAGCGTACGCTGTATGCACAGCAAGCCTATGGGGCCGACTGGCGCGGCAATCGACAGGCCTATCAGCACCGCCTTGAAAAATAAATCCCATTCCATGTCTGCACCCGAATCAAAAAGAAGATAGCTCCAGTATGAAGATTTGAATGAGTGATTAACATGGAATAATTCAGGTAAAACTGCTACATTGCCTTCATAATTCTTGCGCATCCTCATCTGGACTTAAAATCATGGATATCGACGCCAAAGCCTGGAAAATCCTGGCTGCCCTGCAACGCGACGCCCGCATTTCATTGAAGGCACTCGCTGATGAAACCGGTTTATCTCTGCCCGCCACGTCAGAGAGAGTCAAGCGCCTGGAAGAAGCGGGTGTCATCAAAGGCTATCGCGCTGAAGTGCATGCCGAAGCAATCGGCCTGCAAGTGCAGGCTGTTATTGGCATCACCGTCCCCCAACCACAAAAAGCCAGCCTCATTGCTCATCTCAAGTCTTTGCCTGAAGTGCTGGAGTGCCTGCATGTGACGGGGCAGGATTCTTTTTTGTTGCGGGTTGCTACCAGGGACTTGCGGCATCTGGAAAACTTTGTCGGAAATATTAATCATTATGGTGAGACGCGTACGTCCATCATCATGTCGGCGCCTATACCTTTGCGGGCTTTGATGCCGGTGGAGAGTAAATAACCCCATTTGGCTGTAAGAGAAATGCGCGTCGTATTGACGTTGCTGTTGGGGTTGACTTTGCTTTTGACTTTCCGCAGTTCCCCATGTGTCGACGCCGTTTGTGCAGTACAGAAAATGGAAAAAGAAGGACCGCTGTTTGAGCCGAAGGCGAGTTTCGGGCCTTCCCATTTTTTGTACTGCACAAACGGGAACCCCCTTCAGGGGGCGACGACGCCTGGGTCGCCTTTTTGGCCCACCTTTTTTGGCGAGACAAAAAGGTGGGTAGCTGCCGGTCTACCACCGGCCGGCAATCTTAAAACACGTGTGATGGCATTTCAAAATCCAGCTCGCAAAACTATACTATTCTGGCATTAATAAACTTCGCAGCATGCAAAGAACGCCACTGTATTCCAGCTAACCTCACGCTGGAATGACGTTAAGTAAATTGCCGATGATTCACAAGCTATTCACCCAGGACAGGCCTGCCATTCAAATCAAAATCCCCCGTCCGTTTCCAGCCAGCCCAAACAATTAACACCCCGCATACTCCCTCCATCGAATCAAACATCGAACAACCCACATGCGAGGACACCATGCACATCAGCAGCGAATCCGCCATACTCTATTTCGGCACCCCTGTCATCCTGGTCAGCACCGTCAATGAAGATGGCAGTTTTAATCTGGCCCCTATCTCATCCATTTTTTGGCTGGGCTGGCGTGCCGTCATCGGTGTAGGGTCAAGCTCACAAACTGCCCGCAACCTGAAAAGAAACGGCCATTGCGTACTCAATCTCGCCTCCGTCAATGAAGTAGCCGCTGTCAACAAACTCGCACTGACGACAGGCTCGGATGCGATGTCGCCCTGGAAGGCAGCGCGCGGTTACCGGCTGGAGAGAAATAAATTTGAGCTGGCGGGCCTGACGCCGCAAACATCAGAAACAGTGACAGCGGCGCGGGTACAGGAATGCCTGGTGCAGCAAGAATGTACAGTCGCAGCCATGCATGGCATTGCGGAAGACGAAGCCATGCTCAAGGGTGGCATACTGACTTTCGAATTGCGCATACAACGCCTGCATGTCGACGCATCGCTACTGCTGGATGGCAATCCTGACCGCATAGACCCGGACAAATGGAAACCGCTGATCATGAGCTTCCAGAAATTCTATGGGCTCAATGATCAGCAAGTACATGCATCGACCCTGGCTACGATACCGGAAAAAGCTTACCGCAGTCCGGATGTCGATAAGGCCCGTCAGATAAGCAAGATAACTGCGCTGTCAGAGAGTTAGACTTTCATCATCGATGCGGTGCGGGGCTTGGACAAGAGCTCGGCAAAGACTTGCCAGCGGCTTTGTTCATCGCCCGGCATGGCGAGTTTTTCTACATAGGCCTTGGTCATATCCTGGCCAAGGTTGTAGTTGATGACGTAAGACCTGTGCTTTTCCATGAAGCGCAGGCGTTGCCGCGATCTGGCTTCGTCTGACATGGCGTATTTCATCAGCATGGCGACGGCGGCTTCGGTGTCTATATCACCATCAAGATACAGCTTGGCGACCATATTGCCAGCGTAAGTCAGCTTTTGCAGGACTGCCTGCACCTGGTAATAATGTTCAACTTTGGCCGGGTCTATGCCAGCCAGCGGGAACAGGACGTCTTTTTCAAAGGCCATGCGCTCTGCATGCGGGAAGGCGACTTCTATGCCGTAGTTGGCACTACCCTCGGCCAGGAAGGACATCGGTGAGTAGAGGGGATAGATGCTGTACTCCACCCAGGCATTGTCATTGACCAGGTGTTTTTCTATGAGCAGATTAAAGACATGGTGACCGGGGTATCCCTCATGGCTGGCCAGGTCTATCGCGCGGCTGATGAACATGGGGAAGTCGGTATTGACCTGTATCAGGCTATAGCTATTGCCCTTGTACCAGTTGTAGGCACTCCAGACCTGGTCCTTGACATATTCAATCTCGAAATTTTCTTCTTCCGGCAGGCTGATGTATTTCCTGGTGCGGGCGCGGGATTCATTGATGGCAGCTTTGAACACGACATCAAGCTTGTCTTGCGGGATTTCAAATTGCTTGGCGTACGCAGAGAGGCGCGTATTCAAATCAGCTTCGCCCGGCAATAACTGGCTCAGTTCAGCCAGGATGGGGTCGAAATCTGCCGGGCTCAGTTCAGGTGAGCGGGCATCGTACAAGGCTTGCGATTCATCATCGAAAGACAGCTTATGGCCTGCCAGATGAGCGATGTAGGTGCGCACGGCGGCGACATGCAGGCGTAAAAAGTCCTGACGCAGTTCTTGCCCTGCCTCTGCAGGTGGCAAGGCTTGTGCCTGTGCTGTCAGTTCATCTGCCTGCTGCAGCAAGTCTGCCAGCGGTAGTTTTTGCGAGGCTGCCTGCCATTCTGCCGGGCCGTAATAGGCATCGACATAGCCGGGATCATGCTGGCCTGCGGCCAGGACGAGTTTTACATAGGCTTCTGCCACCTGGTTCAGTGTCAAAGTCATAAAGCAATCTCCGCATGTATTTATAGAAATATTGTTGCCAGCATTTTACTGCTGTTGGACACCTCTGACTTGCTCAAGTTCAGGCTGATTTCATCAGCGCAGTGCACAAAAATTGACATGATCTTCAGCTAACACTATATTGCGCTACCGCCTGAGCTCATCCTTACAAAAATTGAGCCATGGCGTGACACTGAGGATAGGTATGCGGCCCACGAGGCAGCAGATCATAATCAGGGCTTACGCAAAATTGTTATTGCCAGTCTTTGCTGTGCAGTCGGGGTGGTTTTGCGTAAGTCCTCAATAAAAATGGAGGATACATGGCTCTGCAACAGCTGGATGATGAACAGATACGCACCTGGACACGACGACAGAAGGATCAGTGGTGGTTTGACAATATCTACCGCAAGGACATGGCGCAGCTCACCCTGCGCTCTGCCCTGACAGGTTTCTTGCTAGGTGGCATACTGGCCGCCACGGCGCTGTATATCGGTGCCAAGACAGGTATAGGCATAGGTGTTGGCCTGACTTCAGTGATTTTGTCGTTTGCCATTTTCAAGATCTTGCATAGCATGGGCATCACTGCCGACTACAGCATACTGGAAAACAACCTCACGCAATCGGTCGCCACTGCTGCTGGCTACATGGTCAACCCCATGATTTCCAGTCTGGCGGCGTATATGCTGATCACCGGCAAGATCATCCCCTGGTGGCAGATGCTGATCTGGGTCGTGGTGGTCGCGCTGATCGGTGTGCTGGTCGCCTTCCCGCTGAAGCGCCGCTTTGTCAATGAAGATCAATTGCCTTTCCCGGAAGGCCGCGCCTGTGGCGTGGTACTTGACTCGCTCTACACCGACGGCGCAGGCGGTGGCATCTACAAGGCCAAGCTGCTCGGTTATACCAGCCTGTTTGCCGGTTTGTACCAGATCATCGTCAGCGATGGCTGGATGCGTCTGATCCAGTTCAAGATTTTGCGCATGGACAAATGGGCGGGCATGACAGAAGCCTGGAGCCTGCCTGAGCGCCTGGATGCATATTACTACACGGCAGCCACGAAGTTCCAGTGGTGGATACCCAAGATCATGGGCACGGACATACGCCAACTGGGCCTGCGCCTGAACCTGGACGTTGCGATGTTCGGCGTTGGTGGCCTGATGGGTATACGGGTTGCCAGCAGCGTCATGCTGGGAGCTTTCATCAACTTTGTGATCCTGGCACCTTGGATGATACAAAACGGCGATATCGCTGCGCGCACTTTGCCAAATGGAACGGTAGTGGCTATTTCCCGTACCGAAATCGTCAACCAGTGGGGTTTGTGGTGGGCAGTGACGATGATGGTGGTGGGTTCCATGGTTGGTTTGCTGGCCAAACCTGAGCTGTTCAAGGCGGCCTTCAAATCCATGACTGGCGGCGGCAAGAAAGAAAAAGAGTCCGGCCCCGATCCTTTGAAGGATATCGAAGTACCGCTATGGATTTCTTATGTGGGTGTGCCTATCCTGTGTGCACTGGCTGCGTGGCTGGTGAATACCCTGTTTGGTGTGCCTTACATCATGGCACTCATCGCCTTCCCGCTGATCTTTGTATTGACCATCATCTGTATCAATGCAATGGCGCTGACTTCCTGGGCACCTATCGGTGCGCTGGCCAAGATCACGCAATTCAGCATGGGCGCGATAGACCGCAGCAATCCGGCCAATAACCTGTTGCCAGCCGGTATGACTGCTGACATCGCCTTCAATGCGTCGTCACTGCTGTCTGATATCAAGCCTGGCTATATGCTGGGTGGCAAACCGCGTCACCAGGTGATAGGCCATATTATCGGTATCGTCTCTGGTGCACTGGCTTGCGTGCCGCTGTTCTTTTTGCTGTTCTTGCCACCAGATGCGAATGGCTTGCGCAGTACGGCGACTATCGTCAGTGAGCAATTTGCCTTCCCGTCTGCCTTGCAATGGAAGGGCGTGGCCGAGATCATTGCCAAGGGTGTAAGTGGCTTGCCTATGTCTGCCATCATCGCCATGGCGGTCGCCGGTTTGTGCGCCGTATTCATCGAGGTGACTAATGTCATCACCCGTGGCCGCTTGCCGCTGTCTTCCGTATCCATAGGCCTGGGCGTAGTCTTGCCGCCAGAATCCTGCTTCGCCATGTGGCTGGGCGCCTTGATATTCTGGTACATGGGCAAGCGGAATACAGAAAAAGGCACGAAAGGCCATACTTTCTGGGTAGAGGGTTGTGAGGCTATCAGTGCGGGGTTGATCTCGGGTGCGGCTATCCTGGGGATAGGTAATGCCATTATTAATGTGATGATGTAGTTGCACGGATGAATTTGTAGGTTGGGCGCGTTTGTAGGTTGGGCTACGGTTTACCAGCCCAACACTCGGCGTTTAAATAACGTATACGTTTGCAGAGGCCCAGTGTTGGGCTGATGAAACGTAGCCCAACCTACGAAGCCTCGCCGACCTACGCCCGGTTAAGGTCTATGCCTGCAAATACCTTTGCAACATACCCACCAATTCACTCTTCCCCTGCAACTGAAACTCCACCGGTGCCTGGTCTATCACCAGCCTGTGCGTGAAATGCTCAATCGCATGCACGACAAAATAAGCCTGCATTTGGCGGTCAGCAACAACGACGACATCCGCACGCAAACTCAGGCAGCGAGCCACTTCTTCTATCAAAAACTGTTCAGCCTGCTTCGCAGTCTGCCGCAATTGTGCGGGCAACAAGCCTTCTTCATACAGCAATCTGTGCAAACCCGGATTGTGCTCATGCAGGGCAATCATATGGCCGACGATGTCATGCAATACCGGCTCCAGCGCTTGTGTGGTCGTGCGCAGGGTCTCAAGCAGGCGCATGCTGAGAGCCAGTCCCTCGGCCATGTGCTGCTCGGCCAATGCCGTCAATATCGAATCCTTGTTGGGAAAGTATTGGTAAAGTGAACCTATTGAGACCCCGGCGCGGCTGGCGATACGTGAAGTCGTGCCTGCGGCATAGCCAAATTCATCGAAAATATGAATAGCTGCTTCCAGTATGGCCTGCACGGTGACCTTGGAACGCTGCTGGGAAGGCTGTTTTAATGGATGGGTTATAGGCCGGGTGAGAGGCTGACCACGTGATTTACTCATGGCAATAAGCAGCTTCCGAATGCGAATAGACAATATGAATGATTATTCATATTATAGTCCGACAAACATTGACCGGACTATCGCAGCATGAATATGAATATGAATATGAATCAGGCACGCTCCAGCCAGACTTACTGGCACTGCTATCACGACCCAGCTCTGCTGGCGCGCGTGCTGGCCGTGGCGAAAACCCGCCATCTGCAATCTACGGGAGTGGAGTTGCATATAGACCTGTACCAGCAGGCAGACAACACTGCCCCTGTGCTGATATTGAATCACGGTGGCGGTGGCTATGGCGGCTTGTTTGTTGGCCTGGCCTTGGCTTTTTATGAGCAGGGCTATACCGTCATCGTGCCTGACCAGAAAGGTCAGGGCCGCTCTGGCGGCGCGATGGGTGACTTTACCGTGGCAGAGGCCGTGCAAAACATTGTCGATGTGGCGGCCTGGGCCAGGGCAGAGTTTGCTGGCCCGCTCTACCTCTGCGGTGGCAGCATAGGTGGTGGCCTGACATATGCGGCTACCGCCGCGCTGACACAACAGGGTAAGCCCCCGGTAGCAGCTGTTTGCCTGAACCTGTATGACTTTGGTAACCCAGTCACTGGTCTGGCATTTACCCGCTTTGCGGCCCTGGCAAACATCCCCGGTCTGGCCAAAGCATGCAGAGCCATGAGCGGTCTGCTGGCAAAACTGGCACCACGCATGTGCCTGCCCTACCGCCCGCTGGCGCGCTTTGAAAACATGATGGATGAACGCGACCTGGCAACTGGCTTTTACGCCAAATGGCAGGCTGACCCGTTGACCCTGCGTACAGTGACCGCAAGTTACTTCGCCAGCATGCTCGATACCGCATTTGCGATACCGCTGGAAGCAAATACACAAGTACCGATACTGGTCATCAACCAAAAGCGGGACAAGATGGTCAACCCGCAACTGACACGCGATTGTTACCAGCGCCTGTCAGGTCAAAAAACGTATGCAGAAATTGACTGGGGGCATTTTTCTTTGCAGCCAGAATTTAATGCTGAATTGGTCGCCATGGGTCAGCAGTGGCTGGGCAAGATCAATAATATGGGGATTTAGTCGAACAAAATCAATCACTTGTGCAATGCACAGCAGAAATTTCAAATAATGTGAAATACCTGACATCCAAAACCTCTGCTCGTGCGTTAAGGTAATTATGGAGCGAATTTGCTCACCCACATTACTCGCGCAGGAAGAAATTCATGTCAGCACATACTCAATCGCGTAGCAAACCCTTATTGAAAATAGCCGCCCTGGCTGTAGCGAGCCTGTTTTACTTAGGCGCGGCCCAAGCCCAGGATGAGCCGCCGGGACGTGTTGCCAGGGTCAGTTATTCCTACGGCAATGTCAGTTTTGCAGATGCGGGTAGCAATAGCTGGAGCTCTCTGGTGCAAAATCGCCCCATCTCTACCGGCGACAGCCTGCAAGTACCCTATGCTGGCAGGGCGGAAATGCATGTGGGGCCAAATGCCCTGCGCCTGGCAGAAAACACACGCATGAGTTTCAGCCTGCTCGATGATGACAATACGCAAATCGATCTTAACCAGGGCAGCATGGTGATACGCGTGCGTGAGCTCAACAATAGAGAAAATTTTGACATACGCACCCCCAATCTGGTGTTCTCATTGCAGGAACCTGGCGAATACCGTATCAACGTCAATGACGACAATACCACCACCGTACTGGTGCGGCGTGGTACTGCGATTGCCCGTGGCGAGCGTGATACTGTCACAATAAGACAGGGCGAGCAGTCGCGCTTTTCTGGAGCGAATCTGCAACATACGATGATAGGCTATGTACCGCCGTTGGATACTTTTGACATGTGGGCAGCCGACCGCGACCGTGCAGAAGAAAGTGTAGAAACCGTGCGCTATGTCTCGCGTGAAGTCATAGGCTATGAACAGCTTGACCAATATGGTTCGTGGGAAACCACCAGCGATTATGGCGCAGTCTGGTACCCGCGTCAGGTCAGCGCGACCTGGGCACCTTATCGCGATGGTAGCTGGGTTTGGGTTGCGCCGTGGGGCTGGACCTGGGTAGATCGTGCCCCATGGGGATTTGCGCCTTACCATTATGGCCGCTGGGCCTATGTAGGCACACGCTGGGCCTGGGTGCCAGGACCGCGCCAGCAACATATCCGTCCGGTATATGCACCGGCGCTGGTGGCTTTTGTCGGCGGCAACACTTACATCAATAATTATTATGGTTCCAAACCGGGTTCGCATCCTTCGGTTGCCTGGTTCCCGCTGGGGCCTGGGGAAGTCTATAAACCAGGATATGCCCATAGCAACCAGTATATACAACGCCTGAATCAAAACATGGCGGTCAACAGCACGATCACGAATGCTCGCTTTGTGAACCAGGGCGTGCGTAATGCCGTCACCATCGTCCCCACCAACACCTTTGTACGAGGTGAGCATGTATTGCCAGTATCGAGGAATCCTGTCGCAGCAGTACAAAACCGCCAGGCCCCGGCAGTAGTCACCGAGGCACCGAATATCACACCAGTCAGCAATAACCGCTTTGGTGAAGCACGTCAGGGTAATTTGCGTAACGGTGAACAATTCAGGCAAAGAAATCTGGACATGCCACCGGCACGCAATGCTGGCACCATCACCAACCTGAACCCGAATGAAGCCAGGCCAGTGAACCGCCCGGCAGAAATCAATGGCAACCCACGCGGGCAGAATAATGCAGTCGCAACACCGAATGCACAGCCCAATACGGTGTCGGGCATTATTTCAAATGCAGTCAATACGCCACCTGCCAATGGCAATGGCAATAGCCTTGCACCTGCAAATAACCCGTCTAATCAGGGCATGGGCAATATGAACCGCAGCCCGGAGATACAGGGAAATGCGCCACGCATCTATGGCAATGGTGCACCTAACAATATCAATCAGGGCAATAATGTTTATCAGCGTCCGCAGCTGAATAATCCATCAGCTAATCCACCAGCGGCAACAGTGAATGTGCAGCCCAGTAATAATATCGCACCGAATGTCGCGCCCCCGGTCAATGTTATCAGCAATCCACCTGTGCGCTCGCCTGCCGCGAACGCCCCGGTCAATAATGCGATCATGGGCACGCCCAATCCCGTGAATCAAAACAGGCCAGCTGAAAACAATGACAGGTCATTAAGATATGGCAATGGCATCAACAATAATCCAGCACAGGAAATACGTGTGGAACGCCAGCCGGAGCGTATAGACCGTGGCAATGAAAGACCGGTTGAACGCATGAGGGAAAGACCAGTACCAGTCGCGCCGGTAGAGCGGCCTGTGGAAAGGCCGGTAGAAAGACAGGCTCCGCAACCCATGATACAGCCAGCACCACATCCAGCACCACAACAGGCCCCACGCATGGAACAGAGGATGGAGCCAAGAATGGAACAGAGACAGGCACCGGCACCAGCGATAGTGCATACGCCTGCTCCCGCTCCAGTAGCAGCTCCGGCTCCACGGGCTGCCCCGGCACCAGCGCCTGCTCCAGCACCAAGGGCTGAACCGGCAAAAGAAAAGGATGATGCCCGCAATGCGAAGATGCGTGGTTTGAGTGAACGCTAGAACCTAATACCTCGCAAAAAACCAGCCTGCCCTGTCACAGGGATGACAGGCTGGTTTTTTTCTTCCATCGCTTTTTCTAAAGTTGCTTGAACTGACACGTATGTCTCGCGGCGGACGTGGCAATCGAGATCCTTCCCCTCCTTATTTTCATTCCCATCTTCATTCCTGCATTTCCTTCCTTGTCGTCTCACACTTTACTGTGATGTGACGAAAGCATGCTGCCGAGGTTTGGATTTTTTGAACCAGGCTTGCCGTCTCTTGCCCAAAGCTGTGTGCCACATCAAGGCTGACAGTTTCACTACCTTCACCCAATAAAGAGAGACGACCATGCATGCATCACATAGCTTGCGGCTGATACTGGCTGCTACCGGTATCTGTATTTTGTTTTCTGCCAGCCGCATCATGGCGCAAGACATGCCCTCTGCTTTTGCAATCACGCTGGAGATGCAGGGCGTGCGTTTTGCATCGCACCAGGCCGCAACGCCACAAAATGCGCAGCAAGAAATCAAACTCAAGCAGCAAGTCATATTACAAAAAGATGGACAGTTTCGCACCATCAGTGAATCTGTGTGGCCAGGCAATATACGCTTTCATTTCCTGACGACTGGCAACAAAGACGGTGCGGCAGCGGTGGATTTGCTGCAATGGCGGCAAGGCATAGAGATAGAGCGCGAGACTGCCGCTGAGGCACGCAATGAATATGCCGACCTGCTATTCCTGAGCCCGACACTCTTGCTGGAACTTGGCAGCATGCACATGCCCATCGATTTACCCGGTGCTGAAAATAAAAATTACCAGCAAGTGAATTTCAATGATGCCGCTGGCAGCCCTGCCAGCATGATCATAGAGCGCAGCAGCGGCCAGGTATTGAGTGCAAAAACCGCGGCCTCCACTTATGAATACGCCGATTATGGCAGCACGAAAAATTTCAGGCAGCCCCGCCAGATCACAGTAAAAGACGGTGGGCGACTGGTACTGCAATGGAAGATCAGTGCGGCAGTGGCAGAGCATGTTGATGCCCACAGCTTTGCGCTGCCCGCAACATATATAGAAAAACAGGACAAGGGAGCACTGCGTGCCACCATGATAGCTCCCGGCACTTACCGGGTTGATGGTAGTGAATCTGGCTATCACACGGCTTTCTCGGTCGGTACGCATAGCGTGGCAATCTATGATGCGCCTGTCAGCGCAGCAGAAGCAGCCAAAGTCAGGGCATTGATAGAACAGACAGCTCCTGGCCGCAAGCTGGCCTACCTGGTACTGTCACATAGCCATCGCGACCACATAGCCGGTGCGCCGTCTTATATACAGGATGGCCTGCATATCCTCGCAGGCAAGGATGGCCGCCTGGCCATCGAAAGGCAACTGGGTAAGGCAGTCGCCAGCAAGGTGCAGGAAGTCACCAGCGTGTTTGATATCGACCTCGGTGGCCGCAGCATACGCATTTATCCCATCGCCAGCAGCCATGCATCTGACATGCTGGTAGCTTATGACAAAAGCACCCAGACCCTGTTTCAGGGTGACCTGTTTTACCTGCCTGAAATCGGCCCCATCCCGCCCGTGTTTGACGTAGGTCTGGAACTGGACAGCCTGATCACACAACATCAGTTGCAAGTACAGCAGCTGGTTGGCGTACATGGCCGTAGCGGTAGTTTCACAGAATTTAAAAAGGCACTGGAATTGAGGATGACAGAAAAACCATCTGCGGAAAAAAACTGACGAGCCGCCAGAAATTCAAATTCCATTTGTAGAAAACTGTGTCGGCATGCGTCATAAGCGACACAGTTTTTGCGTACAGCTATCTTCAGGGCAGCAATTGTTGTAAATTCCGGTAATGCAATATACACGCAAGACACTATCATCGCAGTCCGCAAATGCTACTTACATTTTGCACAACAAGATAATGGTTCAAGATGCGCCCGGAAAATCTCTCCACCTTCAAGACTTATTCCCGTCTGCTTAACATCCTGCTGCTTGGCATATTGGTATTGCCCGGTCTTATGATGCCGGCAATGGCGCAAGACCTGCAGATTTTCACCGAAGACTGGCCCCCCATCAGCTTTGGCAGTGGCAATAAGGCAGAGGGCATGGCCGTCGAAGTCGTGCAAGCCATGCAGGCACACATAGGCAGCAGCCAGCCCATACAAGTCGTACCCTGGGCACGCGGCTACAAGGCGCTGCTAGAAGAACCGAACACCCTGTTGTTTACGGTTGGGCGTTCTGAAGAACGCGAAAAACTCATGGTCTTGCTAGGCCCGATTGCGGTCTCAACCACATCTTTGTATACCCGCAAAGGCAATGCCGCACGCCTGCACAGCATGGGCGATGAAATACAAAAACTCAAGGTCGGTGCCTATCGTTCCAGCATCTTTGCAGATACCGCACGCAAGAAGGGTTTTCAAAATATAGAACAGGCGCCGACACCACAAATCATTGCGAATATGCTGCTGGCCAAACGTTTTGATTTATGGGTGGAAGGCAGCCTGGTAGTTTCGTCGGTACTCAAGGAAATTGGCCACACTGCAGATGATGTGGAGAAGGTTAAAGTTCTCGACAGCCTGGAACTGTACCTGGCATTCTCCACCTCCACTTCGCCAGCCACGATCAAGGTCTGGGAAGATGCCTTGCGCTGGCTGAAGAAAGAAGGCCACTTTGCCCGCATCCATCAGAAGTGGCTGCCGAATGAACCACCACCGATGGCGGTGATACGGCTTGATCCGCCCGGCAAACCCTGAGCTAAACCTGACCCAAAGCTAAACTAAAGCTGAACTAAAGCTGAGTGCATCAGGATGCTGTCAGGTTTGTCCAGCATGGTTTCAGGCATAGCGTATATTTTCAAAATGAAAAGCAAAAGGTGTGGAATTGGCACCAGGGCCGCCGCCTGTCATGATGATATCGGCCTCGGCAATGCCAAGCAAAGACAGTTCGGTATTGAAGTTGGAGATAATCGCAGAATTCATGACCTGCCCCTGTACCACCTGTGAGGCAACACCTATCCAGATGACAGGTTTGAACTCGAAAGCGGCACTTTGCGCTGGTGCGATGGATGTGCGAGTCGCCAGCAAAGAACCGCCCTTGTAAATCGAGGCATTGATAGCTCCTTTGGTCAATTCGTTCGCGACATGTACTTGCGCCGGATTGCTCGCATCGCCCGCCAACGACAATTGTGTGCCAGAATTGCTCAAAGTCACATGGAACAGGTTCCCATTTTGCGCAGCGATCTGGGGAGTGTAATTCCCCCATGAATCATTGATACTTACATGAGAATTCAATGGATACGTGAAAGGGTGATTAGCACCAACGCCGCAATTTTCTATGACCTTCCATGCTACGGCAGTTTCATCAAAATTGGTCACAAGGTTTTTTTGAAAAATCACGACACTGGAATTATTCGTGTCATTCGACCGGTTGATGAAGTTCAGTTTGATATCCATATAAAACCTTTGTGCTGGGTTAGAGGTCGGTGGGGTAAAGAAAAATTTAACAGAAAATTTGATAGCGAGTTTGACAGCGAGTTTATCAAATCTTTCGCTCAAAAGAATTTTCGCCCAACCCGGCAACCGTCAAATACGATAGCATAAATTAAATTATCCATACATGGATTTATGTCTTCATTGCTACCGTATTTTTGTAATTACCTATTCCATCAAGACAACAAGGCCACCAGCGCCGTTGGATGTATATGCCAGCCCATCAAACCTGCCAGACCCATCAGTACGCCAAAACCGGTAGGCACCAGCGTGACGAAATACAACCAGCGCTGTTTGGTCAGTGCAGTGACTGCCAGCAAGGAAATCGCAATCGCCAGCAAGGCATCTGACAAGTCGAACTGGTCGTCCTTGTAATTGGCGTTGTCATAATCGACCTGGTCTTGCTCTGCCTGTTTTTTCAACTCTTCTTTTTTGTCGTGCTGTTCTTTCGCCAGTTTTGTGTAGCTATCGATGGCGGCCTGATATTCTGCCCTTTGGTCAGCAGGTACATTTTTGGAAGCCAGGCGCAGTTGCAGCTCCGTTGATTTGGCCAGTTCTTCCCGCATATTGCGCGCCTGGTAAAACGCCCAGTGATCTATTTTGTTGGCCTGCGATTGTTGCATGGCCTGGACGATATTATCGTCCTTGACCTTGCATATACCCATGAAAGTCGCCAGCAAGGCGACAGTGATGGCAACCCAGATATTCAATTGGTTGCTGGCCTTGTTTTGTTTGGCTTCTTCCTGTTGCTCTGTCAATTGCTCTACGGTTTCCAGGGGATCAATATCCATATATTGCTTTCTAATTTACTGTCAAAAAATATCCAGAAGCGGAAAATTTACTACGCTTATTTACCCAACTTCTTTACCCAACTTATTTGCCAAACTTATTTACCAAACTTATTTACCAAACTCAATCGGTCAGTCGAGTACCAACATGCACACTGCCGAGTTGCTGCAAACGACGTCCATCCCGCACGCATTCATACAGCAAGTACAAGACATAAGCAAAACAAGCCAGGCGTATGCCACGGTCCAGCCTTTGCAAGTCCAATATGGCTGGCAGACCTATGTTATGTATCAATGCATCAAGCTGGCTAAAAAAAAAGAACAGCGCTGCATACATGGTATTTTGCACGATATTCAATTGTAATTTCAATTTACTCCACACGGGCTGGATTGCACACCAGATATAAAATGCGACAGAGCACAGCAGCAGTGCTCTCATCCAGGGCAGATAACTGGCAATGGCCGGCGAAAAATCTACACGCAACTGCTGCAGGCTGGCATCTGACATCCAGAACTTGTGCCAGATCAACAGCAACATAAACCCACAAGAAGATAAGTCCGTGAGAATGTCGCTGCCGCGTATCTTTTGCCAGTCATACTCCTGTTCAGACAAGTCTTGCGCCCGCCAGTTCCTGTTATTCCCCCAGGTGGATAACATTCCACTTTTTGCTGCCAGATAAAACGCAATCGTCACCGAGGTGAAAATCATCGTCGCCTGGTCAATAAAACCGTAAATTAACTGCATCAATGCCTGCGAGATCTTGTAATGCTCTGCCTGTAAAAATACCATCGCGCTTTTCAAGGTATGCAAAAGCAATGCAAGACCCAGCACATAGTTGATGACCAGCTTGTAGGCAGGCATCAGCTCACTGCTGACCAAAGGTGTGACAGGGCTATAACGTGCGGCAACCTGCGCCGGATGACCGAGTTTTTCCAATACGCCGGCGACTTCCTGCTCGGTCGCCTCTCTGCCGGTTTGCTCCTGGATGGCATCGAGTTGATCAAGAATGTTGGCCTGCAATTCACGGCCTATGTCTTCTTTTTGCGCCTGCGGTAATTCCTGTTTCACCGCATGTATGTATTTTTGCAGCAGAGTCATCGTCCAGTCTCCAAAATAGTCGTCAGCGTGCCATTCAAGGCCTGCCATTCCTGCGTGAGTTTTCCCAGTAATTCCATGCCAGCTGGCGACAGGATGTAATAGCGCCTCTCGCGGCCCTCTCCCTGTTGCCATTCACTGTCAAGCAAACCCTGGTCAGCCAGCCGCCTGACCAGGGGATATAAAGTGCCCTCGTCTATATCGAGGCCATGGTCGAGCAAGGCTTTGCGCAGGGAATAACCATACTGCGCCTGCCGCAATGAACCCAGCACGGCCAGCACCAGGGCCCCGCGCCGTAATTCCAGACGCATTTTGTCCAGCCTGTCTTCTGACATGTCTTTCATTTCCTTGTTTTTAGTCATACTGTGTCGTACACAGCATAATACTATGCGCCACACAGTAAAAATACAAGCCCTATTTCATGTTCATGGCAAAGCTGGCTTTGTGCCTTCATTTCCCGTATTCATCAGATTTTTTTTGCTTTCGTCGGAAAATGCGAGACGAAAGCCGCGCAGGCAATTATTCTTGGCAGCAATCGCAAATAAGAAGGAAATAACAATGTTCACGACTATCTGGTTTATCTTACGCTCCAGTTTTGGCTGGGGACTGCTGATCCTGTTCACGACGATATTCATCGTGAATGGTATTTTCAGGAACCATATGCCAGGTGAGTTTATTCTCATCCCTTTCAGTCTCGTGGCCTTGGTCATGGGCATCAGCTTCTCGCATGTGCGCCGGGTGCGCCTGATTGCCAGCAAGGTCGATACCAATACGCTGGCCAACCGCCAGCGCCGCCAGATAGAAATCCCGCTGGAAGCCAGTGAAGCTTTTGAGCTCGTCGATGCTGCCATCCGCGAGTTGCCGGGTGCAGAAGATACAGAGAGCGCCAGAGACAGCCTGCAAATACGTGCCAAGATCAAGCGCATAGACCCTTACCAGGCCAACTTCATTGACGAGTTGAAAGTACTGGATTTTCTGACGACCAAGCGCAACCAGATTCTCGCCACCATCACACCCGGCGATGGCATAGGCAGCCTGACCCTGATTTGTGAACCTGAGCGCCCGGCGTGGACAGATTTCTTCCTTGTCGACAATGGAACAAACCTGGAAAACGCAGAAGCCATCACCCGCGCCATCACCCGGCGCATTGCAGAACGCAGGCGCAAGGAAAAAGCCAGTGCAGCGCAATCTGTGACGGAAAAAGAACTGACGGTCGCCAAACTCAACTTGCTGCATGCCCAGGTAGAGCCGCACTTCCTGTACAACACCCTGGCCAGCGCGCAATTATTGACACGCGCTGACCCCGCAGCGGCTGACCAGATGCTGGGCAACCTGATCACTTACTTGCGCCATTCCTTACCACGCACTGAAGATACTGCCTCGACCATAGGTGAAGAACTGGAACGCTCCATCGCCTATCTCGACATCATGAAGATACGCATGGGCACACGCCTGAATATACAAATCCAGGTACCGCCAGAATTGAAAGCCTTGCCCTTCCCCATGATGATGTTGCAAACCCTGGTGGAAAACGCCATCAAGCATGGCCTGGAACCCAAGACCGGCGGCGGCACGATATGGATCATCGCCAGGCAGCATGAAGGCAATGTCGCCGTCACGGTAGCTGATGACGGCAATGGTCTGGGCACAGAAATTGGCGGTACTGGCATAGGCTTGAAGAATGTGCGTGAGCGCCTGCGCCTCGCGCATGGCAATGCGGCGAGTTTTGTACTGGTAGGTAATTTCCCCAGCGGGGTTGCTGCGACCATCACCGTACCTGTTGTAACTGCCAAGGGAGAACAACATGCCTAAGTGCGTTGTCGCAGAAGATGAAAGTCTGTTGCGTGAGGCCTTGTTACAGCAACTGAGCCTGGCCTGGCCGGATCTTGAGATTGCTGCTGCCTGCGATGATGGCGGCAGCGCGCTGGAAGCCATCGCCATGCATCAGCCAGATGTGGTGTTCCTTGATATACGCATGCCAGGTTTGAGCGGACTGGACGTGGCCGCGGCCATGACAGAAGTCAGCCCGCAAAGCCAGATCGTGTTTGTCACAGCCTATAACCAGTATGCGATCGATGCCTTTGAAAAAGGTGCGGTCGATTATCTGTTGAAGCCAATTACCCAGGACAGGCTGCTCGCCACCGTCAAACGCCTGCAGATGCGTGCGCTGACCGGCACGGCTGATTTGCAGGCCATCAGCACACTGGTACGCCAGCTCAGCGGTGGACCGGCAGACATGCCCAAACCTGCACCGCTGGTGTGGATCACCGCCAGCGTGGGCAATGAAACCCGGCTCATCATGGTCGATGATATTGCCTACTTCCAGGCGGACAGCAAATACACGGTGGTCATGACCGCCGAAGGTGAATCGCTGCTGCGCAAACCCATACGCGATTTGCTGCAGGCACTGGACAACAGTATGTTCAAACAGATACACCGCTCCACCATCGTCAACCTGCGGGCGATTGCCTCGATCAGCCGTGACGATAGTGGCAAGGGTCTGGTCAAACTCAGGACCAGGCCAGAGACGCTAAGCGTCAGCCAGCCCTTCATGGTCTTGTTCAGGAATATGTAGTCATGTCTTACTTCCATCCCCTCAGTCTGGTACAGGCAGGCAAAGCCCTGCTGGCCTTGTCAGCAGCAGTCAGTCTCAAAGTGCTGGATGCGCAGGACAGCAATGGCAATTACCTGTATGCACGTGGCCGCCACAAGTATTTTGGCATAGGTGCGCTGGTGATTTTCTTTGCCCTGTTTGCCGGTTATGGCATGGCGCATATGCTGGCCAGCATGGTGAATGTCAGCAGCTCAGGTGCCATCATTGCCGGTTGTTTGTGGGCGGTATTCCAGTGGTGTCTGGAGCGGCAGATGATCATGTCGATACAATCAGATGCCGGTTGGCGGGCAAAGAGCATGGGCTTGTTCTGGCGCAGCCTGCTGGCACTGTTATCCGCAATTACCATGGTCTATCCTTTTTTTGTCGATAGCAACCGTGCCGAGATCACGGTAAAAACCGGCGAACTGGAACGCACCCGCCTGATACAAAACCTGCAAAGCGCGCAACTGGCAACTGGCTTGCCCACGCTTCAACAGGATGTGGCAGCGCTGGATGACAAGCTGCAAAAGGCAGAAGACAAACTGCACAGCGAACCACCGCAAATGGCAGAGATGCGCCAGCAATTACAGACCATGCGTGAGCAGGCAAAAACCGAGGAACGCCGTGCTAATGCACAGATCGCCAACTGGCGCAAAGCCCTGACTGTCGCTTTACCTGAGCAGGCTGTCTTGCTCGAACAAAAAATCAGCGCAGCACAAAACCGCATCAACACTGCCAAAGCCAGATGCCTGCGACAAGAGCAAGACATCAACACGACCCTGCTCGCCTGGCGTAAAGAGAAACTGGCTGAGAAAGCGCAAGTCGCAGAAGAACGTCATGAGGCCAATACCATCGCCAGTAAAGCCAGGGCCGATGCGCAAGTGCTGGAAAAAACCCAGACCGAGCATATACAGGCAGCATCCCATGCAGGTTTTGCCGCCGACTTTGCCGCCACCTGGGACATGCTGCAAAACGACATGCACAGGCGCTTGCAATTCATCTGGTGGCTGCTATGGTTTTTGACGATAGAACTGGTCGCCATCATCGTCAAGTTCACCAGCCATACCGATGTCGATGCACGATTGAATGCCGATGAACACTTGCTCAAGTTCGATATCAGCAGCAATTTCACTTTGCGCCGGGAGCAAATTGAAGTCGGGCAATTGCGCGAGATGACGGCACTCAAGGGTGAACGTGCCGCCCTGCAGGCAGACGATGGCATCAGTGCGGCTGCACTGGCGACCATCAGGCAGATGCGGCAACTGGAGCAACAGGCCGAGCTTAGCTCCAGCATCAGTTCCAGCAATGTCCCGTCAGGCTTGCGGTCTTTGTTGCAAGAAACCCTGAACACCATGAATGCGAATTTTTTACGCTTGCTGACGAATAAATAAGGAATGCAAGGATTACAATAGCATCACGATTACTCCTGGTTCATATACTCATGAAACTTGCTCGTATTAGCTGCGTGATCCTGTTCAGTGTATTCAATACCGCTAATGTTGCCTGTGCTGCCGATGCATGGGTTGCACAGACCAGTGGTACTGAAGTCGAATTGCGTGGCCTGTCTGTCGTCAGCCCCAAGGTTGCCTGGGCCAGCGGTGCCAAGGCCACGGTGTTGCGCACTACCGATGGTGAACGCTGGCAAGTAATGGAGGTAGCCGGCGCAGAAGGCCTGGATTTTCGTGACATCCATGCTTTTGATGCCAAATATGCGATTATCATGAGTGCCGGGCCGGGTGCCCTGTCGCGCCTGTATGAAACCAGAGATGGTGGCAGCAGTTGGCAATTGCTGAAAACCAATGAAGCCAAGACCGGATTCTGGGATGCCATCTCCTTTTCTGACGCCAAACAGGGCATCTTGTTTGGCGACCCGGTCGATGGCCAATTCCAGATACTGATAACGACAGACGGCGGCCTGAACTGGCAAGAAAACAAACACCCCGGTCTAACCGCCCTGCCCAATGAAGGCGCATTTGCCGCCAGCGGCACCTGTGTGGCCACTTATGGTAGCCAGCATGCATGGATAGTCACTGGTGGAGCCAGCCAAGCGCGGGCTTATGCCAGTGCAGATGGTGGCATCAGCTGGTCAGCCGCCACCCTGCCCCTGCCTGCCGCAGCAGCCAGCAAAGGTGCGTTCTCGGTAGCGTTTCTGGATGAAAAAAATGGTATGGCAGTAGGCGGTGATTACAAACTCCCGCAACTCAACAGCCTCAATGGTGCACGTACCGAGGACGGCGGCCAAACCTGGCAGCCAGCCCAGGTATTGCCACAGGGCTTTATGTCTGTCATTGCCACCGTACCCGGCGCAGCAAAGACCTATGTCGCAGCAGGTCTGGCAGGTTCAGGCATCTCACATGATGCAGGCAAGACCTGGAAGGTGCTGGATAAGACACCAGTCAATACCGTAGCTTTTGCCAATTCCAAAAGTGGCTGGGCAGTGGGTCCAAAAGGTTTGCTCATGAAGTTCAATGATGGTCTAAAATGATCCATCACAGGCCTGCCTGCAAAGCCTGAGGAAAGTGTCCGAGGTGTCCGAAATGTCCGCCCATCTGTGCGCAAGCGGACACTTTGCTGCCTGATTTGCAACACATATCGCCCCTGAAATTTGAATTCTTACTTGTTTTAGGTGCTGGCATGTTCTTTGCACTGAGTCTTGCCAGACTGTCACTCTGAAACAGCTGCGCCGTCGTAAAAAGGGATAAAAATGAAAACGAGATTGAATTTACTGGTCAAACTGGGCATCGCCAGTTGCATGCTGGGCGTAATGCTGGTCGCCAGCGCCGCACCTTTGGCAGTATCCAACCTGGATGCCCAATTGATTTCCTACTTCCGCCCGTACGCACCTGCAGCTGAAGTGCTGGTCAAAAAGGTAGAGAAAAACTTGCCCACAGATAAGAGTGACTCTACGGCCAAGTCCAAAAACAAAACAGTCAATGACACGCAAGTGTGCGTTGATAGTGAGGCAGACAAGAATCTGGAAGCAGATGGCTTGCGGGGCAAGCAGTCTGATATGCCGAAGCTGCGTTAAGCTATGGCTGTCGGTATCAGCATTGGCACCACCATCAGTATCACCGCAGCATCTCCATCTTAAATTAGTATCAGGCTATCAAGCGCGAAGCTGCAACGCAGTTGTAACTTCGCTTGAGCCCTCCCGCCTAATGTGTCGCCCCACCAGCGATACATAAATCCTTGTCGGTCTTCAATACACTCTCCAGCACTTTCAAGATCGCTGTCTTTAGCATTTCCAGCGGCATGCTGGCGGCTCCTGCATGCGCCACTGCCTGTTCAGGCAAATAGGGGATGTGGATGAAGCCAGCTCTTTGTATGCCACTGTCTGCCTTGCTTGCCAGATGCATGAGACCGTAAAACACATGGTTGCAGACAAAGGTGCCAGCGGTCTGTGATACCGATGCGGGTATCCCGCTCAAATGCAGTTCCTGCGCTATTGCCTTGATCGGCAGGCTCGTGAAATAGGCAGCGGGGCCGCCCTCTACCACAGATACATCTACAGGTTGTACGCCAACATTGTCGGGTATGCGGGCATCATCAATATTGATGGCGATACGCTCCAGGCTGATGTCGGCACGGCCACCGGCCTGGCCCAGGCCAATCACAATCGCGGGATGATGTTGCCTGAGGGCGGCTTCCAGTATCTGCAGGGAATTCGTGAATTCGCAGGGCAGACGGGCGCTGACGATCTGGTGATTGTCACCGATGAGCAAGCCATCCAGCCTGCGCACTACTTCCCACGAGGGGTTGCTTTGCTCGCCGCCAAAGGGATCAAATCCCGTCAGTAAAATGCGTTTCATGCCAGCCTCCAGGCCAATCAGGGAAAGACAAAGAAATGTATCAACAGGATATTGCAGGTCAGCACCAGCAGCGCTGTCGGTATCTGCACTTTAATCACTTGATACTTATCTTGCAACTCCAGTAAGGCGGCTGGCACGATATTGAAGTTGGCGGCCATGGGTGTCATCAGGGTGCCGCAATAACCAGAGAACATGCCTATCGCCACCAGCGCGGCAGGGTTGGCATGGTGCTGGTTGATCAGGAATGGCAAGGCGATACCAGCTGTCATGACAGGGAAAGCCGCAAAAGCATTGCCCATGATCATAGTGAACAAGGCCATGCCTGCGCAATACATGATGATCAAAGTCATGCGGCTGTCAGGGTTGATGAAGAGTTTGACGATATCCTGTATCGATTGCCCCGTCTTGGCGGCAACAAACACGCCACCCAGCATGGCCAGCATTTGCGGCAAGATCAGCGCCCAGCCTATAGCGTCCACCAGGCGCCGCGACTCACGTACGGCTTGCATAGGCGTGCCACGGGTGTACAGGCAAGCCAAGCCCAGCGCGCAAATACAGGCTATGCATAGCGCAGTCAGGGTCAGATTCTTTTGGTCCAGCAAAAACCAGCTACCAATCTGAAAATCTTTCACCACCACTGTCAATATGACAGTAACGATGGGTATCGTCAGCGCCGGGATAAAGATGCGGTTACCCAGCTTGCCGGCGATTTGCAAACGCGCTGGCCTGTCATGATCGGGATGTTTGCCCATGCCCAGTAAATTCGCTCCTGCCAGCGCAGCCATCAACAAGACTGTGATGCCAACAATGCGGTAAGTCAGCGGCTTGCCCAGCGTGGCCAGCATGAGATCACCAAACAAAAAACTGAAGCCGAACAGGAACCAGAACAAGGCCGTTGTGATACGACGCGGGTTACTGGTATCGCGCAAGGTCATGAAAGCCAGCAGCATGACGATGGTGCCTATGAGATAAAGAACCAGATTAAGACTGACCAGGCTGTTCATGCGTTCACCACCGCATTTGTCTGGTCTGCCAGCTCTAGCTGATTAGACTTCTGCCAGGCTGCAATGTCTTTGGCAATACTGGCATCCAGCCGTGACAGGCGGAACAGGTGTATTAGCAAGGCACACAGCGCCGTTGGGATACCCCAGATACCGATTGCCAGTGGTTCAACGCCATTGATACCATTTTCCTTGAGAAAAGCAGTCATCAGCAGCACTGCACCAAAGGCGATGAAAATATCTTCCCCAAAGAATAGCGCGACATTGTCGCAAGCTGCGGCGTGAGCAGCAATGCGGTCGCGTATCACAGGTGGCAAGTCGCCATGCAAATTGCTGGCGGCACCTTCTGCCATCGGTGACAGCAAAGGCCGCACAGTTTGCGCCTGCCCGCCCAGGCTTAGCAAACCCATGGCGGCACTGGCTTCACGTACGACAAAATACAGCATCAGGATACGGCCCGTGGTCGCACTGCGTATGCTCGCCACCCACTGCTGGGCGCGTTCACGCAAGCCATAGTGTTCCAGCAAACCGATGATGGGTAGTATCAATAATGAGCTGGTGAGCTGCCTGCTATTGAGGAATTTTTCACCAAAGGTTTCCAACAGGCTCATGAAATCCATGCCGACGGCGAAGCCTGTGCCGAGACCGGCGACGGTGACAACTAACAAGGGGTTGAAGCGCAGGGCAAAGCCGATGACGACGAGGGGTATGCCTATCAGTGGCAGTAGTAATGCCAGGTTCATGCGGTCTCCTGTCTTGTTTTTTTATTTTTTAAATCCCCTCCCCTTCAAGGGGAGGGTTAGGGTGGGGATGGGTTTCGGTTAATCAACATAAAATCAAATTGCGCTAGAGCCACATCCCAACCTATCCACTGCGCCGCTTGCAAGCGGCTTAGATTTCATCGGCGCAAAGCTCGCTTTGCAAAACCCCGACTACATCCCCTTGAAGGGGAAGACGTAACTACAAAACCCTGTACGCCAACCTGTCCAGCCGCGTACCACTAAGCCGCCCCAGCAACTTGCGCACGGGATCAGGATAATCCGTATTCTTTTCCAGCTCACGGTAATGTGAAATGACCGTCGTCTTCTCCATGATGCTATTCAACTCATCCTGTCTTTGCTGTTGCAATTCATGTTGCGGATCATGGATCAGCAAGGCATTTTCCAGGTCAAGGCGGAAGGCGCGCGGGTTGAGGTTATTGCCTGTCATGAGGGCATAATCCTGGTCTATCCACATGCCCTTCAGGTGATAGGTATTGTCGTCGTCCTTCCACAAGCGCAATTGCAATTGCCCGCTGGTGATTTCTGCATGGTGGGATTTGGCAAAGCGGCGCAGATTGACTTCATACAGATAGGGCAAGGCAGCGATGACCTTGAAAGGTTCTGCTGGCGGGATGAAGAAATCATTGGCAGTCTTGTCGCCAACGATGATGCAGATACGCACGCCGCGCTTCAGGGCGCGATTGATCTCTCGCGTGACGGCAAGCGGGAAATTAAAATAAGGCGTGCAGATGGTGATCTGTGTCTTGCTGGCAGCCAGCAACTGGCAGATGACTTTATTCAAAGGATTGTTTTTGCCCACGCCCACCAGCGGTGTCACGCTCAGGCCATGCCTGTCATGTTCTTGCTCGACCACATTGTAGTCATAGCGGGCACTTTTCAGCCGACTTCTGAATTGCTTGATTTCGCGGCGTATGCTGCGGGTTGCTGGTATCTGAGGCATGTCCAGCCTGTGCACGGCAGCGGCTGATAACAAATGCTCACGGATGAATTGCACCATGCTGTTGGCCAGCACTTTATTGTGGATCAGCAGGTAGCGGTCATGGCGGTATTTGTCCTGCTTGTGCAGATAAACATTGTTCAGGCTGGCACCGCTGTAGATCACCTCATCATCAATGACAAAGCCTTTCAGGTGCAGCACGCCAAAGAGTTCACGCGTCTGCACTGGTATGCCATACAGGGGCACGGTATAGGCATGAGCCTTGCTGATTTCTTGATACCAGGCTGCATTGCCGCCACTTTTTGCTGCGCCGATCAAGCCTCTTTGTGCCCGGTGCCAATCCACCAACACAGCGATATCAAGCTCAGGCCTGGCCTTCTTGGCATCATAGAGAGCCTGTAATATCTCAGCCCCGGCTTCATCGTTTTGCAGATACAGACTGCATAAATAAATCCTGTGTTTTGCCTGGGCAATTCTGGTCAGCAAGGTAGTACGGTAATCTGCTGCGGTATGCAGCGTATAGACGTCATCTGCCTGCAGGGGAATGCCATTTAGATGCGTAAGGTCGGAAGCGGACTTGAATAGGCGCATGTCTGTCTAATGAATACCAGTGAAAACCTGATGATGGTAACACTAGTCCATAGCCAGATACAAAAAACCCGCTAAGGAAATACAAGCCAGGTACTCACAGAAGTTAACGAAACAGATGCGCCATCCTGAAGCTGGATTGTTGCCCCAGTTGCTCAAAATGCTGATCCAGCCAGACTTGCGCTCTTGCCCGCCCTTCTGCATGCAGGCTATGTAAAAATGTTGCCTGTGCATTCAGTTTGCTATGGCTGCTCAACTGGCTCATGAGTTCAGGTGCGGCAATCACATGCAGGTTCAGCTTGCGTAGCCGGCGTTCCAGCCGGCCCCAGGTCAGCCAGCCACGGTCGGCTTCACGCTTGGCCAGTAGCAAGCCCTGCAATTCAGTATGGAAGGTAGAACTGAAACCCATCTCGGTCAGGCGTTGCCAGATTTCATTGGAGGATGTAGGCACTTGCGCCCTGGGCTGGGCATGCAACAGGATGGCAATGATGTCGCGGGCATTGCATTTATGTACCAAGGGGAATAAAGGCGGGTTGGCAGTCAGGCCGCCATCCCAGTATGCCTCTCCCTCTATCTCTACCGCCCTGTGTACCATAGGCAAACAGGCAGACGCCAGCAAGACATCCAGGCTCATCTGGCGGTTGCGGAACAGTTTCAATGTACCGGTACTGACTTGCGTAGTGGCAATAAAAAGTTCTATGCCCGGTTGCTCGCGCAATCGCTGGAAATCGATCTGCGCCGCCAAAATGTCGCGCAAGGGGTTGATGTCAAAAGGATTGAGCTGGCTGGGTGAAAAGAACCGTGTCCAGGCAAACAGATGTTTCATGGCGGCTGGCAGTTCAGACTGCGCTGCGATATCTGCCGTCAGTGCATGTTCGTCCAGAGGCGTGCTGAACGGAGAACTGCTGGCGACGCTATCCCAGAATTTTTTCAGCGCCTGCCTGGCACCATCAGCCCCGCCATCAAGATAACCGTGCGCAAGTGCTACGGCATTCATGGCACCGGCACTGGCACCACTGATCGCCTCTATGCTGACACGTCCATCTTCGAGCAAGCGATCAAGCACGCCCCAGGTCAGTGCGCCATGCGAACCACCACCTTGCAATGCCAGTGTGACTGTTTTATTCATTGATTCCCTTTCAAGAGGCAGATGCCATGAGGGAGAGTGAAGCATAGAGGTGACCGGCTTATGACGTGGTCAGTGTGAGGGAATGGCAAGCAAGGGGTGTGCCTGTAAGTATTGAGCGCGTTAACTTCGTAGGTTGGGCCGGGCCTCGCTAGGCTACGGGGTATCAGCCCAACACTCGGCATTTAAATCACGTAAACATTTGCAAAGGCCGAGTGTTGGGCTAATGAAGCGTAGCCCAACCTACACCCTAGCCCAACCTACGATTAACCCAACCGCGATTACGATATTACAAGCGCCGCCAAACCTGCCACTTTTCCTTACCTGCAAACACGGGTATGGAATCACTGACAGCCCGCTCTTCGAGCAAGTCAAAATACGGCGACATCAATTCACGAAATGCAGCACTGTGTACGGTAAACGGCGGCCCTTTGATGGATGCATCTGGCGCATCATCAAAGAAAAAATACCCGGCCAGTAAAGCGCCTGTCGGTAACAGTGCCGCCCAGCGTTTGACGATATCTGCCCGCATCGCAGGAGGTAGGGCGCAAAAGAAGGCGCGCTCATAAATCAGGCCCAGCGGTTGCGTAGGTGTGTAGACAAAAAAATCTGCCTCGATGACATGCTTGCCCCACTCACCTATTGCAGCCTGCGCGCTACGCACTGCAGCAGGGGAAAAATCGATAGCCACAACTGGCCAGCCTGCCTGTGCCAGGAATGCTGCTTCATAGCCGTTGCCGCAACCGGGAATGAGGGTGTTCAGTGTTTGCTGTGTGACTTGCGATGTTATCTGCAATCTTGCCTGCATGAAAGCCTTTAATTCCGCCGGGACATTGCCCTTATCCCAGGGAGTGAAGTTTTTTTCAAAACGTTCATCCCAGAATTGCGGATTGCGTGGATCACGATTCAGGAAATCAGCCATGCTTGCGTGTCACATAGTGTGGTTCAGATTTTGAAATAAAAATGAAGCAGCAATTGTGCCACCACAACGCCAGAGAACAAGCCTGCACCAAAATACACGATGGTGCGTAACAGGCGGTTAGTGCGTCTTTGCTCTGACAACAGCGCCATCAACATGTCATCGCTATGTCTGGGTTCAGCTGCGCGTGTCAGCGCCTGGTGCGCAAGGCGTGGCAATTGCGGGAAGATGTGGCTATAGCGGGGTGCTTCGGCCTTGAGTTTTTCTATCAAACCGCGCCAGCCTACCTGCTCGCTCATCCAGCGTTCCAGATAAGGTTTGGCGGTTTTCCATAAATCGAGATCAGGGTCCAGCTGACGGCCCAGGCCTTCGATATTCAGCAAGGTTTTTTGCAGCAGCACCAGTTGCGGTTGCACTTCCACATTAAAGCGACGTGAAGTCTGGAACAGACGCAGCAAGACCTGGCCAAAAGAAATGTCTTTCAATGGCCGGTCAAAGATGGGTTCGCAACAGGCGCGCACTGCCGCCTCAAGTTCATCCACGCGTGTCTCTTTGGGTGCCCAGCCTGATTCTATATGCGCCTCTGCCACACGCTTGTAATCACGCTGGAAGAAAGCCAAAAAGTTTTGCGACAGATAATCCTTGTCGAAATCATTGAGCGTACCGACGATACCAAAGTCCAGCGCGATATAACGGCCTAGCGTCGCTGGTGCGGTCGATACCAGGATATTGCCGGGGTGCATATCGGCATGAAAAAAACCATCACGAAACACCTGGGTAAAGAAAATGGTCACGCCATCGCGCGACAGTTTTTGCAAATCGACACCGGCTTCACGCAATTTATCCAGCTGCGAAATCGGTATGCCCTGCATGCGTTCCATGACGATGACCGAGGACGAGCAATAATCCCAATACATCTCTGGCACAAGCAGCAAATCCGAATCTGCAAAATTGCGGCGCAACTGGCTACCGTTGGCAGCTTCGCGCATGAGATCGAGCTCATCATGCAGATACTTGTCAAATTCGGCCACGACTTCTTTGGCTTTGAGGCGTTTGCCATCTGCCCACAGGGCTTCCAGCCAGCCTGCTGCAATTTGCATGAGCGCCACGTCATCATCAATGGCTTCTTTCATGCCGGGACGCAGCACCTTGACAGCAACTTCCCGGCCATCTTTCAGAGTGGCGAAATGCACCTGCGCGATGGAGGCCGAAGCGACCGGCACGCGCTCAAAACTGGCAAACAACTGGTCCGGATGCGAACCCAGGGATTTCTTGATTTGCGCTATCGCCAGATCAGGATCGAATGAGGGCACGCGATCTTGCAGGTGTGCCAGCTCATCGGCAATGTCTGGCGGCATGAGGTCGCGCCGGGTTGATAATACCTGGCCAAATTTGACGAATATGGGGCCTAGTTCTTCCAGCGCCTTGCGCAGGCGCTCACCACGTGGTGCCGAGATATCACGCCAGAATATGACAGTATCAATCAGGCGCGCAGTGCGTGGCACGGACAGACCAGAAATCGCGATTTCATCAATGCCATATTTGATGGCGATACGTATGATTTTCGCCAGCCTGAGAAACTTCAATATCATCCGCGCATCCTTTCCAGTTTTTCGATGCGCTTGATAAGACGCTCGACATCATCCCGCGTCTTGTTGACTTCGGCACTAAAGCCCTGCACGGCCTGGGGCCTGACCAGCATGGGGTTTTCTTCTAAAAAATATTCAGCCAGGTTTTCCTGGATTTTTTGATGGGTTTCCAGCGCAGTCTTATGCAGGGATTTGGCAAAGCCAACCATACGCACTGCTGCCACATCGCCAAACAACTTGCTCAAATCTTCCTCCGCTTCCCAGCGCAGGTTCTGGCTAAGGTTGGAGATGGTATTAGCAAAATCTGCATCACCTTCTATTTTGACATAGGAAAAGGCACGGTCACGGTTTTGTGCGATCAGCGGCAAATCGCTAAGTTTGACATAGATGGTGACTTGCGCCAGCTCGTCAGCAGCGGCATTTTCCAACAAACCATCTGGCGCGACTTTGAGGCGCAACTGCATGGTTTGCAAGTCTATACAGGCAATTTTACCGGCATGTGGCAAGAGCTTGTTTTTAGCCCAGCTTTCTTGTGCCAGCAGATGATTGATAAAAGTTACAAAAGGTGCGGAGGGGATCATGTTCAAATCAGGGCTGTTGCAAAATACCTGGCTGGCTCAGAAATGGCAACCAGATCTATCGTGCAAATAAAAAAACCGCCCAGCAATTGCAGGGCGGTTCCAGTTTAACAGCTTATCGCAATGGACATACCTGCGACGTATCAAACTTTAAGGACTCTCGCAAAATTGTTCCAGCAATGTTACAGCGACGACGACAGTACTTCGTACGGCTAGGCACTGTAACGCCGCTGGGGCGTTTTGCGTGAGTCCTTGATTACATTTGTTGGATACCGGCCAATACCCAACCACCCTGGCCATTAACTGGCTTGGACAAGTTCCATACTTCATTGAAGGCTTCTGCAGGCGCATTGGCAGCTTCCTTGATCATGCCTGTGAACTTGATACTGGCCAGATAATCAGCACCCACGGTTTCCACGCCCAGCATATCTGCATTCAAGGTCACAACATCGGTGACATTGGAAGATGCACCACGTTCCTGGATTTGCAGTTTCAGTTCAGCATACATTTCTGCTGTCGTGAATTCACGCAAATCATTGATGTCAGCCTTGTCCCATGCCGCTTGCAGGCGGATGAAATAGCTTTTTGCATTACGCAGGAAGCCCGGCACATCAAAGTCAGCCGGAATAGTCCAGTTGGCATTGGTATCAGCATTGCTGCCTGATGAAGCCGGCGCATTGTTTTGGAAAGCCATAGGCTGAGGCGTCACTGGTGACAATGGTGTCGCTCCGGCAAACGCTGGCTGATTAAAACTATTTCCCGTGTTTTGACCATTCTTGTTACGGAACAGACGGATCACGAAGAAAATCGCAAAGCCGATCAAGGCAAAGGTCAACAAGCTACCCAGCATGCTGGCAGCTGCGCCACCCAGGCCAAAATGCGACAAGGCTGCACCCAGCAAGGCACCACCGATCAAACCACCGGCAATACCCTTCCAGGGGATACCTGGTTTAGGTGGTGCCACTGCAGGCGCACCGGCAGCAGGCGCAGGTGCCGCTGCTGGCTTGGCCGCATTGGCTGGTGACGGCGGTGTAGCCTGGCGCGTCACATTGTTAGACTGACGACCTATAGAGCCGCCACCACCAAGACGCTTGGCTTCTGCGTCAGACACTGTCATTGCCATCGTACTTGCTACGACCAGCATGGCGATCAGAAACTTTTTCATCATTCGACTCCTGTTTGTTTCAAGGTTTACTTCAAGCTTATTTACTTCAGTACTTAAGTTGTCAGTACTTAATACCGGTGTGTAAAGCGGCCACACCTGCCGTCAAATTAAAATATTGCACGCTGTCGAGCCCTGCTGTTTCCATCATCGTTTTCAGGGTTTCCTGATCAGGATGCATACGTATGGATTCAGCCAGATACTTATAACTGTCAGCATCGCCAGCTATTTTTTGTCCCATCCAGGGCAAAACCTTGAAAGAATACAGGTCATAAGGTTTTTGCAGGATTTCCGGCACTTTAGAAAATTCCAGCACCAGCAATTTGCCACCTGGTTTCAGTACACGCTGCATTTCTGCCAGTGCCTGATCCTTGTGCGTCATATTGCGCAAACCAAACGCCACAGTCACTCTGTCAAAGTAATTATCCTGGAAAGGTAATTTTTCTGCGTCACATAGTAAAGTGGGGGTGATCAAGCCCTTATTCAAGAGGCGGTCACGCCCTACCCTGAGCATGGACTCGTTAATATCGGTATGCCAGACTTCACCGGTCTTGCCCGCCTGGCGCGTGAATTCCTTGGTCAAATCACCCGTACCACCTGCAATATCGAGCACCTTGAAACCAGGGCGCACACCCGCCTGGGCAACAGTGAATATCTTCCAGACCCTGTGCAAACCAGCCGACATCATGTCATTCATGACATCATATTTGGCGGCGACAGAATGAAAAACCTCGGCGACCTTATGGACTTTCTGGTCTTCTTCTACAGTGGTGTAACCAAAATGGGTGGTATTGCTCATGTTATCTGCCCTGTTTTCTTCAAGAATCCTGAATTATCACGGTTTTCTGACGACTGTAGAAATTTCCGTTGGCCGACATTCATCTTGTTATGTAACGGATTGTATCTCAACCACCGTAAATTTCCGCACCCGGCTGAAAAAAATCACGCCCCCTCTGTCAACACCCTGCTCACAGCCTGCTGCCACTGCGCTGCATTCCGGGTATTCCAGACCAGATGAACTTCTTCCACACATTGAAAACCGCAGTCTGTCACCTCAAGGCGAACCAGGCCAGCATCGTCGAGGGCAAAATCAGGCAGGTAGGCCAGCGCCTTGCCCGACCTGACCATGGCCAGCAGCAATTGCAAATCATCTATCCAGTAGGCGATGCGACGCGGAAACTGGTCATCTCGCCAGCCATCAGAATGCTTGCCACGTTGCTTGCCGCAAAACAATGATCGCGCCGGGCTGACAAAATCATGGACCAGCACCTGTGCGCTGGTAAAACTCTGCTCTTGCTGACCGCCAGCATCAGCCAGCAAGGGATGTTGCCTGCCCGCCAGCAGTTGCAGCCTTAACATACCCAGCGAGATACTGGCCCAGTCCGCCGACCAGTGCGCAGTGCGGCCATGTAAGACTTCGCTGGTGACCAGGGCATGACTCGCCTCACCCCTGGCTAATGCTGCGAGGGCATCTTCTTCATACATGCTGAGCAAATGCATGTCTGCCGCCGGGTAAGCTGCCATGGCTTGCGCCAGTTGATCGGCATGCCGCCACAGCAGTATGGCAGGGCCTGCCACGCGGCAACTGATGCTGGCATCGTCACCCCGTACATCGGCCTTGGCCTGGTCAGCCATGGACAGCATATTGCGGGCAAAGTCCAGCATGCGCTGGCCGCTGGCATTCAGGCTGAGCTGCTTGGCAGAGCGGTCAAACAACACCGTATCCAGATCGCCCTCCAGCCTGCGCAAGGCCTTGGAAATGGCAGAAGGAGTCAGGTGCAGTTCCAGCGCGGCAGCTCCCAGCGATGGCTGTCTTGCCACACAGGCAAAGATTTTGAGGTCTATGAGGTTCATCTTGCTTATGTTCCTTTAGGTTTCTCGTTTAAATTTCCAATTTGGACATTAAAAGTGAATTTATATTGCTTTACGAGACATTTTAACAGACCTACTATGTCAGCATCTTTTACTCATCTTGATCCCGCCATGACCAGCACTGAAAACCAGATACACCAGCAATGGATATACAGCCGCCATCCCACAGGCGTCGTCAGCGATGAACACTATGAATTGCGCAGTCAGCCACTCGATACCTCGCTGGACCGCGACGAAGTATTGATCGCCGCCCGCTATATCAGCGTAGACCCCTACATGCGCATCAACCAGTCATCCAAACCTACCTATAACCCGGAGCCTCACCCGCTCAATACCGTGCAAGCTGCTGGCGTAGTCGGCCAGGTGCTGGCGTCGAATGCCGCGAGCCTCAAGGAAGGTGACTGGGTATTTGGCATGACTGGCTGGCAAAGCCATGCGCGTGTGCATGTCAGCGCGCTGACAAAAATCGACCCGGCGATTGCTTCCGTATCCACGGCACTGGGCGTACTCGGCATGCCCGGCCGCACGGCCTGGTTTGGCCTGACCGAAGCAGGCAAGCCACATGCGGGTGAAGTGGTCGTGGTATCTGGCGCAGCCGGCGCAGTTGGCTCACTGGTCGTGCAATTCGCCAAACGCCATGGCGCAAAAGTGTTGGGTATCGCTGGTGGCGCAGAAAAATGCGCATGGCTGAAAGACAAGCTGGGTGCTGACTGGGCGCTTGATTACAAGGCATACAGCAGTGACGAAACACTGAGCCAGGAAATACTCAAGCTCACAGGCGGTGTCGATGTGTATTTCGACAATGTCGGTGGCATGGTCACCGATGCCATCCTCCCCATCATCAAACGTCGCGCCCGCATCATCATCTGCGGCCAGATCAGCCAGTACAACGGCGGCCTGGACGTGGCAGAAATGGGCCCACGCCTGCTGCAACACATGCTCTACCAGCGCGCCACTATCCAGGGCATACTGGCCCGCGATTACCTGCACCGCATGGATGAAATGCTGGCCATCGTCTCACCCTGGGTCAAAGCGGGTGAGCTGGTGTTTGAAGAAACCATCATCGATGGTTTTGAACAGTTGCCAAGCGCCCTGAATTCTTTATTCACCGGCGAACATCGCGGCAAATTGCTGGTAAAGGTATAAGCAGATGAAACGCTTGCTCTCTTTCTTCGTGCTCAGCTTTTGCTGCATCTTCAACGCCCACGCCGAAAACAAACACGGCCCCACCTGGGGCGTGCACGGCATGCTTTTGTTCGGCAACAGCGAAGGCATGTATGTGTCCCACCTGCCGATGTTCCATGCACCGCATGATTACCAGGTCGTACTGCAGATACACTGCCTTGATCAAAAGCTGGATGCGGCTATCAAAGCCAGGCTGGAACAAAAACTGGTCTTGTGGACCATGGAACCAGAACAATTCGAGATCGCCAGACTGGCCGCAGACAGCAAGCTGCCACTGAAACAGTTCAAGACCAATATCGTGCTTGGGCATTTTGAACAGGGTGGCAAAACCGAATACAAGGATGTGGCTGTCGTTGTAGAAAAAACCCTGATCTTCCGCCAGTTATCGCCGCAAATGCGTAACAACAATCAGGCTGTTTATCATCAGATAGGTAATGGCACGCAACGCTTTCTGTTGAAGAAAATTGATAGCCGCCCTGACTTTGATCATGTGATCGCGATCAGTGTGCCAGCGACTGCGGCGATGGCGGATGTGGTGGTGAAGAAGACGGGGTTGCAGGCTGTGAGTGATGTGGAGTTTTTGCAGGTTTTGCAGGCTAAGGTGGATAAGCGGTCTGGTGTTAAGGGGACGATTTATCTTGATAAGGCGGATTTGGAGTAAGTGACCAATCGCATAGAAATTACAACTCCACAAAAACAGCAATCGTATTGGCTGCGCTTTTGAAGTTGGGGTTGTCCTTGAATTTTGCAGTTCCCATGTGTCGATGCCTTTGCTGCAAGGCAGAAAATGGAAAAAGAAAGGCCGATGTTTGAGCCGCAGGCGAGTTTTCGGACTTTCCCATTTTTTGACTTGCAGCAAAGGGAACCCCCTTTAGGGGGCAGCGACGCCTGGGTCGCCTTTTTGGCATACCTTTTTGGCGAAGCAAAAAGGTATGTAGCCGCCGGTCTACCACCGGCCTGCAATCTTAAATCACTTGTGCAGGTAGTTAAAAAACGAATTCAGAAATATCGTTTCGTTTTTTAGGAATACGTTGATCTGAGGCCGAGTGTTGGGCTGGTGAAGCGTAGCCCAACCTACGGACCGCGATCTTAATAAGATGTGAAACCGTTTTAAAATCGACTCACAAAATCACACGATTCTGACATTAATAAACTACACGGCATACTACGAACGCCACTAGATTCCTGCCTGCGCAGGAATGACGTTAATGTGTGTACGGCTTATCAAAAGATGGCAGTGCTGGTCTACACCTGAGACGTGAAATCTGAGAATTGATATCTGAGATAGATGCTGACTCAATGCTTAGTACCACAACTCCCCCCACCCTTCACCGGCATAGGCGCATCCCGCCCAGTATCCCCCGCAAACCCCGCCGCCTGCAATTTCTCCAGATATTCCTGCCAGACCTGTGCCTGGTTTTCTCCCAGCCAATACAGATAATCCCAGGTAAAAATCCCCGAGCTATGCTGATCAGAAAAAATAGGCTTGATCGCATAATTGCCGACTGGCTCTATGCCCACAATGCCAACATCGCGCTTGCCGGTTTGCAGGGTCTCTTGCCCCGGCCCATGGCCACGCACTTCGGCAGAGGGTGAAGACACGCGCAGTAATTCAAACGGCAAAGAAAACTCCTTGCCATCATCAAAGGCGACTTCAAGCACACGCGATTGGGTGCGGGCATTCAAGGAAGTGGGTTGTGGATTGCCTATGCTCATGATGCGAAATTCGAAATAATGGTTTGCCTTAATTGCGGCAACAAGTTGCGACGTGCGTCCAGTGCAGCTTGGTCAGCATTGCCATGCGCAGCCGCCCAGATGGGGTTGGGGAAATGCGCATCATCGGTATAACGCGGGATCAGATGCCAGTGCAGATGCGGCACCATATTGCCAAGGCTGGCGACATTCATCTTGTGCGGCTGCATGACAGCACGTATGGCTGCTTCCAGCTTCCAGACAGCTTGCATGAAAACAGCCCTGTCAGCCTCGGACAAATCCGTCATCTCTTTGACATGCGCATTCCAGATGACGCGGCAAAAGCCGGGGTAGTTGGCGTCATCAACGAGGATGACGCGTAGCTGCTCGGTGCTGACGAGGATATCGCCAGCACGGACATCACATAATTCACACACAATGCTCATTACACCAGCACCCTTTCTATACCACCGTTATTGGCTTTGGCGACGTATTCCGGCATCCAGTTTGGCCCCAGGATATGCTTGGCCATTTCGACGACGATGTAGTCGGCAGTCGTGCCAGAGTCTTCATCGTAGCGCGTCAAGCCTTGCAGACAGGCCGGGCAGGATGTCAGGATTTTAACGTCACCAGTAAAACCGTCAGCGCGCAGTTTGTCTGCGCCCTTGTTCATTTCTTCTTCCTTGCGGAAGCGTATTTGCGTAGAGATATCAGGACGCGATACTGCCAGCGTACCGGCTTCACCGCAGCAACGATCATTCTTTTCTATCTTGACTGCATCAACCGTGGTGATCAGCGCATTGACTGTTTTCAGCGGGTCTTGCAATTTCATCGGTGTATGGCAAGGGTCATGATACATATAACGCGTGCCATTCACTGCGGCCAGCTTGACATCTTTTTCCAGCAAAAATTCATGGATGTCGATGATACGGCAGCCAGGGAAGATCTTGTCGAATTCATAGCCCTGTATCTGGTCATAGCAGGTGCCGCAAGAAACCACGACGGTCTTGATATCCAGATAGTTCAGGGTATTCGCCATGCGATGGAAGAGCACGCGATTATCGGTGATCATCTTCTCGGCCTTGTCGAACTGGCCGGCACTGCGTTGCGGGTAACCACAGCACAGGTAACCCGGCGGCAGCACGGTTTGCACGCCTACATTCCACAACATTGCCTGGGTTGCCAGGCCGACTTGTGAGAACAGTCGTTCTGAACCGCAGCCTGGGAAGTAAAACACGGCTTCCGTATCTGCTGTCGTGGTTTGTGGATTGCGGATGATGGGGACCATCTTGTCATCTTCAATATCCAGCAAGGCACGTGCGGTTTTCTTGGGCAGATTGCCCGGCATTTTCTTGTTGATGAAGTGGATTACCTGCTCGCGCATGACAGGCTTGCCCAGGCTCGCTGGTGGTGCCTTGGTCTGTTTTTTGGCGAGTTTTTTCAATACCGTATTACCGAGGCGTTGTGCCGCCACACCCCAGCCAAATATCACCTGACGCGCCGCCTTGATGGTGGCCGGGTCTTTGGCGTTCAAAAAGAACATGGCTGACGCCGTGCCGGGGTTGAAAGACTTCTTGTCCATCTTGCGCAAGAGATTGCGCATATTCATCGACACATCACCAAAGTCGATATCGACCGGACAGGGCGTTACGCATTTATGGCAGACCGTACAGTGGTCGGCCACGTCTTCAAATTCTTCCCAGTGCTTGATGGAGATGCCGCGGCGCGTCTGCTCTTCATACAAAAAGGCTTCGACCAGCAGTGAGGTCGCCAGGATTTTGTTACGTGGCGAATACAGCAAATTGGCGCGCGGCACATGGGTTGCGCAGACAGGTTTGCACTTGCCGCAGCGCAGGCAATCCTTGACGCTATTGGCGATTGCTCCAATATCGCTTTGCTGCATGATCAGCGATTCATGCCCCATCAGGCCAAATGAAGGCGTGTAGGCATTGCGCAAGTCGGCAGCAAAATCTGGCAGATTCAGCAGCTTACCCTTGTTGAAGCGGCCTTCAGGGTCTATGCGTAATTTATACGAGCGGAAATCCTTGATCTCATCTTCAGTCAAGAATTCCAGCTTGGTGATACCTATGCCATGCTCGCCAGAGATAACACCATTCAACGAACGGGCCAGGACCATGATGCGGGCAACGGCATGATGCGCCACTTGCAGCATTTCATAATCATCAGAATTGACAGGCAAGTTGGTGTGCACATTACCATCACCAGCATGCATGTGCAGGGCGACGAAGACGCGGCTGCGCAAGACTTTTTTATGCACGGCCACGCATTCATCAAGTATCAGCTTGAAGGCAGAGCCGCTGAAAATCTGGCGCAATTGTGCACGGATTTCTGTCTTCCAGGATACCCGCACTGTCCTGTCCTGGACGATGGAAAATACGGTCACATCAGGCTGTATTTTTAATCTTTCGTCGAAGACAAATTCCAGCTTGTCCAGACCCAGTTCCAGCAATTCCGCCTTGGCTGCACTGAGTGGCTTGTCGAGATTATTCAGCAGATAAGTCCAGCGTGCTTCTGCTGCCTGCAAGAGTGCATTGGCTTCATTGACACGGTCTTCCAGCAATTCTGATGCGGGGATATCATCACCGGCTGCATCTTCACTCTTACCCAGCGGCAGATTGCGCTTGGCAAAAAAACCTTTCAAGCCATCGAGCAAGGCCAGCTTGTTTTGTATCGATAATTCTATGTTGATGCGCTCTATGCCATCGGTGTATTCACCCATGCGGTTCAGCGGTATCACCACGTCTTCATTGATCTTAAAGGCATTGGTGTGTTTGGAAATCGCTGCGGTCTTGGCGCGGTCCAGCCAGAATTTTTTGCGGGCTTCAGGGCTGACGGCCACAAAGCCTTCTCCGACGCGGGTATTGGCAATACGTATGACTTCAGACGCAGCCTGGGCCACGGCGTTTTCATCATCACCGACGATGTCGCCAAACAGCGCCATCTTGGGCAAGACACCGCGCTTGGATTTGGTCGTATAACCGACAGCGCGCAGATAGCGTTCATCCAGATGTTCAAGACCTGCCAGAATAGCGCCGCCCTTGCGGGTTTCGTTATCGAGGTAATCTTTGATTTCTACTATGCTTGGTATGGCATCCCGTGCCTGGCCAAAAAATTCCAGGCAGACAGTGCGGGCAAACTTGGGCATCTTGTGCAAGATCCAGCGTGCCGATGTAATGAGACCATCGCAACCTTCTTTTTGCACGCCAGGCAAACCCGCGAGGAATTTGTCAGTCACGTCCTTGCCCAGGCCTTCTTTGCGGAAGACGCGGCCCTTGATATCAAGCTGCTCGGTCTTGAACGGCTGCTTCTCGCCAGGGTGTGTCCATTCAAGCTTGAACTTCGCCATTTCCACATCATGGATTTTGCCGAGGTTATGTTCAAGGCGTGTCACTTCCAGCCAGTCACCGTTAGGATCAACCATGCGCCATGAGGCCAGGTTGTCGAGCGCCGTGCCCCACAATACCGCCTTCTTGCCGCCCGCATTCATGGCGACGTTGCCACCTATGCATGAGGCTTCGGCCGAGGTTGGGTCAACTGCAAATACAAAACCGGCTTTTTCAGCCGCATCCGAGACGCGCTTGGTGACGACACCGGCACCGGAATAGATAACCGCATAATCGCGGTCTACGCCAGGCAGGCGTGTCATTTCGACTTCGCCCAGTTGTTCGAGTTTTTCTGTATTGATGACTGCCGACAAAGGCGTCAGCGGGATAGCGCCACCGGTATAACCCGTGCCACCGCCACGCGGGATGATGGTCAGGCCCAGTTCTATACAGCTTTTGACGAGACCAGCCATTTCATCTTCAGTGTCTGGCGTCAGCACAACAAAGGGATATTCCACGCGCCAGTCGGTTGCATCAGTGACATGCGATACGCGGCTCAGGCCATCGAACTTGATATTGTCTTTTGCAGTAAAACGCGCCAGCAACTTGTTGGCTTTCTTGCGCAAATCATAGGTGTCGCGGAAATCCTTGGAAAACGCTGCCACCGCCTTGCGGGCAGCCTGCACCAGCGTTTCCACGCTATTGCTACGTTCTGCATCATCGTTGACGGTGCTCAGGCGACGTTTTTCTACTTCAGCCAGCCTGTGGTTCAGCGCATCGATCAAATCCTGTCTACGCTTTGGGTTGTCCAGCATGTCGTCTTGCAGATAGGGATTGCGCTGCACTACCCAGATATCACCCAGCACTTCATACAGCATGCGCGCAGATCGCCCGGTCTGGCGTTTGCCGCGCAATTGATCCAGCAATTGCCAGGCATCTTCACCTAGCAGGCGGATAACGATTTCGCGGTCAGAAAACGACGTATAGTTATAGGGAATTTCCCGCACGCGGGTCGGTGTGGCGCCTTGGGGTGCATCTGCGAGCAAGGCCTGTATCTGGGCTGGAGCATTCATCAGTGACGTGGTTGGACGGATATATAAAAGTCCATTCTAACTTATTGCGATGCACCACGCGCCAACAGCCTTGAAGTTTATACGGTAATGAATGGTGATTGTGGCAATTTTCCGAATGGAATTTGGCAAAAACCGACAGAATTGTCGTAAAAGTGGATAAATTGCAAAATCATTACAAATAGTGCTGCACAAAAGTTGGGCAAGCGAATTTGATTTACATCGTTTGTCGTATTTTACACCTGTGTGCAGATCAGACAGTGATCGTTTGAGACAAAATAGAAAAGATGGAATTTAAGCCAGCACTTCCAAACCCTTGCGATCCACTAAATTCAGCAGCTTTAGTGACGGGCCGTTAGGATGTTTTTGCCCCTGCTCCCACTTTTGCACTGTCGAAGGACTGGTGTTGAGGTAAGCAGCAAAGACAGCCTGGCTAGCCTTGACGCGCAAGCGCAGATGTTTGATCTGTTCAGCCGTGTACTCTTGCACTGGTGGCAGGCAGAGAGCATCAAACTCGCGCATGGTAGTTGCATCCATAACCCCTGCAGCATGCAAACCTTGCGCTGTACCGTGCAGCACATCGAGTAATTTGTCATGTTTGCTCATTTTTTCCTTCTTTCAGCTCTATGAGTTCTTGCGCCTGTATCGCACTATCCAACGCCTTGCGATCATATTTCATCAATTCAGATGCCAACATTTTTAAGGCTTGTAGTTCCTTGTCGTCAATGTTGTCGCGCTGATTTTTGGCAAATCCGTACAGGAAAAAGGCCTTATCTTTCAGCTTAAAGCCCAGGATTGTCCGTACGCCACCACTTTTACCACGCCCATTTAAGGCGACCCGTTTCTTGATGACATATCCTCCAAGATAAGCATCAATTAAACCTTGTTCCATTTCAGCTACTGCGGCACACAATGCCTGCTCAGGCAAACCTTCTTTGATTGCCCAGCGGGCAAACCATTTCGTCAGGAAGATTTGCATAACGCAGGATATCGTATTAATGAAGACACAAATATAGCACCAAGTGCCATATATCGCAATAAATCAGGACATTCACCACATGGAAAATATTACATTTATTTCAATTACCAGATAAAAAAACGAGCAGCCTCAGCCGCCCGTTCTTCATGCAAAAAATCAACCCAGCAATGCAGCCGCAGTCTTGCCGTATTTCAGTGTAGTTTCTACGGGCAACCAGTTACCCGTGGACTCCTGGCGGCCTTGCAGCAGGAAGCGTGGGTTGGCTTCTTTGGCAGCATCAGCAGCGGCCTTGGACAATTCACCGATCTTGCCTTTTTTGAGGCGGTTCACGACCAGGCCGATTTCTGTTTCTTTGAAATCGCGCAGCATGTCGTAGTCACCATCGCTGTCACCGGCGACAAATACCGGGCCGTAGCCTTTTTTGGCGACCAGTTCACGTTTGATGACGACAGTCTTGCCCGGGCCCCAGTTCAAAGGCCAGTCTTTGCGGTAGGCGTTTTTATAGACGTCGCCGTTTTGTTCCAGACGCAGGCCCAGGACGTTTTCACGTTGTACGTGGTAGCCATATTTTGGATTGGTCGCAAATACGGCAACCACATCTTCCAGCGAGGCGGTGCTGACGTATACGTCAAAACCGTTCTGGCGGAAAGTGTTCATCAATGTCGCGACTTCTGTACACAGGCGTATGCCGTGGAAGTGGGCAGTGGAGATGACACCAGCCACACCAGGCAGGGATGAAGGACTGGTATATTTGGTCTTGGTCAGGCTCATGCCGAGGTTGGCGTCATTCGATGCTTCTGCGAGTGCGCTGACTTCAGCAACGGTCATATTGGCGAAGAAGTAGATGACCCATGGATAACCAACGTTCACGCCATGCGTGTCATTGACGGCTTCATACAGGAAGTAGAGCTTGGCGCGGAAGTCCTGGAACTGTGCTGTCTCCATGATTTCTTCGAGACTGCGGCTACCGGCCATGCCTTTGTAGTTGGCGTGCAGGTAAGCATAGTCGCTGTCGAGATCGGTACAAACGCTTTCCAGATCCAGTTGCTTGCCAGCGGCATTTTTGTAGTCAGCAGTGAAATTGCCAACTGGTACATTTTGACGGATAGTCGCAGAGAATTCTTGCGGGCTCAGCTTGAATGCGAGGTGATTGATCTGGTACATCAACAGCGCTTCTTCGCAGTCATTCATGATACTGGTGTTGTCCCAGTCAAACACGGCGTAAGGCTTGCGCTTGGCAGAATAGCTTTTGCTGGTATTGCCATGCTTGGCGATCAGGGCCGCTACCAGGTCACGGTTGCGCGGTGACCATTTGGCGGCATCGAGAAATACTGCCGGTGCTGCTGCAGCTGGTTTTGCCAGTGCAGGCGCTGCCAGAGTGGCACCAGCTGCAGTGGCAACCAGACCTTGCAAAAAGCCACGGCGTGGCTGTTGATTGGTTTTTTTAGTATCTTGCATTTAATTTCCTTGGTGAGCGCGTGGCATGCCGCATGCTGGGGCATGCTTCTTTATTAAAAAACTGAGTGAGTGTGCAAAACTTGCGTGGTGCTTGCTTTGTGTTTGCATTGATTCTTCGTACGGATCCCGCTTTTCCGACTACTTTCCGGCAAGCATTATAGTCAAACATTGTGACATCCCGACAAAAGGCACAAAATTTTTAAGCGAATTTGTCTATACATTAACTACCAGGTCTGCTGACCTGATTTGGCTTGGCTGCCATTCTGTTCTACTACATCCAGCGAAGAATACAAATGGCATAAATGCACTTCGGAAGGGGCAAACAGGCGTATCGGTAAATCGCTCATGCCTATGCCCTGGCTGGTCAGCAATTGCCGACCGTCTGGCAAGGCAAACAAACCCCTGGCATAACGGCGCTCACCTGAGCCGGGCGGCAAGACCAGTGGCTTGCCACCGGGCGCGGCGATTTGCCCGCCATGGGTATGGCCGCAAAAAGCAAGTTGAAAATCATGCCCAGCCACAAGCTTGAGACCTAGCGGCGAATGCATGAGCAACACACGCACCTCGCTTGCTCCGGCAAAAGTCTGGTCGGCGTCTGGCATACCGACGCCGGGTTCATCCAGGCCGCAAATCGAAATTGCATCAAAAGGGGCGGGCAAGCGTGCGTTTTGATTGACCAGGACCTGGACGCCTGCCGCCTTGAGGCAATTTGCAATATGCACATCATCCAGCCACAAGTCATGATTACCCATGACGGCAAACTTGGGGGTAGCTGGATTGAGCAAACCCAATGGTTTAATCAGATGTTGCATATGTCGGGCATGCAGCGAGACGAAATCGCCGCCAAACAGGATGACATCCGGCGCAAAAGCAGCAATGGCGACAAATGCCTGTTCCAGCAAACGCACATCTGTCAGCGGGCCCGCATGCAAATCTGAAATGAAGGCCAGCTTGCATTGAAAGCCCGCAGGCAGGGGCAGGTAAAAATCACGCCTGTCTATGTGCAAACCACCTTGCAGCTTGAGCGCATAGGCAATGTGTGCGGCCCAGTTTTCTTGATAGAAAGCGGCTTCCAGCCCCTCACCTGTGCGCCGCCACCAGCCATAGTATTTGCCTCTGCCCATGTCTGGTCAGAAGATGAAGTTGGCGATTTTGGACCAGACGCCTTCTGGCACTTTCAATAACAGCCAGGTGATGACGATGTAACGCAGGCACTTGCCCACTGCCATATAAAACACACTGGGCCAGAAAGGCATGCGCAACCAGCCTGCCAGGGTGCAGATGGGGTCACCAATGCCGGGCAACCAGGCCAGCAGCATGGTCTTGGGGCCAAAATGCTGTAGCCAGCGGTACCAGTAGCTTTCACGCTCACGGTCAAAGGCCTGCTTGGCGGCATAACCCATGCCGTAATCAACCACCCCACCGAGGGTATTGCCTATGGTTGCAACGATGATCACTTGCCAGAAAATCGCCGGGTTGGCCCTGATGACTGCAAACACAGCGGGTTCTGAGCCTAATGGCAACAAAGTGGCTGAAATAAAGCTGATCAGAAATACCGAACTCAAACCGACTTCAGGTACGGCCAGGACACTTAATAACCAATGGACTGCGTCTTCTATCATCGTGGTTTGATATGGCTGTAAAAGGCATACATTATAATGGCGGCTGCAATTTCTAATCAGCAAGTAATCAAAAAGTAAGCAACAAGTAAGTATTTAGACCTGAATTAGCTTTAGATCAGACCCAAATAAGCCATTTTTAACTAACAATAAGACATCCATGAGCACCGATTATCTGAAGAAGATCCTGACAGCGCGCGTCTATGACGTCGCATTTGAAACCCCGCTGGAATATGCCACCAGCCTGTCGGCTCGCATGGATAACCGAATTTATTTTAAACGCGAAGACATGCAAAGTGTGTTCAGCTTCAAGCTGCGCGGTGCTTATAACAAGATTGCCCACCTGACGCCAGCGCAACTCAAGCGAGGCGTCATCTGTGCCTCTGCCGGTAACCATGCCCAGGGCGTGGCCCTGAGTGCCAGCAAAAAGGGCTGCAAGGCAGTCATCGTCATGCCAACCACCACACCACCGGTCAAGATAGACGCGGTACGCACCCACGGTGGTGACCTGGTTGAAATCGTCCTGTTTGGTGATTCTTATACTGATGCTTACGGTCATGCACTGGAACTGGAAAAGAAACGCAAGCTGACCTTTGTCCACCCCTTTGATGACCCTGACGTTATCGCAGGCCAGGGTACGGTAGGCATGGAAATTTTGCGCCAGCATGCCGAGCCTATCCATGCAATCTTCGTCGCGATTGGCGGCGGTGGCCTGATCTCTGGCGTGGCTGCTTACGTCAAGGCAGTGCGCCCTGACATCAAGATCATCGGTGTGCAAACGACAGATTCTGACGCGATGGCACGTAGCCTCAAAGCGGGCAAGCGCGTGACTTTGAATGATGTTGGCCTGTTCTCTGACGGCACCGCCGTCAAGCTGGTAGGTGAAGAAACCTTCCGCCTTGCCAAGCTGTATGTCGACGAAGTGATTACGGTTGATACAGATGCCGTCTGCGCCGCCATCAAGGACGTGTTCCAGGACACCCGCAGCATACTGGAACCTGCCGGTGCCTTGGCAGTAGCCGGTTGCAAGGCCTATATAGAACGCGCCAAGGCCGACAAAAAACCACTGAAGAATGAAACCCTGGTGACCATCGCCTGCGGTGCCAACATGAATTTTGACCGCCTGCGTTTTGTTGCCGAGCGTGCCGAAGTCGGTGAAGCACGTGAAGCGGTTTTCGCTGTAACCATACCAGAAGAACGCGGCAGCTTCCGCCGCTTCTGTGAATTGGTCGGTGCACGCAATGTCACAGAATTCAATTACCGCATCAGCGATGAAAAAGCCGCACATATTTTTGTGGGCATTCAAACGCACGATAAGCTGGAATCTGGCAAAATTGCCAAGAATTTTGAAAAGCACGGCTTCCCTACCCTGGATTTGACACATGACGAGCTGGCGAAATTGCATATCCGCCATCTGGTGGGTGGCAAGAGCAGCCTGGCCAAGGATGAATTGCTGTATCGCTTTGAATTCCCTGAACGCCCTGGTGCGCTGATGCGCTTTTTGAACAGCATGGCACCGAACTGGAACATCAGTTTGTTCCACTATCGCAACCATGGGGCAGATTACGGCAGAACTTTAGTTGGTTTACAGGTTCCAAAGAAAGAAATGAAGGCTTTCCGCGAATTTTTGGCAACCCTGGGCTATCGTTACTGGGATGAAAGTAAGAATCCCGTTTATCAATTATTTTTGGGCTGATACAGCTCATAGCCTTAAGTAACGCAGATCTTAAGTAATACATTACGCAACGCAGACAACATGACAGATTCCGCACCAAATACGCCTGAACATTCTTTACTGGGCAAGCCCGCGACTTACAAGTCCGAATATGATGCCAGCCTGCTCTTCCCTATCTCCCGTTCCGGAAAAAGGGAAGAAATAGGCCTTGGCAGCAGCCTGCCTTTCTTTGGTGTGGATATCTGGAATGCCTATGAAATTTCGTGGCTAAACCTGCGTGGCAAACCGCAGGTGGCGATTGCTGCCATTACAGTACCAGCAGATTCGCCGAACATCATCGAATCAAAGTCTTTCAAGCTTTACCTGAATTCTTTCAACCAGACCCGCCTGGCGGGTACAGATGCGCTGGTCAGTCTGTTGCAGGCAGATTTATCTGCAGGTTTTGGTGCGGCAGTGCAGGTCAAACTGACTACGCCTGACCAGTTCGACAAATTAGCCATGCATGAACTGCAAGGCCAGTTGCTCGACAGGTTAGATATTGAAGTCGATAGCTATACCCCCAACCCATCGCTGCTGACCGCCAATGTTGATGAGTCACCGGTAGAAGAAACCCTGATCTCGCATTTGCTGAAGTCCAACTGCCTGGTAACTGGCCAGCCAGACTGGGGCAGCGTGCAAATTCACTATGTAGGCCCGCAAATCAACCAGGAAGGCCTGTTGCAGTATTTGATAGGCTTCCGCGACCATAATGAGTTCCACGAGCAATGTGTGGAACGCATCTTTGTCGATATCATGCGCCACTGCAAACCGCAGAAATTGTCAGTCTATGCACGTTATACACGTCGCGGTGGACTGGACATCAACCCATGGCGCAGCAATTTCAGTACGGGCCAGGGCCCGGACAATCGCCGGAATGCACGCCAGTAAGCGTACCAGTATGTGTGGCTGCATCCCTCTCACACTCATTTTTTGTATCCATTTGTAAGCAATATTATGTTGAAATTCAAATATTTCTCCTTGCGCGCTGTCTTGTGCGCCTCCGCTTTTTTGCTGTGCACAGCATCCCAGGCGCAAACAACTGGCGCCCCAGTCCAGGAAGATATGGGCTGGTGGGATAGCGCCAAAGCCAAAGCCAATAAAATCCTGGATGAAGGCGACTTGTCACTGATGCTGGCTGGCCATACCCACCATGGCCGCGGCACTTACACCAGGGAAAGAATTGCAGAGCTCAATGAAAACACCTGGGGTTTGGGCTTTAGCAAAGCCATACGCACCAAGGAAGACAATGAAGAATCCGTCTATGCCATGATGATTTCTGATTCACACTTTAAGCCACAACCTATGGCAGGCTATGTCTATCAATGGATGAAGCCGCTAGGTGACAAGATCGAAGTTGGTGGTGGCCTGACTGGCTCGTTAATTAGCCGCACCGATTACTTTGGTGGCATACCCTTTCCAGTCATTTTGCCAGTGGCGTCGATAGGCACACGCAATACCAAGCTGATGGCAACCTATGTCCCGCGCTTTTCAAAGAACAAGGGTAATGGCGACGTCTTGTTCATGTTCGTGCGTATCGATTTAAAATAAGCGCTTGAAATAAAGTCCGGCCAGGGAAGTACAATTTTGCAAGAGGTGTTTTTTTATCTACCGCAGGCTAATGTGTTTTTAATATGCTAGCTAATTACCATCATTGTCCTTAGAACTTGCTTGATGTAAAGTATCCAGACTTATTCGTTTTATAGATTGTCGTCGTGATAATTCCGGTCCCGTTTTCAAGTACTAGTACACGCGAGCCTGTCGCCAGTCAAGACTGGCATATGGCCTTGCTGGAACATAACCCGGATGCGATGTATGTGCTCATCGACGACAATCTCGTGTATGCCAATCCGGCAGGTGCAGAACTCATGCATGCCGGTGACCCGCAGCAGCTCATAGGCCTGAAGCCAGAAGCTTTTTTGCATGGGCGGCATCATGAAGGTGCCAAAACCATACTGCAAAAACTGCGGCAGGACGGGGCACAGAGCAAACACACTTGCCAGTGCATACGGCTTGATGGTCAATTGCTCGATATAGAAGTCCGCGCTACCCAATTCAATTTCAATGAACAAACCGCCATCTTGCTGACGGCGCGAGAAATCACTCCCCGCAGCAGTTCACGTTCCAGCGCTACCGTCACCGCCCTGCCCCTGATCGACCAAGTCCGTTATAAATCCAGCCGCGTCCATGAAGCCCTGCATCACGAGAAAGAAATTCTCGAGATGATTGCGCTCGACAAACCGCTGACCGATATTCTGGAAGACGTCTGCGATCGTATGGAACGCTTGCTCGACAATGGCGCCTTGTGCGCCATCACGCTATATGACGACAGCACCCAGCAACTGAGTTTTGGTGCCGGCCCTTCGCTGCCAGATGGTTTTTGCGCCTTGCTTGGTAATCTGCCAGTCGATACCAGTTCGGGCTCAGCCTCCGCCGCGATTTATTACCAGCGCACCACGATAGTCCAGGATATTGCAGTCAGCCCGCTGTGGAAAAATTTGCGTGAACCGGCGCTGCGCTACGGCTTGCGTTCATGCTGGTCTTTGCCGATTACCACGGCTTTCAACACCCTGCTGGGCACGGTCGATGTGTATCACCAGATGGTACACAGCCCGAATGAAGATGAGCAGGCCATGATGATGGATGCCTGTGACCTCATCGGTCTGGCCATCGATAAAAAGAACATGGAACAAAGCCTGGAGGAAAGCGAAGAACGCTATCGCTCCGTGGTCACCAATCTCAGTGAAGGTATCATGGTGATAGGCCCCAGCGGCCAGATCCTGACCTGCAATCCCAGCGCCCAGCGTATTCTTAAAATTGATGACATCAGCACCGTTGGCAGGCGTCACCGTTATTTCAAGAACATACTCGGTGACGAAGGACAAGCGATACGTATGGGGGATGATCCGGCTTCCGTGGTCTTCCGCAGTAAAACCCCGATATTGAATTTATCCATGGGAGTGGAGTTGCGTGATGGCTCCGTTGTCTGGCTCTTGGTGAATGTACTGCCTATCAATAAAAAAAGTAGCGCCACGGTATCTGCCGTATTGATTTCCTTCACCGATACCACAGAAGTGCGCGAGACGCAAAGGCAATTGCATTTCATGGCTTCTTACGATGCCCTGACTGGTTTGCCGAACCGTCATCAACTGAACCAGCGCCTGGTCAAAGCACTGGCCGGTGCCAAACGCACCCAGCACCGCCTGGCCTTGCTCTTTCTTGACCTCGACAGGTTCAAGAACGTCAATGACACTGCTGGCCATGCGGCTGGCGATACACTCCTGCGTGATGTATCGTCGCGCCTGAGTTCGTGCATACGCACGACGGACATGCTGGCCCGCCTCGGTGGTGATGAATTCGTCATCGTTGCCGAAGCCTTTGAAGATGCCATGCAACTCAAGGACCTGGCCGAGCGTGTACTGGCCCGCATGCGCGATCCTTTCGTCATTGAGGGCAATGAATATCACCTCGGTACCTCTATCGGCATCAGTGTTTATCCACATGATGGTGAAGACGGCCCTACGCTGCTGCGCTGCGCTGATTCGGCGATGTACCATGCCAAGGAACTGGGTCGCAACAACTACCAGTTCTTCACCACAGAACTGAATGTACGAGCCCAGCACCGCTATGCGCTGGAAACCAATCTGCGCCGCGCCCTGACTGACAATGAATTCCTGGTGTATTACCAGCCCAAGATCAGCCTCAGCACCTCGCAGATCGTTGGTGCAGAAGCGCTGATACGCTGGCAAATGCCAGACGTTGGCCTGGTACCGCCTAACGAATTTATCCCTATATCAGAAGAAATTGGCCTCATCCTGCCACTGGGCCGCTGGATCTTGCGCCAGGCATGTCTGCAAACCCAGCTATGGCGCGAGCAATATTCGCCGGACATGGTCATCAGCGTGAATATCTCGCCCAAGCAATTCCAGGACCCTGGCCTGCCCAAATATATAGAACAAATCCTGCAAGAAATCGGCTTGCCACCATCTGCACTGCAGTTGGAGATTACCGAAGGCTTGCTGATGGGTGATATAGACTTGCTGCTGCCGGTCTTTGATGCGATCAAAAAACTTGGCATCAGCATTTCCCTGGATGATTTTGGGACAGGCTTCTCTTCACTATCTTATTTGCAACGTTTCCCTATTGACAATCTCAAGATAGACCGTTCTTTCATCCGCGATATCCCGGGCAACCCCGATTCTGTTGTACTGACGCACGCCATCATTGCCATGGCCAATGCGCTGGGCATGAGTGTCACAGCCGAAGGGGTGGAAAAAGCCGACCAGATGTTCTTCTTGGCTGACTCTGGTTGTCAGGAGATGCAAGGCTTTTATTTCAGTCAACCCCTGCCTGTTGATAAATTTGAAAAATTACTGAGAGACAACGTTCGTTAAAAGTGTTGTCAAGTTTTGCGCAAATCGGCCAAAAGAAGCCTATAATTTGTCAAAACCTAATTTTGTGCATTGCACCATTTCGCTGTAAAACGATCTTGCACCATGACGAATATTGCAAAAATCCTGCCTCTGAACAACGTACTCCTGGATCTGGAAGTCTCCAGCAAAAAAAGAGCATTTGAACAGGCCGGGCTGTTATTCGAAAATAATTGCAGCATAGCGCGCTCGGTTGTCTCTGATAACCTGTTTGCGCGTGAACGCCTGGGCTCTACTGGCCTCGGCCATGGCGTCGCCATCCCGCACGGCCGCATCAAGGGCCTCAAGGCACCGATTGCCGCCCTGGTCAGGCTAAAGGAGGCTATTCCTTTTGAGTCGCCAGACAGCCAGCCAGTCAGCCTGCTGATTTTCTTGCTCATGCCTGACAATGTCACGCAACAACATCTGGAAATCTTGTCTGAAGTGGCAGAGATGCTGTCGAACGAAACTTTCCGCGATACGCTCAATACTGAAACCAGCGCTGCTGCGATATATGAAAAAATCATGGCCTGGCGCCCGAACCTGCCAGGCACAACATGACAGATTGTGACAGGGCTGCCCGCTGCGTATTTCGTCTGCGGCAGTCTGGTCAAGCTCAAGCTCCCTGCGTTTCCTGATACTTCAAGCAAGCAAAATACCCCCAGACAACCAAGACATCGTCAGATTCAACCCACATAGCCATGCCATCATTGACAGAACTCACGGTACAAAAAATCTACGACGATAACCGCGACACCATGCAACTGGGCTGGTTTGCGGGTTTTGCTGGTGCCGACAAGCAAATCACAGGCGATGCGGCGTCTTCTGCTGACCAGGTCGGGCATTTGAACCTGATCCACCCTGGCCGCATACAGGTACTGGGACATCAGGAACTATCGTATTACAACCGTCTGTCGAATGCCTCGCGCAATAACCTCATGCGTGAACTCGTCGCCGGTGCGCCGCCTGCCCTCATCGTGGCACAGGGTCTGGAGTCGCCACCAGCGTTTTTGACGACCTGCGACGACAATAATATCCCGCTGTTTTCTACGCCTTATCCATCTGCACAGGTCATTGATTATCTGCGCGTGTATCTGTCGAAAAAACTCGCGCAAAAAATCACCATGCATGGCGTTTTCATGGACGTGCTGGGTGTCGGCGTACTGATCACCGGTGAATCCGGTCTGGGCAAAAGTGAGCTCGGGCTGGAACTGATTTCACGCAGCCACGGCCTGGTGGCCGATGATGCCGTCGAATTTTCGCGCATTGCCCCGAACATGATAGAAGGCCGCTGCCACGAGCTACTGCAAAACCTGCTGGAAGTGCGCGGCCTTGGCCTGCTTGATATCAAGACCATCTTTGGTGAAACCGCAGTACGCCGCAAGATGCGCCTGAAACTCATTGTGCATCTGGTACGCCGCAGCACCCTCGAAGAAAATTACGAACGCCTGCCGATAGATTCGCAGACTGAAGAAGTGCTGGGCCTGCCCATCAGAAAAGTCGTGATCCCGGTTGCTGCAGGCCGCAATATCGCGGTACTTCTGGAAGCAGCTGTGCGCAATACCATCCTGCAATTACGTGGTATCAATACGCTGGAAGATTTCATGGAACGGCAACGCCGCGCCATGGAAAACGGTGACTAAATACCTGTTGAGTACATCCCATGGAAATCCTGCTTATCTCTGGTATATCCGGCTCCGGTAAATCGGTCGCCCTGAATGTGGTTGAAGATGCAGGCTACTATTGCGTCGATAACCTGCCGCCAAGTTTATTGGCTGATCTGGTCAATACGCTCATCAAAGAAGGCGTGCCGTCAGCGGCCATCGCCATCGACAGCCGCAGCGCGAATCAGCTCACGCATTTGCCAGACTCCATACGCACATTGCGTGCAGAAGGGCATGATGTCAAAGTCCTGTTCCTGACCGCCAGCACAGAATCCCTGGTCGCCCGTTTTTCAGAAACCCGCCGCAGCCACCCGCTGTCACACCGGCTTGGTCTCGACAAAGAACCCGGCGACAGGCTCAGCCTGACTGAATGCATACAAGAAGAACGCGAAATCCTCTCAGGCATACAACTGGTCGCCCACGTCATCGACACCAGCGACCTGTCCGCCAACAAACTGCGCGCCTGGGTCAAGGACGTCATAGAAATAGGCCACACCCCGCTGACCCTGATGTTCGAATCCTTCGCCTTCAAGATAGGCGTGCCGCTGGACGCCGACTTTGTCTTCGACGTCCGCATGCTGCCCAACCCCCACTACGATCCCATCATGCGCCCGCTGACAGGCCGCGATGAACCCGTGATCCAGTTCCTCAAAGAACAGCCTATGGTCGATGAGATGTTTACCGACATCGAGCAATTCATCACCAAATGGCTGCCAGCATTCAAACGCGACAACCGCAGCTACCTGACCGTCGCCATAGGCTGCACCGGCGGCCAGCATCGCTCAGTGTATATGGTCGAAAAACTCGCTGGTCATTTCAAGGCGCAGGAACAGGTGCTGGTCAGGCATAGAAGATTGAGTTAGGGTACGAAAGCCGTATCTCGCAAAACCAGATACAGCCGATACTATACTTTCGACTGGCGCCTGTCTGACAACAAGACAGTACAAGCACATCATCAGATAAGAAATACCTCTGCCAAACAATTCTCCAGGCACTAAATAGTTCAAGAAACTTCCATCGTCCAGACTAGTCCAAGCGTTTCTATCATTTCCATCAAAAATAAAAATGAAAACCAAACCACAAAGAATCTGGACGGCGACAACAACAACTATACTCAGCAGCCTGTTATGCATGGCCCTGACAGCATGTAGCACCACACCACAGGCCACCGCAACGCACTATCAATTGAGTGCAGATGCGGCATGGAGCAAACTCAATACTGTGGCCTACAAGGGCAAGCAGGATGACATCTATTTTGTTCAGCCAGACCTGGGCTGGTATATAAATGGCGGTGGCAAGATATACAAAACCACGGATGGTGGCCAGAACTGGCAAGAGCAATTATCCAAACCCGGCACTTTCTTCCGCACAGTGGGTTTTGTTGATGCCATGCATGGCTATGCCGGCAACATAGGCACTGATTACTTCCCTGGCGTTACCGATACCACGCCACTGTATGAAACCCGCGATGGTGGCGCCAACTGGCAAGTTGCCAAAGGTCTTGAGGGCATGCAGATCAAGGGCCTGTGTGCCATCGACATACTGCACAACAAATTCATCAACTCCGGTGTACTGGAAGAAAGAACCATCATCCATGCCGGTGGCCGTGTCGGTGGCCCGGCTACATTGCTGCGCTCGCTGGATGGCGGCAATAGCTGGAAGAGCATGGACATGACGCCTTATACAGGCATGATACTGGACGTCAAATTCTTTGATGCGATGACAGGTTTTGTATTTGGTGCATCTGACAGTGATACAGAAAAATCCCACGCCCGCATCATCATGACCAAAGATGGCGGTGCAAGCTGGAAGACAGTCTATGAATCCAGCCGCCCCTTTGAGCTGACCTGGAAAGCCAGTTTCCCTACCCGCGATACCGGCTATGTGACCATACAAAGCTATAACCCTGATCCGGCCACCAGCCAGCGCTATGTTGCCAAGACAGTAGATGGCGGCCTGAGCTGGAAAGAAATCCCTCTCATCAATGACATCAAGGTCAGGGAATTTGGTGTTGGCTTCATTGATGCCAACACCGGTTGGGTAGGTGCCATTGAAGGCGGCTACCAGACTACGGATGGCGGCCAGACCTGGAAGCATATCCCCATGGGCCGCGCCGTCAACAAGATACGGCTGCTGCCTACGGACACGGGCTTTGTTGGTTATGCGATAGGAACAGAAGTGTTCAAGTTAAAACAAGAGAATGCGCGCTTACCTTGATGCGCCCAATAACGCATTTTCTGTTTGAATCGTCCCAATACTCTTGATGTCTTGATGGTCTTTGCATTTTTAGTTTAAGCTCTTTGAACTTTCATCTTTACTGCTTACGCAAAGTTCAATGACCATCACCCTCAATTGCCTGCCACAAAATCTCGACAATGCCGCCTGCAACGACTTTATAGTGCACACCCCTCTAGCAGCCTGGATGCCGGTGCTGGAACACCTGCAACAGGCATTTGAGCTGCCAAATGACAGTTGGGAAAAAATCCCCCTGGGTGCGAATGCCTTGTTTGGGCTGGGCAAAGACGTGATAGTCAAACTCGTGCCGCCGAACTGGCGGCGGCAGGGTGACAAAGAAATTCTGGTGGCACCTTTGCTGGAAGGCAAACTGTCATTGCAGACACCCAGGCTCATCGCCAGCGGTGAAATCGATCACTGGGTATTTGTGATCTTCAGCCGCTTGCAAGGCACTTTGCTTGCAGACATCTGGCCATCGCTGGATATCGACCAGAAGCAATCGATCATGTTGCAGACTGGTCAGCTCGTGCGTGAACTTGGCAGCGTAAAGTTTAATGCAGATATCTCCATCAAGGTCGATTGGCCAAACTATATACAAAACCTGATTACCGATTGCTTGGCCAGGCACCAGCGCAGAAAAATGCCGGAAACATTGCTGGTACAGGTCATGCCCTATATCGAAGCTGCCGGAGACTTTGCCAAAGCAGGTGACTTGCGATTTATCCATATGGATATCCATCCATGGAACCTGATGGCAAAGCAGAAGCAGGGCCAATGGCAGCTCTCAGGACTGCTGGATTTTGGTGATGCCATCGTCGGCAATAGCGACAGGTTTGAACTCCTGACACCCATGATTTTCATGGCACAAGGCAATCCCTTGCTGCTTCAGGCGCTATTGCAGTCTTATGGTGAAATAACAGATATCAGCGCAGCAGAACTGCAACGCCAACTGACTGCGTATATGCTGATCAGGCCTGACTCTGATGTGACTTTTTGTATGCAGCAAGTGCCTGCTGACGGGCCGCGCAATAGTTGGGAACAAGTTGCTGCTCAGATGTTTCCGCTGTAAAACCCAGAGACGCGATGACAGTCAATTATTTGGCATTACAAATTAAGAAGGCAAACTCAGATTCGCGTCCTTACTGTCTCTTCGTTTGAGCTTGGTCCTTATTGCGCAGGCCTTCTTATGACTTCATCTTCTTGTGGTCTATATGGCCCCAATTCACCTTGCACAGAATGAAGAAATTTGCGAAACCTGGCTTCCATCAACGCATCATATTTTTTCGCATTGCCTTTCAAGTGAGGCCAGGCCAAACGTGCCGTCGCTGATATGTTTGTTGAATCTGCGACCTGGTCTCTTCGGGCATCGAGGATGGTATAGCGCGTCGCGCCTTGCAGGGCTTCTTGACGGAATATAGTCCATGCATCAACATTTTCTGTCTTGGGTGCGTTACTACTACCATACTGTTTTACCGGCACATCATAGGCAGTGCGCCCTGCGTCAGTATTGAGGTCATAAAATTTCAATATCAGATTGGTCGAGTCAGCCGTTTGCCTGTCTGCCGGATTGGGTAACTGGAAAACTGCGGCAGCCACTGGCAGTTTGGATTGCATGTTCAGTACAGCCCAGTCATCATCCACAGTAAAAGCCAGCGCCCCGGTTTGCGTGATGATTTTGAGTCTGGTATCGGCAAAGGCGGTGATGCAGACAGTGCCAAGTAGCAAGCTTGCGAGCAAGGTTTTTAGTTTTTTCGTCGGCATGTTATGTAAAAATTTCTCTGATATTAGGCAACGTCCGTATTTTTTGCCAGCCCCTGAGCATACCGCGCCAGCGAACGATTGTAGCGCGGCAAATATCCTGCCAGCGCTGTCAGGCTAAGCGCAAGTGCCTCACGTTCGCGTCCCAGATCAGCCAGCGCCAGGGCCAGAAAGCCGCGCACTGCACCGTCGAGTTCATCACTGCCTTGCTGCATTTCAACAAACAACAGGTCAGCCGCCGTTTGCGGATCACCCAGGTGACGGATGGAGCTGGCCATTTGTACATTCGCCCGGCGGCGTCGCAAACCTGTCAGGCCGTTTTCAAGAGCAGCTTTATACAGGGGAATCGCCAGTTCAGTAAAACCGCAAGAATCCCGTGCGCCGCCGCGTTCAAATAACCCTATGGCGGCATCAGGTGGCAACTCTGCAGCCAGTGCGTCAATGCGTGCAATGAAGGTCTGTGCTTCTGTCGCGTCAAACTCTGCCCACAGAGCTGCCAGTCTTTCCTCCCAATGTGTATTCATGCTCATCATTTCTTTTATCATTGAATCCAGCGATGATTATCCCATGTGAGCTTGTCTGTACATCCTGTTATCCGGTGACGCAGACAAGGTAAATCTCACATCAAGGATACTTAAATGATGCAGATTAATACCCATTGATTATCAGTTGTAACTCTGTTGATGCATGGACAGGGGCTAATCCAAACTACATAGCTGCATGCAGTCTTTAACTCTGCCTATTGGCAGGCGATTAAAACTGGGTAAGTGATTCCAGTTCTTCGGCTCTGTTTACCCTGGCCGTGACGGAGCATTCATTTGCACTCATTCTGGCAGAGGTACCGCCGTCGGGATCATAATAAAACTGGCAGTTGGCATCGCTAAATTTCAGTCATAGACGCTGTACTTCCTGCAGGTCTTTTTTTCGATCGGCTTTGAGCGTGCCCATCAACTTTTTATACGCATTGTTCAGGCGTTTGTCTGCACGGCTATATTCGGCAGAAATGCAATCCAGAATTGCCGGATCCACTGCTTCAGCTTTCTTTATACATTTGTCATATTCGGCACTACGCACTGGTCCCGCTCTGCCATAAGCCGGGAAAGAGAATGCCGCGCTCAATACTATGCTTAATACGAATGTCAGTTGATATTTGGTTTGCATGCGTAATCTATATTGTCATACTAAATAAAAAGCTGGCTCAAATTAATCGCCAGCCCAGGTGAAATCAGCTTGTTGGTTTGCTTTAACTGACACGAACAGACATTTTTTATACTCACCAGCTATGGGGCTTGCAGGCAGATAAGCCTTATCTGCTTGCTGCATGCCTGCTACAATCTCAAGCCCCAAAAAACAGCTTGTTCTCAAAGAACAAACCCTTGAGCCGTTTGCGGAAGATCGCGATAGTCAGGGCCACTAATAGCATGACTACATTAAAACCGAGGATTTTATTGCCGCCCATATCCACGAAAGGAACGGCATTCGAAGGCATAGTAGCGGCATACAGGCCACGGTCATAACTTGCGCCTATGACCTGGCCACCATCGTTGATGGCATTGGTCAGGTACAGGCTTTTGCCGGCCGCGTGCAGCGTCATCTTATTGTCGCGCCAGACAAAGGACAGGCGCAGGTCTGCAGTATCAACTACGCCAACCACATGGCCTTCGTTATTGATGCCGGTGGCAAAGCTGTCGCCAAAGCCGATTTTGGCACCGAGGTCTATCATCTGCTTGCCATCGTGCATGAAGGCATGCCAGCGGCGGTCTTTCATTTCCGAAGCCCCCACGACGATGCCATGGTCGTTGATAGCCGTTGCTGAACTGGTGCGGCCACCCAAAGTGCCCAGGTCTCTCATGCCGCTGGCAGCATCATAGAGGAATGCCCGGCGCGTGCCATCGGTGATCATGGAAGAACCAACTACCTGCCCCTGGTTATTGATGCCGCTCGCATAACTAACCCTGCCGCCCAGCGTACCCAAGTCTTTTAGCGCTTCACCGGGGGTATATAGAAAGGCATGCCAGTCACGTTCAGGCGTATCAGAGAACCCGGCAGCCTGGCCAGTCTGATTGAGTGCAGCACCATAACTATTGGGGCCACCCAGAGTGCCCAGGTCCTGGGTGCCATGATCGCGGGTGCGGATAAATGCGCGCCATATTTCCCCTTTTTTTGATGAACCGACGATCTCGCCCTTATCATTGATGCGCTTGGCTTCGCTCTCGGTTTCGCCCGGCAACTCCAGTTTGACAAGTTTACCCTTTTCAAAGAACACGGCGTGAGGCGTACCATCTTTTTCCTTGATGACGGCAGCAACCTGCCCTGCTGCATTCATGTCATAGGCAATCGACTCGCCATACTGCTTGCGCTCTATACCCAAAGAATGACTGGTCGAGGCAACAGCCTGGCCACCGATCAAAGCCAGCAGAAACAAAGAACTACGCAATGCATGGTGCATACAGGTATCCTTTCTGGAGGGAGGTCTTACGGGGAATTTGCAAGCAAATATACAGGATTATTATTTGGCAATAAAGATAAATGATTATTATTTGCCACCGTCGATTGAGACGTAGTGAGGATTTTTTGAAATTCACCAGAACCCGCGGCCCATGTCAGCTTGCCAGATGCAAGGGTGCCAAGTTACGCCCGTGAAGCCTTGCATAAGCAAATGGCAAAGAAGGTGCAAGCCCAGGCAATAAAGCGCATTAATTCGCCGTGAACGCTTAAATGAAGCAACGCTAAAGTATGCCTGGGCTGCCTGAGAATTCTAACAGTGAGTACTACGTGCGCGAAGCTGTTTTAACAAGCAAGGATATGAATGATATGACTATGCCTGTCCCGAGATGCTTACACCGAAACTGGTAGGTGAGGTTCTTACAACGCACCAGTTGTGATGGCAAAATGAGGGGACAGTAACATCGGTACGTTAAAACGTATTTTCTCTTTCGAATTCCACCCGATCTGCAACCCACACACTGAAGTTGTCGAATCGAGAGATATCTTTCGGCAATTGTTGGCCATCTATAAGCCGATACAAATCCGAGGAATCTGTCCATACAATCTCGTACTCATTATCTGGCTTGTTATCAGCAATGGCGAAAACAACTCCACCATCACTCCAATCATTAATTAGCAAGATATTGTGTGGTAACGATATATTTTTGCGACAATCCAATGTTTGCTTCACTGAATCTTCCAGATTTTCGATCCCGCAGGCCATAGAATAACCATACACCGATAAAAGTCATCTCATTGATGCAGGAAGAAGAAATCCAAGCTCGCTCTCGTATTTATCGAGATTCGAATCCAATTCTGGATGCACTCCCTGAAGGATATCCAGGTTTGACTTTACATATAGTTCAAATTCAGACTGTTTCATTTTTTTAATTTCTGACAGTTTCAAATGAAATATGACGCAGCTACTCATATTCGGTAGGCTAGAGCCTGCCTCGCTCAAATTTTATTTGATATTGCAACTTACCAGCCCACGCCTGACATAAAGGCTCAACGGGGCTTCTGCTGCTTGGCCTCCATGTACACGCGCAATAACTGATTGATGCGTGTCTGGTAACCCTGGCCTTGTTCCTTGAACCACTCCAGCACATCACTATCGAGGCGGATAGTCACAGCCTGCTTGGCGGGTGCGCGCAATTCTGCACGCTGGAAGAAGTCATCTCCTAACTCAGCAATATCGCTGGTATCAATCTCTTTATCTTTCATCCCAGCCAGGCGTTTCCAGTCTGTTTTAGATGCTTTGCTCATAGCGTTTCACCTCATTTTTTGTTGCCTTACGGGCAGAGATAATGCGAATAACATCTCCCTCCCTTTCCACATAAACCACAACGCCTATCATGCTGCGAATCCATCCCAGGGCAATCCAGCGATCTTCACCATAATCTTCACGACCATCGAAAAGCGTCAGCATGGGATGCTTGAAAATATCAGTCGCATCACTAAAGTCTATGCCGTGCTTGCGGATATTGATTTGATTTTTGTTTTCATCCCATTCAAAACGCATCATTCACCCGTAAATATAGTTGTGCTTATTTTGTATTTACATTTGTATTGACAGTTATTTCAACAGTATAGGACAAGATTACTAGGTTTGCCGAGTTTCGTCTTTTAGGTAAACAAAAACGGGGCCTTCACGGCCCCGTTATCAATACTTGCTATCACGCCATCAAACAACGATAGTCTGATGCTCATCACCTTCACGGGCACGGATTTCACCAATCTTATAGACAGACTCACCAGCAGCAGTCAGTTGTGCCAGGGCTGTATCAGCCAGCTCGGCCGCAACGATGACGACCATGCCTATGCCGCAGTTAAAGACGCGGTGCATTTCTGCATCAGCCACGCCGCCGTGTTGTTGCAGCCAGGTGAACAGGGGTGGCAATGTCCATGCGTCTTTATGCAGGACAGCAGTCAGTTTGTCGCCGAGTACACGCGGGAGGTTTTCTACCAGGCCGCCACCTGTGATGTGGGCCATGCCTTTGACTTCCAGGGATTCCATCAATGCCAGCAAAGGTTTGACGTAGATGCGGGTTGGTGCCATCAGGGCGTCACCAAGGCTGCGGCCATGGAAATCAGCATTCAGGTCTGGCTTGGCGACTTCAATGATCTTGCGCACCAGTGAAAAACCATTGGAGTGGATGCCGGAAGAGGCCAGGCCGAGAATGACGTCGCCCGGTTGTATCTTGCTGCCATCAATGATTTTGGATTTTTCTACCGCGCCGACTGCAAAACCAGCCAGATCGTATTCACCGTCAGGGTACATGGATGGCATTTCAGCGGTTTCGCCGCCGATTAATGCGCAACCAGCCTGTTCGCAACCAAAGGCCACGCCCTTGATGACATCAGTTGCCGTAGCAACATCCAGCTTGCCGCAGGCAAAATAGTCGAGGAAGAACAAAGGCTCTGCACCTTGTACCAGGATGTCATTGACACTCATCGCCACTAGGTCGATACCGACGGTGTCGTGTTTGTTGAGGTGGAAAGCCAGTTTCAGCTTGGTGCCGACGCCGTCAGTACCGGAAACCAATACTGGTTCCTTGTATTTTTTACTGACTTCAAACATGGCGCCAAAACCGCCTATGCCAGCCATGACACCTTCACGCATGGTGCGTTTGGCAAAGGGTTTGATGGCATCAACCAGCGCATCGCCGGCAACCATATCGACACCAGCGTCGGCGTAAGAGAGAGAAACAGGGGTAGAAGTGCTCATGATATTCGGCAATAGGGGCAGGAGGCGGTAAAATAGAGGAATTGCCAGAAAAGTCCGGCAAAAACGCTATTTTAACAAATTGACCGCGTATATTGACCGCAAATACGCTGTATTTTGGGCCAGGCAGCAAATTCGATAACTTCTTGACTACTATTTAGCCAAAAACATGCCATTTTCTTTTACATCGGAGCAAAAACAATCCATGCTGTGGCTGGCCGTGGCAATTGGGCTACTGAGCTTGCTGTCGCTGCTGGGCCCGGTGCTGATGCCTTTTATCGTCGCTGGTATATTGGCTTATGTACTGACACCCTGGGTAGATAAGCTGTGCGCCCTGCGTATCAAGCGATTTGGCCTGCCGCGCTCAGTTGCTGCCACTCTGATCATTGTGATTTTGATAGCGTCAGTGCTGGCGATGTTACTGATCATGATCCCCATTTTGCAAAAAGAATTGCCGCAATTGCAAGATCAGATCCCGCGCTTCTTTAATAAGCTCGATGAAATGCTGTCGCCCCTGCTCAATGAATTTGGCATCAAAGTACGTCTCGACAGCAATGGCATCAAGTCTTTGCTGACGGAGCAAATATCGACCAGTGGCGAAGCCATAGGCAAGGCCGTGCTCAATTCTGTACGTGTCGGTGGTACTGCCGTTCTGGGCATGGTTGCCAATTTGTTGCTAATCCCTATCGTCTTGTTTTATCTATTGATGGACTGGCATTCACTGATCAAGCGCCTGAGCCACTTTATCCCGCGCCGCTTCGTCAATAACGTGGCCCATGCTGTTGAAGAAGTCGATGATATCCTGGCGCAATATCTGCGCGGGCAAATCCTGGTGATGATCGTGCTGGCTGTGTATTACTCGGTGGCACTAAGCATTGCCCGCTTTGACCTGGCTTTGCCAGTGGGCATTATCACTGGCTTTTTGGTGTTCATTCCTTATCTGGGTTTTGGATTGGGACTGGTATTGGCAGTGATTGGTGCTATTCTGCAATTTGATGGATTTAGTGGCCTGATGTCGGTTGCCATCATCTATGGCATAGGCCAGGTTGTAGAATCGTTTTACCTTACACCACGCCTGGTGGGCGAGCGTATAGGCCTGCACCCGCTGACGGTGATTTTTGCCTTGATGGCATTCGGGGAGTTGTTTGGTTTTATCGGCATCCTGATTGCGCTGCCAGCATCCGCCGTTATCTCGGTCGCCGTCAAACATATACGCACGTCTTACCTGAACAGTCCTTTTTATAGCCAGACATGAGGCAATTATTACTTGACCTGGACGCGCAAAAGCTGCCGTCCCTCGCCACCTTTGTGGTGGGGCAAAATGCTGAACTGGCGCAATTGCTGGGCATGTTTGACCAGCGCATTACCAGTCAGTATGGCGAGCGCTCTGTGTATATCTGGGGTGAGCCAGGGGCTGGCAAGACGCATTTACTGCATGCACTGGCAGCAGACGCCACTGCCCGCTATATCCCGGCTGATGCGCCAGAATCTGCCTTTGACTTTACTGAGGGAGTCAGCCTCTACCTGCTTGACGATTGCGACCAGTTGTCGCCACTGAACCAGATTGCCGCCTTTAATCTGTTCAATGAAGCACGTGCCCGTGGTGGTTTTTTGATCGGTGCAGGCAACCGCCCACCGATGATTTTGAATGTACGTGACGACTTGCGCACCCGTTTTGGCTGGGGCCTGATCTACCAAGTGCATGGCCTGACTGACGAAGACAAGATAGCCGCCCTGGAAAAAGCGGCCCAGGCGCGCGGCATACAGATATCCCCCGGCGTGTTACCCTATCTGATTACCCATTACCGCCGCGACATGAGTACGCTGAGCAATATCCTCGACCAGCTGGACCATTACTCACTGGTCACCAAACGCCCTATCACCCTGCCTCTGCTGCGCGAACTGATGTTGCAGCAACAGCAGGACCCTGACAATACGACAGAATAGCATGCGCAATATCGCCTTATTTGATCTTGACCACACCCTGATCCCCATCGATTCTGATTTTGAATGGGGCCAGTTCCTGTGCCGCGTTGGTGCTGTTGATGCTGACGAATTTGCCCGTCGCAATGCAGAGTTTTTTGCCCAGTACCAGGCTGGCACGCTGGATCCGGTTGAGTACCTGGAATTTGCCCTTGGTACACTGGCGCAATTCCCTCGTACCAAACTGGATGACTTGCATCAGCAATTCATGCAGGAAGTCATACAGCCGGCCCTGCTGCCAGTGGCCTATGATTTAATCAAGAAGCATCAGGATCAGGGCGACCTGATCGCCATCATCACTGCCACCAACCGTTTTGTCACTGCCCCCATCGCAGTGGCGCTGGGCGTAGAACATTTGATGGCGGCAGAACCTGAGCTTGATGCCAATGGCAATATCACCGGCAAGCTGCTGGGCGTGCCCAGTTCAGGCGCGGGCAAGGTAGTGCATCTGCAAGACTGGCTGGTAAAGCAAGAAGTTACACAACTAAGGCAACTCAGCGACTTTACCCATAGTTATTTTTACAGCGATTCGCAAAACGATATACCGCTGCTGGAACGCGTCAGCCATCCTGTCGCAACCAATCCCAATGCCAAATTAAGTGCCCATGCACTGGCAAAAGGTTGGCCTCAACTTCACCTGTTTGACAAGCAATGATCAAGAAATTTATTCGCAAAATACTGGGCGTAAAAAACAAGAGCGATGTCGCCAGCGCCAACCAAAAGCCAACTGTGCTGGGTCCTAAAGACCACGGCATAGACCCGCAACTGGTGTCTGCGAATGCCGTACGCATCACCCAGACCCTGCAAGAGAATGGCTTTAAAGCCTTCGTGGTTGGCGGCGCCGTGCGCGACTTGCTGACTGGTGTCAAACCCAAGGACTTTGACATTGCCACCAATGCCACGCCTGAACAAGTCAAGCGCCTGTTCCGCCGCGCCTTTATCATAGGCCGCCGCTTCCAGATAGTGCACGTGATGTTTGGCCAGGATTTGCTGGAAGTCACTACCTTCCGCGGTGCCGCCACCGATGGCGCACCCAAGGACGAACATGGTCGTGTCTTGCGCGACAATACCTTTGGTGAACAGCATGAAGATGCCGCCCGTCGCGACTTCACCGTGAATGCCATGTATTACGACCCTGCCACACAAACCGTGCTCGATTATCACGGCGGCATGAAAGACATCAAAAAGAAAACCCTGCGCATCATAGGCGTGCCAGAAGCCCGTTACCGCGAAGACCCGGTGCGCATGCTGCGCGTGGTGCGCTTTGCTGCAAAACTGAACTTCACGATAGACGCCTCCACCCGCGCCCCTATCGCCGTGATGGCTCCGCTAATCAACAATGTGCCCGCCGCGCGCGTCTTTGATGAAACACTGAAACTGCTGACCAGCGGCCATGCCATGGCATGCCTGCAGCAATTGCGCAAAGAAGGCCTGCACCATGGCCTGATGCCCCTGCTGGACGTAGTGCTGGAACAACCACTCGGTGAAAAATTCGTCACCCTGGCGCTGGCCAATACTGATGAACGCGTGCAACAGGGCAAAGGCGTCTCACCGGGCTTCTTGTTCGCCTCACTGCTGTGGCACCAGGTCGTCGAGAAATGGGAAGCCTATAAGGCCGCCGGTGAATTCCCCATCCCTGCCCTGCACCTCGCTGCCGATGATGTATTGAACACCCAGACTGACGCCCTGGCAATACAGCGCAAGATAGGCTCGGACATGCGCGATATCTGGGCCATGCAGCCACGTTTTGACAAGCGCGTAGGCAAGACCCCGTACAAGATGCTGGAGCACCCGCGCCTGCGAGCTGGTTACGACTTCTTGCTGCTGCGTTGTGCCTCCGGTGAAATCGATGAAGAGATCGGTGAATGGTGGACAGATTTCATGGAAGGCGACAGCGTAGAACGTGACCGCCTGATAAACACAAAACCCAAAGCAGCCGAAGCTGGCCCCAAAAAACGCAAACCCCGCCGCCGCGCCCCACGCAAGGCAGCCGCAGCAGCCGAATGAGTGTACGAGTGAATTTGCAGGTTTTCATAGGCATAGGTGCCAATCTTGGTGATGCCAGGGCCAGCGTCAGCAAAGCCATAGATGCGCTGGCAAAATTGCCAGACACCACACTCGTGGCGCGGTCTGCCCTGTTTGGCAGTGCGCCCATCGATTCTAGCGGTGACGATTATGTCAATGCAGTCGCAGAACTCTCGACCAGCCTGAGTGCCACCGACGTTCTGCAACACCTGCAAGCCATAGAACTCGCGCATGGCCGCGAGCGCCCCTACCGCAATGCCCCACGCACTCTGGACCTGGATTTGCTCTTGTATGGCGATGAAGAAATCAATACCGCAGACCTGCAAGTCCCCCATCCACGCATGACAGAACGCGCCTTTGTGCTGCTGCCCCTGCTGCAACTGTCTGCCGATATCAGCATCCCCGGCAAAGGCCGCGCGCAAGATTATGTCGCTGCGGTGGCTGAGCAACGCATACAAGAATTACCCATTACCTGAGCGCCTGACCAGGCGATAAGCGAGGCTCCATGCAAATCCCCATCATTGTGCAAACCACAGGTTTGCTGATACTCTCCAACGTCTTCATGACGGTAGCCTGGTATGGTCATCTGAAAAGTCTGTCCAGCAAAGCCTGGTGGGTAGCCGCCTTTATCAGCTGGGGCATCGCCCTGTTCGAATACCTGTTGCAGGTGCCCGCCAACAGAATAGGCTACACTGCGTACAGCCTGGCACAGCTGAAGATATTACAGGAAGCCCTGACCCTGATTGTCTTCGTGCCCTTCGCCATGCTTTACATGGGGCAACCGTTCAAGCTTGATTATGTATGGGCGGGCTTGTGTTTAGTGGGTGCGGTTTATTTCATCTTTAGAAGTTAGTAAGCGCTGCCTAAGCTACTGCCACAAATAAATCAAACACAAGACAAGCTTAAGAATACAAAAAAATAAAGTTGAGGATGTAGGTGGAGACAAAATCGCTGTCAAACTAAAAACCAATGACAGCATCACCTCTGGAGAAAAAGAATGGCTGAATATTTGCAAGACCGTAAAGCAGTAAGCATTCCTGGCTTGATCGCACTGCGTGAGAAAGGTGAAAAAATCACCATGCTCACCGCCTACGATGCCAGCTTCGCTTCCCTGATGGACCGTTGCGGCGTAGAGATTTTGCTCATCGGTGATTCCCTGGGCATGGTATGCCAGGGACATGACTCCACCCTGCCAGTGACATTGCAAGATGTGGCCTATCACACTGCGGCAGTAGCACGCGGCAACCAAAAGGCCCTGGTCGTGGCCGACATGCCCTTTGGCACGTATGCGACACCGGAAGCAGCATTCAACAACGCTGTGCAACTGATGCAGGCGGGCGCACAGATGGTCAAGCTAGAAGGCGGCCACTGGCTGGCACCGACCATCAAGTTCCTGACCGAACGCGCGATACCTGTCTGCGCCCATCTGGGCCTGACACCGCAATCCGTGCATCAACTGGGCGGTTACAAGGTACAAGGCAAGACCGATGCCTCCGCCAATCTGCTCAAAGCCGAAGCGCTGGCCGTACAGGAAGCCGGTGCAACGCTGCTGGTGCTGGAAGCCATACCCGCCAGCCTCGGCAAAGAAGCCACAGATTCCCTGCACATCCCCACCATAGGCATAGGCGCAGGCGTCGATTGCTCAGGCCAGGTACTCGTCATGCACGATTTGCTGGGCGTATTCCCGGGCCGCAAAGCCCGCTTCGTGAAAAACTTCATGGAAGGTCAGACCAGCATCGATGCTGCAGTACAGGCGTATGTCGCTGCAGTGAAAGATCAATCTTTCCCGGCGCTTGAGCACAGTTTCTAGATATTGTTTTTCCGTTGCTCCTCCCACCAAAAGGGAGGGTCAATGAGCGATCTTCCAACATTCGCGCTGTCACAGTCTATCTTGATGCTGCGCACTGCATTGCAATTTGTAGGGTGCGTTTTAACGCACCGTTTTTTCTTTGCGCACCGCTGATCGCAATCAAGACGTAAGATCAGAAATGGCAAAAGCTTGGGCCTAAACCGCAATCTCAAGAATCTGAGTAAAATCCCGCCGCCATGTCAAACAGATGTCTTGGAAAAACTGATTATTCTGCTCAGAATATCATTCAAAAAATAATCATCTAAAACTAGATTCAAACATCATTCCTTCAAAAACGAGGGAGCAGGATTATATGAATCCGTCACCCCGGTCGCTCGGTAAAATCGTTGCACCTCAGCCAGTGGATATTGTGAAAACCGTGCGCTTGCCAGACCTTTGCAATGCCCAATCTCCACCAGGGATTTATCTGCAGTACAGACTCCAAATAATTCAAGATGCCGTAGGAATGATAACTTCGCGATTGGGTGCAGTGATTCAATCAGCGAAAATTTCCGCGCTGCATCCCAGCCAGGCGACGTAGCTAAAGACAGGCATTCAATGCGTTCAAGTCCGGCCAGATCTTCAATACTAGATATCTTCGGCAGATGCAAAATACTTAAATACCGGAGTTTGGGTAATGACTTCAAAACACTCAGGGAATGATCAGGAAATGATGCAATCGCCAATTCTTCGAGATTCTGAAATTCAGCCAAGGATTCAAGTGTCGAGTATTTGCAGTGCCATATTCTTAGTGTGGTAATTTCCAGCTTACGGTCTGTTACTGGAAATTTTTTTGCCGGGTCTCTCATTAAATCAAGATGCATTTTTCCTCTTCATTTTTACCTGTATTTATTTGTTCATGATACGACCAGCTTCGCTTCCGCTAAATATCACATTCGGGTTTTCTTCATAAGCAATAAGAAATTCTTCCAGCCCATCAAATATTTTAATCGGTGATGGGGCATGATTGAAATAATCGATATAAACAGATGAACGGGCATCTGTTTCGTATTTCAAACGATATGCCCAACCATCAATGAAATGATCTGAAAATAATATCCCGTAAGGGGAAGTTTCGGTATTTCTCTCAAGAATTTCAGTTAAGGAACATCTGATTAAGTTCTAATTTCCATCAATTACAAAATCATGTTCCAGTCAAAGCATAAAACGTGCTGCTGAACATGATTTTCATCAAGAATTGGGGAGTTGTATCCCCAACTTCTTCAGTTCTCGAGCGATTTCTCGCCCATTGGGCACACTATGCCCCTTGCATGCGCATCAAGCGCCTGCGAACCATGAACAAGTTCGCCAGCGCACAAGTAACGAACAAGCGGTGCGCGTTCTTCTGCATCCCACGATAT